>CAMHOY010000007.1 GCA_946186915.1 uncultured Bacteroidales bacterium | reverse complement strand
GCGTGGACTACCAGGGTATCTAATCCTGTTTGATACCCACGCTTTCGTGCCTCAGTGTCAGTTGCATGCTGGTAAGCTGCCTTCGCAATCGGGGTTCTGTGACATATCTAAGCATTTCACCGCTACACATCACATTCCGCCTACCTCGTTTGCACTCAAGTTCGCCAGTTTTCATGGCTTGGTACGGTTGAGCCGCACGCTTTCACCACAAACTTAACAAACCACCTACGCACCCTTTAAACCCAATAAATCCGGATAACGCTCGCATCCTCCGTATTACCGCGGCTGCTGGCACGGAGTTAGCCGATGCTTATTCGTCCGATACTTGCAAAAAGCTACACGTAGCCTCCTTTACCCTCGGACAAAAGAAGTTTACAATCCATAGAACCTTCATCCTTCACGCGACTTGGCTGGTTCAGGCTCTCGCCCATTGACCAATATTCCTCACTGCTGCCTCCCGTAGGAGTTTGGACCGTGTCTCAGTTCCAATGTGGGGGACCTTCCTCTCAGAACCCCTACTGATCGTCGGCTTGGTGGGCCGTTACCCCACCAACTACCTAATCAGAAGCGTGCTCACCCATAGTCCTTGCGTTTCAAATCAAAGTCATGCGGCTTCGATTCACATGGAGTGTTAATTCAGCTTTCGCTGGGCTATTCCCCGACTATGGACAGATTGCACACCTGTTACGCACCCGTGCGCCGGTCGCCGCCAGGAAAAGCAAGCTTCTCCCGCGCTGCCCCTCGACTTGCATGTGTTAGGCCTGTCGCTAGCGTTCATCCTGAGCCAGGATCAAACTCTTCGTTGTAAAAAGAAATTATAAGATAGCTCAGAATAATCGAATTTATCAAGTGTAGAATTTTTTCGGGAACCATAAGAAGTTCACGGACAAGCCGTGGACTTCGTAATAACTTTCGTCATTACTTCAGTTCTTGTACTACACTAATTGTATCAATCTTTCAATTGCTTTGTTCTGCTTGAGTTTGGCGCAAAAAAATTAGGTCCTCAAAAGAGAATCTGAATTTTAATGTCCGGGACTCCGGTAGAAAATCGAAACACACTTGTTTCTCAAAAGCGAGTGCAAAGGTACAGCTTTTTTTTGAACTGACCAAATATTTCTGCATTTTTTTTGCATTTTCTTTGTAACTTGCTGATTATCAATACCTATTATTTTTGAGTATTTTGGGTGAAATTCGTAAAATTTATGTTTTTCAGTATAAATGACTCTCTTACGTACGCTATATATAATATTATAAGGAACGCGTGCGCGCGCGCTGTATATTTGCAGTACTTGCGGCCCTCCCGACTACATTACCCCTTCCCGTGTTACGGTTTCCCCGATTAACGGGGACACCTAGCCCTCCGACATTCCGTTCGCACAGTTGTGCAAACAACAAGACTTTGGACGAAAAAATTCAAATAAATTTGATTTTTAGACCCAAATTCTTGTATATTCCAAATATTTGTAGTAATTTTGCACGCTATTATGCGTTCGTGTGACCGCACACGCATGATAAAATCATATATAGATTATGCAAAACATACGAAACATAGCCATCATTGCTCACGTGGACCACGGCAAGACGACGTTGGTCGACAAGATGCTCTACACGGCCAAAGTGGTCAGTAGTCAGCGTTCTGAATTCAGCAATCAGCCTCAAGAGTTGATATTGGACAACAACGACTTGGAGCGTGAGCGCGGCATCACCATTCTGGCGAAGAATGTCGCCATCGAGTACAAGGGTGTTAAGATCAACATCATCGACACTCCGGGTCACGCGGACTTCGGCGGCGAGGTAGAGCGTGTGCTGAACATGGCAGACGGCGTGTTGCTACTCGTCGATGCGTTCGAAGGCGCCATGCCGCAGACACGTTTTGTGCTTCAGAAAGCGCTGGAATTGGGTCTGAAACCCATCGTAGTAATCAACAAAGTAGATAAGTTGAACTGCCGTCCGGACGAGGTGCAGGAAGAGGTGTTCGACCTGATGTGCAACCTGAATGCGACGGATGACCAGTTGGATTTCCAGACGCTGTACGGCAGTGCCAAGCAGGGTTGGATGAGTACCGATTGGCGCAAGCCGACGACGGATCTGACGGACCTCATGGACGCTATCATCGAGTACATCCCTGCTCCGGAAGAGAACCCGGGTACACCGCAGATGCTGGTAACAAGTCTGGATTACAACAGTTATGTCGGCCGAATCGCTATCGGTCGCGTTCATCGCGGCGAGTTCAAAGACGGGCAGGCAGTGACGCTGGCTAAAAAAGACGGCTCTATGGTCAAAACCAAGATCAGAGAGCTGCACACATTCTCGGGCATGGGTCATGTAAAGACGGACGTGGTGAAGAACGGCGACATCTGCGCGATGATCGGCATCGACGGTTTTGAGATCGGCGACACGATATGCGATGCAGAAAATCCCGAACCGCTCAAACCGATCGCTATCGACGAACCGACGATGAGTATGACGTTCTGCATCAACGACAGTCCTTTCTTCGGTCAGGACGGTAAGTTCGTGACGAGCCGTCATATCCAGGACCGTCTGAACAAAGAGTTGGAAAAGAACCTGGCGTTGCGCGTAGAGAAAGGAGCGGAAGAGAGCAGTTGGCGCGTGTATGGTCGCGGTGTGCTGCATCTGAGTGTGCTGATCGAGACGATGCGTCGCGAGGGCTATGAGTTGCAAGTAGGTCAGCCGCAAGTGATCATCAAGGAGATTGACGGCGTCAAATGCGAGCCGGTAGAGAGTCTAACGGTGAACACACCGGAAGAGTGCTCGGGTAAGATCATCGAGTTCGTGAGCACCCACAAAGGCGAGATGACGAAGATGGAGATGGTGAACGACCGCGTACATCTGGAGTTCACTATCCCGAGCCGCGGCATCATGGGAATGCGTACGTACGTGATGAACGTGAGTGCCGGCGAGGCGATCATGGCGCACCGGTTCCTGGAATATCAACCGTGGAAAGGCGAGATCGTAAAACGTACCAACGGTTCGCTCATCGCGATGGAAGCCGGAACGGCTTATGCGTACGCGCTGGACAAACTGCAAGACCGCGGTAAGTTCTTCATCGACCCGCAAGAGGAGGTGTATGCCGGTCAGGTAGTAGGCGAGAACGCGAAAGAAGGCGACATCGTCATCAACGTGACCAAGAGCAAGAAACTGACGAACATGCGCAGCAAGAGTGCGGATGACAAGGCCGTATTGCCGCCGCCTGTACGGATGAGTCTCGAGGAAGCACTCGAGTACATCAAAGAGGACGAGTACGTAGAGGTTACTCCTCACGCGATGCGTATCCGCAAGATCATCCTCGACGAGTTGGAGCGGAAGAGAGCAGGAAGAGCGTGAGAAAAATCATAATCCCGTAATTACGTAATCTCGTAATCCCGAAAAATTTAAAAAAATCAACAATATTATGCAAATTAATCAATCAGAATTGAAAGACCTGATGGGCGTGGTAACGATCACGATCGAGCCGGCAGACTATCAGGAAGAAGTAGCCAAACAGCTGAAAGAAGTGCGTCATAAAGCACAGATGCCGGGTTTCCGTCCGGGCATGGTTCCTGCGGGATTGGTGAAGAAGATGTACGGCAAAGGCATCTTAGCCGACGTACTGAACAAATTAGTAGGCGAGCACCTGCAGAAACACATCGAAGACAACAAACTGCAGATCCTCGGCGACCCGCTGCCGAGCGAGGACGCTCCTCGTATCGATCTCGACCATGACGACACGTTCACGTTCCACTTCGACATCGCCGTTGCACCGGAGTTCGACGCCAAGCTGAACGGCAAGAACAAACTGCCGGAGTACACCATCGAGGTGACGGACGAGATGATCGACAAGCAGATTGAGGCCTACGCCAACCGTTTCGGCGAGTACATCCCCGAGGACAAAGAGAAAGGTACGAAAGCGGAAGTGAAGCCGTGCAAGGTAGATGCGGAGTTGTTCGCAAAAGTGTACGGTGATCAAGCTCCGAAAGATGAGAAAGCGTTCCGCGCACGTGTCAAAGAAGATATCGAGCGCAGTCTTTCGGAAGAGAGCAAATACCGTTTCGGTATCGATGCGAAAGCAGCTATCCTGAAGAAGATGGAGAAGGTGCAGTTCCCTGTTGACTTCCTCAAACGCTGGGTGCTCGCTACCAACGAGAAGATGACCCAGGAAGAGCTTGACAAGGACTTCGACAAGATGGTTGAGGAGCTGAAATGGCACCTCGCCAAGGATCAGTTGATGAAGGAATACAAGATCGATGTGCAAAAAGAAGAGGTAGAGGCGTTTGCCAAACGTATCGCCAAGATGCAGTTCATGCAATACGGCTTGATGAACATCGAGGAAGAGCACCTGACGAACTACGCGAACGAGATGCTCAAACAGGAGAACCAGTTGCGCGGCATCGTAGAGCGCGTGGTAGAAGACAAGATCTTTGAAGCCCTGAAGGGCGTGGCAAAGATTGAGCCGAAGACTGTCAGCCAGGAGGAGTTTGACAAACTGTTCAAATGACCAGGATTCATTTCATAGCAATTGGTGGTGCGGCGATGCATAATTTGGCATTAGCCGTTGCCTCCAAGGCGGGATACCAAGTGACGGGGTCGGATGACGAGATCTTCGACCCCGCTCTGTCTCATCTGCGCGAGGCAGGATTGCTGCCGGACGAGATGGGTTGGCATCCCGAACGCATCACCAAGGACATCGATGCAATCATCCTCGGTATGCACGCCCGCGAAGACAATCCCGAACTGGTGCGGGCACGCGAGTTAGGCATCAAGATTTACTCCTTCCCCGAGTACCTGTATGAGCAGACAAAAGACAAGATCCGCATCGTAGTGGGTGGCAGTCACGGTAAGACAACCACAACCTCGATGATTCTGTATGTTCTCAACCGCCTGGGTATCGAAGCCGACTACATGGTAGGTGCGCAGATAGAAGGATTTGAGCGGATGGTACGACTGAGCGACACCGCCAAATATGCCGTCTTTGAGGGTGACGAGTACCTCACCTCCCCACTCGATTTGCGGTCCAAATTCCTGTGGTACCACCCGCATGTGGCTATCCTGACAGGCATTGCGTGGGATCATATCAACGTCTTCCCCACTTTCCCTGAGTACGTAGAGACGTTCCGTAAGTTCGTCCATTCGATTGAACCAAACGGTAGTTTTATCTATTTTAAGGGCGATGAGAACCTGCGCCTCTTAGCAGAGGAATTAAAAATTAAAAATTTAGAATTAAAAATTATTCCTTACGATGCGTATGATGGGGATGTAGCGATGCAGGTGTTCGGTCGTCATAACATGCAGAACCTGCAGGCAGCGATGCTCGCTTGTCATTGTATCGGCGTGGCACCGGATGATTTCTACCGCGAGATCAGTACGTTCACGGGCGCCAGCAACCGGTTGGAGAAGATCTGCGAGACGGAGCGGAACGTGGCATACAAAGACTTCGCGCACAGTCCGTCGAAGCTCAAAGCGACCATCAATGCTGTGCGCGAGCGCTATCCGGAGAAGAAGTTGATTGCGTGTATGGAGTTGCACACCTTCAGCAGTCTGATGGCGGATTTTCTGCCGCAATACAAGGACTGCATGGCCGAGGCAGACGTGGCGTACGTGTATTTCAACCCGAAGGTGATTGAGCACAAGCGCTTGACACCTATCACCGCTGAAGAGGTGCGTGAAGCGTTTGGCACGAAAAATGTAGAGGTCTTCACGGATAGCAAAGCGATGATGTCCGCTGTCAGTTGTCAGTGTTCAGCATTTAGCCATCAAGGCATCGCCCTGCTGATGATGAGTAGCGGCACGTTCGACGGAGTCGATGTGAAGCAATTCGCGAAGGAATTGCTGAGTTGAGAGTTTAGTGTTTAGAAAAATGGATAAACAACAGAAACGCGATTATTTGTATATGCGCATGGCTCGCACGTGGGCCGAGAACAGTTACTGCGTGCGCCGTAAGGTAGGTGCGCTGCTGGTGAAGAACCAGATGATCATCTCCGATGGTTACAACGGCACTCCTTCGGGTTTTGAGAACATCTGCGAAGATGAGAACAATGTGTCGAAACCTTACGTGCTGCATGCAGAGGCAAACGCGCTAACCAAAGTGGCGCGCTCGAACAACAGTTCGGACGGAGCGACATTGTATGTGACAGCTTCGCCGTGCCTGGAATGCTCGAAACTAATCATTCAATCGGGCATCAAACGCGTGGTCTATGGCGAAGAATACCGTATCATGGACGGCGTGGAACTGCTCAAACGGGCAGGAGTGGAGGTCGTTTTCCTAAACGATGGAAATCAGTAGTCAGAAATCAGCAGGTATGAAAAAATATATCTTTCCTACATTGACAGTTATCGGCGTGACGTTGGGTATTGTTATCGGCGTGGCACTGAGTCAGAAAGTGAATGCACAACACCTCTTCATTCAGAACGGGCAACTGCAATGGGAATTGTCCAAAGTGGACCGTTTGTTGGAGTTGATGCAGACGGCGTACGTTGATGAACTGAATATAGACAGCATCACCGATGAGGCGATGACGGACCTGGTGCAGAAACTGGATCCGCACTCGGCATATATCCCGAAAGAGGACCTGGAGATGGTCAACTCGGAGTTGTCGGGTTCGTTCTCCGGCATCGGAGTGCAGTTCACTATCCAGCAGGACACGGTACGTATCGTGGCGGTGATAGCCGGCGGGCCGTGCGAGGGTGTGGGTGTGCTCGCGGGCGACAAGTTAGTGAGTGTAGATGACTCCGCGTTCGTAGGGAAGAAGTTGAACAACGAGAAGGTGATGAAGACGCTACGCGGCGAGAAGGGCACACAAGTGAAATTAGGCATCCTCCGTGCCGGCGTGAAAGAACCGCTCTCGTTCACCGTGACACGCGGCGACATCCCCGTAACGTCGGTCGATGCAAAGTTCATCATCGAGCCGACAGAAACCAGAAATCAGAAATCAGAGAAGATAGGTTTTGTGCGCGTGAACAAGTTCGGCGAGACGACGTATAAAGAGTTTATCAAGGCCATGGCCGACCTCCATGCGCAAGGTGCAACGAGTTATATAGTGGACTTGCGTGAGAATAGCGGCGGTTACATGGACCAGGCCATCAAGATGGCGAATGAGTTCCTGAAAGGCGGTGAGTTGATTGTCTATTCGGAAGGTCGTGCTTATCCGCGTTACGAAGCGAAAGCGAATGGAGGCGGACGATTTAAGAATGTGCCGTTGGTCGTATTGATTGATAATTTCTCGGCGTCAGCGAGTGAGATCTTCGCGGGTGCGATGCAAGACAACGACCGCGCGACGATCGTAGGCCGCCGTTCTTTCGGAAAGGGATTGGTTCAGCAACAGATGCCGTTCGCAGACGGTAGTGCCGTTCGTCTGACGGTGGCGCGCTACTACACACCATCCGGCCGTTGCATTCAGAAACCTTATACGCTGGGTGACCAGGACGATTACGAGAAAGATCTTGTGGAGCGTTTCGAGCATGGCGAGTTCTATTCCGCCGACTCGATCCATTTCACGGACACAACTGTTTACCGCACGAAGAACGGACGTATCGTACATGGCGGTGGAGGTATCATGCCTGACGTTTTCGTGGGGCGCGACACGACGCTTAATACACCCTGGTACAACCAGTGCGTGAACTTAGCCTACACCTATCAGTTCGCGTACAAATACACGGACGAGCACCGCAAAGAACTGAGCAAATACAAGGAATGGCAAGCCTTGGAAAAGTACCTGCAGGGACAGGATATACTGCGCGAGTTCGTGCGTTTTGCGGAAGAGAAAGGCGTTGAGCCCAAGGAGGCAGAGATACAAAAATCGCGCCCGTTGATGACGCGACTTCTGCATGCTTACATCATTCGTGATGTAATCGGAGACGAAGGTTTCTTCCCGTTCTTCGAGCGCGATGACGAGATTACGAAGAAAGCCGTTGAAGTGCTTACAAAGTAAGAGTTTATAGGTTTATAAAACAGGCTCGCTTGGTGGCGAGCCTGTTTTGTTTAGAGGGCCTTTAAAGCAGCCTGTACGTAGCGGTAGAACTTCTGCACCGTGGCGATGTTTACACGCTCATCCGGGCTGTGCGGGTGCTCGATAGTAGGACCGAAGGAGATCATCTCCATGCCGTCGTACTTACTGCCGATGATACCACATTCGAGTCCGGCATGAATCGTGACGATACGCGGACTGGCACCGAATTCTTTCTCGTACACGCTCTTCATGGTGGCGAGGAGAGTGCTCTTGAAATTGGGTTTCCATCCGGGGTAAGCGCCATCGAACTTGACGTCTGCCCCCGCCAGCGAGAACGCCGACTGGATAATGGAAGCAAGTTCCTCTTTGCGGCTCTCCACACTGGAACGGGCAAGGCAGATGGCCCGAACCGTATTGTCTTTGGTCTCGATGATAGCGAGGTTGTTGGATGTCTCTACGATGTCCGGCATCTCAGGTATGATACGATAGACGCCGTGCGGGCAGAGTGTGATGGCATGGATGAGGAAGTCCTGTACGTCTTCCGGCATCTCGGTTTTCGGGCACTCTGTCTCTTCCATGACGAAATGCAAGTCCGGTTCTATGCCGTCGTACTCTTTGAGCCATAGGTCTTCATAGCGGTCCACGAGGTCCTGCAGGTCCTGATAACTCTCTGCGGGAATGGTAATAACCGCCGATGCCTCACGCGGGATAGCGTTGCGCATGTTTCCCCCGTCCACACTTGCCAGCCGAGCCTCGAAGTTCGCTACCGCATCTTTGAGGAAGCGGAAGAGCAGTTTGATAGCATTCGCGCGCTGGAGATGGATATCGCAACCGGAGTGGCCTCCTTTGCATCCCTTGACCGTAACACGCAAAGCGATGTCCCCTTCTTCGGTCTCGACAGGTTCATAAGTGAACGTTGCCTCGGCATCGATACCTCCGGCGCAACCTACGTATAACTCGCCTTCTGTCTCGGAGTCGAGGTTAAGCAGGTATTTGCCTTTGAGCCATCCGGACTTGAGGTCGTTGGCTCCGTACATACCTGTCTCTTCATCGATGGTGAAGAACGCCTCCAAAGGAGGATGCACGGCGTTTTTGTCGGCGAGGATGGCCATAGCTGTTGCTACGCCTATACCGTTGTCGGCGCCGAGCGTCGTGCCATCCGCTGTTACCCATTCGCCGTTATCTTCGACATAAGCCTCTATCGGATCTTTCTCGAAGTCAAAGACTTTGTCGGAGTTCTTCTGCGGCACCATGTCCATGTGTCCCTGAAGGATGACTCCCGGATGGTTTTCATAGCCCGGAGAGGCGGGTTTGCGAATAAGAACATTTCCGATCTCGTCCTGAAGGGTTTCCAGTCCAAGCGACTTGCCGTAATTCACTAAGAAATCCGCAATCTCTTTGCGTTTACCGCTGGGACGCGGGATTTGGGTGAGGCTGTAGAAACTGGTCCACAGGCCTTTTGGTTCTAAGTTTTTCATATGCTTGCGTTTTTAATCTATTGTCATCTCGCCGCAGAGGTCTTTGGCAAGCAGTTCTCGTGCGCGATCGGGCATCTCGCCGAGGAGAAGCATCATCTTGGTGAGCAATGCTTCGGTAGTGATATCATATCCCGAAAGCACGCCGGCTTTCATGAGGTTAAGCGAGACGGCATAGAGGCCCATCTCCACCGACCCGGTGTTACATTGGGTCTTATTGACGATGATGATGCCTCTATCCACCGCTGCTTTGAGTTCTCGGTAGAGCCATTTGTCAGAGGGTGCGTTGCCGGCACCGAATGTCTCGAGCACCACTCCTTTTAAACCGCGTGTGCGTAAGAGCGCGTGCACGACAACGGGTTGGATACCCGGGAAGAGCTTGAGCACCGCCACGTCGGTATTAAAGGAAGTATGAAGCGTGAGGGGCAGTGCGGGATCGGAATAATGAACGAGGTGCGGCTGGTAGGTGATATGCACACCCGCTTTGGCCAACGCGGGGTAGTTATAACTGTTAAAGGCCGAGAAATGCTCAGCGTTTCGCTTGGTCGTCCGATTGGCACGGAAAAGACGGTCCTCAAAATAGATGGTCACTTCGGGCACGATGGGATTACCATCTTCATCTTTGGCGGCTGCAATCTCGATGGCCGTCAGGAGATTCTCCCTCGCATCCGAGCGGAGTACACCGACAGGCAGTTGCGAACCGGTGAAGACCACCGGCTTGCCGAGATTCTCAAGCATAAACGAGAGCGCCGACGCGGAATAGGACATGGTGTCCGTGCCATGGAGGATGACAAAGCCGTCGTATTCATCATAATGATCATAGACCGTACGGGCCATTTGTTGCCAACTGGCAGGTCCGATATCCGAAGAGTCAATAAGGGGCGTGAAAGCCAAAATCTCCACTTGGATATCACCGGCAAAGAGTTCAGGTATGAAAGCCTTGAAGGTCTCCATGTCCGCCGGCACGAGTGCACCTGTTACGGAATCGCGAACCATCGTAATGGTTCCTCCGGTAGATATTAAAAGAATCTTGCTCATTGTATGAGGTGCTGTTGTTTTCAATTTTGCGGTACTAGGTGTTCCCGTTAAGCGGGAAAACCGCTACAGGGAAAGGGCCTAGACCTTTGCGACTGCAAAGGTACTACAAATATTTTAATTGCGCAAATTTTTTCAGAAAAAAAGAAATGTAACTTCGGCACGCCCCTTCCCCTCCGGGGCGGGTTCCCTCCGAATTTACGTTCGCTCTAACGTGCAAACGGCAATTTTTTTACCCAAAACCACTATACTAAGTAAACTTATTTATTTTTTTGGTCAAAATCTTGCTCATTTCATTTTTTTGTAGTAAATTTGCGGCGAATTTATTGGTATGAACGCGAAAATTCTCATTATTGACGGCGATATCAGCCTCTCAACGGTGCTGTGCGACTACTTTTGTAGTCGCGGCTACGAGAGTCATGCAGTCGGTTCCGGTAAAGAGGCTCTCAAATTCCTCTCGGAGACCTACTGCGATTTAGTGTTGATGGAGCTGCAAGGCGTTGGTACCAACGGCTATGATTTATTACGCGAGCTGCATCACCATCAGCCGGATCTTCCGATTATCGTTTTGACCACTCGTACCGATCGTGAGAGTCAGATGCGCGCATTCCAGTTAGGGTGCGATGACTACCAGTTTAAGCCCTTCTCGATGGACATTCTTATTTATCGCATTGAGGCCATCTTACGGCGTGTACGCAAGCGGGAAGAGAGCAAACAACGCATCTTCAATCTCAACGGACATTCTTTCGATGCGACGCGTCAGACGTTCGACGGCGAGCATTTGTCGGGGCGTGAGAGCGACCTGCTGCTTATGCTATGCAGGAATGAAGATGAGGTAGTTGACAGACACCGTATTTTAGCCTCGTTATGGAAAGAAGACAACGCCTTCACCTCGCGTTCTATGGGTGTGTATATCAATCACTTACGTCGATTCGTAGAGCCGGCCGGATACACGATCGTGGCGGTGAGAGGCAAAGGATATAAACTTGTATTTAACAAATCGTTATGAGACTGATAGCTCCGAGTGTCTTGTCGGCCGATTTCGGTCATTTGGCGCAGGATTTGGAAATGATTAACCGCAGTGAGGCGGATTGGTTGCATGTAGATGTGATGGACGGTTCGTTCGTTCCGAACATCTCGTTCGGATTCCCGTTGATGGAGCCGATGCGCAAGTATTGTACAAAGCCGTTGGATGTACATCTGATGATTGTTCATCCGGAGAAATACGTAGAGCGTTTCTGTGACGCAGGTGCCTGGTCGGTGGGCTTTCATCTGGAAGCCGTAGACGATCCGTTGCCTATTCTGGACTTGATCAAGGCGAAGGGAGTGCGGACATGTCTGACCATCAATCCGGACATCGACGTGAAGCGTTTGGTACCGTATCTGGACAAGGTGGACATGGTCTTGCTGATGTCTGTTTTTGCAGGTTTCGGCGGTCAGAAATTCATTCCTGATACGATGGACAAGATTCGTTTTATCAAGTCGGAGATTGCACAACGAGGCTTGAAAACATTAATAGAGATAGACGGCGGCGTGAACACGGAGAATGCCCGTGATTTATTCGAAGCCGGTGCAGATGTGCTGGTAGCCGGTAGTGCCGTTTTCGGAGCCAAAGATCCGGAAGAAGCCATTAAACGGATGAAAGCGTAGCTCATCCGAAAATCCGCCAGGCATCGGCCGCGAAAGCAGAAAAAATAAGGGTTGCAAGAGGGTGCTATTAGGCTATTAACACGTGATTAACACGTGATTAATATGTGATTCGATGACTAACCGACTGAAGGCATATCCGATGATTGTATTGCTGTTGCCACTGGTAGCAGCAATACTCTTTTTTGACCATCTGCATCCTTTTCAGCCGCAGCCAGAAGAGGCGCAGACGTACGGATTTGTGATAGAGAGCGCACCCAAAGCGACCGCCAAATGCGAGCGGTTTGAGGCGAAGGTGATCGGGGCTAAGGGGTTAAGGATGAAGGAATTAGAGGTGTACTTGTACATCCTTCGGGACAGCACGCGGGCATTGCCGAGTTGGGGCGATACGGTCGTGGCAAAGACGCGGATCGAATGGTCGCACAGGACAGGCAGAGCTTTCGCGGCGAGGTATAATCTATTGCCGGCAAAGGAACATAAAGAACCTTTACAGGTAAGACTTTACCGGCGTTTGGAGAAGGCAGGGTTGCAGGGTGATGAGTTGGCGACAACGGGCGCATTGACTTTGGGTTATAAGGATGATATAGACCCGGAAGTGAGACGTCATTTTCAGGCTTCCGGAGCGGCGCACGTTCTGGCTGTAAGCGGCTTGCACACAGGTATTTTATATGGGTTGGTATTGTGGTTCTTGACCTTGGGTGGTCGTTTCAAGCCACTGTATGAGAACCGTGCAGGACGCTGGGCGATAAGCGGTGTTGTCATTGCGGTTATGTGGGGCTACGCCTGGCTGACAGGCATGACGCCGTCGGTGGTGCGGGCAGTTACCATGGTGACGATTTTTGAAGTGGGACGGATGGCATATCGGCAAGCCTTCAGTCTGAACACCATCGCGGCCGCAGCAATACTGATTTTGGCGTTCCGGCCAACGGACTTGTGGAGTGTCAGTTTTCAGTTGAGTTTTGCTGCTACGGCGGCAATAGTAATCATGGCGAAAGAATGTGAGAAATACATTCATAGCAGAACATTCGACCACACATGGTACGGACGCATTTTCAGTTGGATAACAGGGACTGTTATTATCTCCATCGCTGCGCAGGTAGGTACGTTGCCTCTTACGATGTATTATTTCGGGCAGATCAGTTGCTATTTTCTACTGACCAATCTGATTGTGTTACCTCTTGCTACCGTGTTAGTGCCTTTCGGCCTGGTGACGATGGTTGCAGGTGGCAGTTGGTTAGGTATGATGATGGGCAAAATCACGTATGGTCTTGCGTGGGCGATGAATCATTCGACAGGTTGGATAGAGCGTTTGCCAGGCTGTACAATCGCTGTGCATATCGGTTTGGGAATGGTCGTTGTTTATTACGTGTTTTTTATCCTTTTTAGTACAATTCTTATTAAAAACCGGTAAATTGGCATAAAAATTGTATTTTTATTTGCACAGATGCAAAAAAAGTAGTACCTTTGCGCCCTATTTTTATGAAGTCACGCGTACGCATATATATACTCGCAATGCTATTAGCGGTATTTGCCCAAGTGGTGAATGCCGGTACGGAGTTGGTGAGTAATGATCCGAACTGGATCGGCGGCAAAAAAGCCGTGCGCACTACGGAGGGTAATGATTTCTGGTTGACATTCATCAACAATAACATGATCAACCCGATGGATCCGGCGAACCTGAACAACCCGGATTTTCGCTTTGAGATGAAGGTTGCCGTGTCAGCACGCGAGGCGATGGACATCATCATTGATGCCGGCATTTCCCGTATTCCGGTGCACGTGGGTGCCAATCAAACCCAAATCGTTGAGATTCCCCGCAATAACGCTGAGCAGATTTACCTTTTTGAGAGTGAGGTTCAGAAATTGCAGACCTACCGCGGTGTGCATGTATATGCCGATAATAATTCAAAGGACAAGGTATTCTCTTGCTTCATGTACAGCCGTGTGGGCGGAACCGGTATTTCTTCCCGTGACGCCTCGCTTATCATTCCGACGAAATTCTTAGGCAAAGAATATATCGTTCAGACTTATCCGGAAGATCTGAAATCCACGGAGTTCGCCATTATCGCCACAGAGGACGAGACGAGCGTTCATATCGTGCCTACGTTTGACACGTACGGAGACAAGACGCACAAAGGTCAGCCTATTGATTTGACAATGTCCAAAGGCGAGGCCTTCCTTGTTGCTTCAAAGGAGCACGTGAGTGACGAGGATTTCAATGTGGATTTGAGTGGAACGACCATTTGTGCGGACAAGCCGATTGCCGTTTTCCTGGGAAACCAACAGACAGGTATTCCTAATCGTGAGGCCTACTCTCAGGACTTTATGGTAGAGCAAGCCTTGCCCATTGCGGAATGGGGGACGGATTTCTATCTGACCCACATGGAGAACACCAAGTTAAACTATACCATTGTAACCGCAGCGTTCGACAATACGGAAGTGCGCGTACTGACGTACGATGCGACGAGCACCGACGGTTTCACCACGGTCAAATTAAACCTCGACAAAGGAGGCACCTCGGTTCCTCTCGGTATCGATGATGAGATTTTCACCGAGCGATACATCACGAGTAACAAGCCCATCACCTGTTACAATTATATTACCAGTGCAGCGGTAAATGATATCTGCACGGTTGACCCTGTGACGGGAAAGATCTGTTACACCTATGGTGATCCTGCCAATGCGATGATGCCTTCATGGAATCACCGAGTACAGTCGATGAACCTGGTTACAGAGGTGCTTGACCCGCAAGGCGGCTCGAAGATTCCGCAGCATTTCTCCGCGTATGTAGTGGCGAAATGGGACGACCGAAACACGTTCTCTCTGAACGGTTCGCCGGTGAGCGCGGACCTGTTCCATCGTTTTCACACCAACAACGAGATGGCTTATGCGCACATCCCGCTGCCCCATGCAAAAGACAAGAATTATAATCTGATAGAGAGTTCCGGTGAAGGCTTTGTGGGCATGGTCTATGGCCTGACGGACGCACAAGGTTATTACTATACCTTGGGTTATAAACCGCCTCATCCTGAAGACTCGTTATACGTCACCAACACCAGCGAAGTCTCGATGTCGCGTGCCTCGTATGACATGGACAGCCTGGATGGTCACGGCTGGTATCAGCGTCAGGAAAAGGAATGGATTGAGTCCAGATTAGATACTGCCGTTGTCTGTGATAGCAGTTGGGTATATTGGGCAGTGGAGTCTCCTGCCGAACGTCCTGTTGGTAGCATTGATTGGTTGATCTACGATGTGACAGGCAAGCAGAAACCTTCACCTACGAACTTGATCAAGCAGTACACGAAAGATGTACACGGAGAAACCAAGCATGCATGGAACTACCAATTTATCTTACCGGAAGAAGAACTGGAGAATCGTCACCAGTTCTTTGAGTACGAGATTCAGGCCATTCTGACGCGCGATCGTCTGCTCTGTACGGACACCAAAGATTATGATACGCTGAAGACAACAGTACGTGTGACGCGCATCTACAACGATACTCTGCGGCGCGTAGTCTGCGTGGGTGACACGCTGAAATTCTTCCATGACAGTCTGCCTAATCCAGAAGACTTGTCGCAACATTCCTCGGAGATACACTCGACGAAGTTCATCGGAGTGAAGAAAGGACAAGGCGACCGATATCTGGAGCCATGGCATTACCAGGTAGAGGTAGGCAAATACGACACGCTCAGTCGTCATTATCTCTCGCAAGCTGGTTGTGACTCTACGATGACGCTTATACTATACGTTTGCGACACGTTCCAGTTCTTCGACACGATTCATCTGTGCCACAACAAGCAGTTGGAATATAACGGAAAGACGATCAAGGGATCCAGTTATAAATCCACTGATACAGTTGATATCAAAGTGCCGTTCCTTACAAGCGTTTGCGATTGCCAGTTAGGCACCTCTGCCGGCAAGTTCCGCGACAAAAACGGCAATATCTTCAATGGTTGCGATTCGACCTATTTCCTGCATTTGTATGTACATCCGGATTATCTGCTTCGCGATACAGTCACCATTTGTCTGGACTATGACGGCAAAGCGACGTATGAATGGTCTATTCAGTACGGCACAAAGACAAAGACCATTACCGAGACAACACCCGGCATGGTTTGGAATGAGGCGAAGAAGGCGTATTTCGGTGTCTTCCGAGACACGATGCTGACAAAGAGTTGTCCGGACTGCGAAAGAGGAGGATGCGATTCTATCCATGAGTTGCACCTCATCTTCCCGAAGTCGTATTACTTCCATGATGCGGATGAATGGTGCAAACTGCATTATGATCCGGACAAGAAAGACACCGTCCATCTGTATTATCAATGGCACGGCGTGGATCATCTCGGCCGGGATTCCATCCGTCGCGTTCTGCCTAATTCGGGAGACTTCTACGACAATTTCAAGACGCAGTACGGATGCGATTCTATTTATCATATCCGCTTGGATTACAAGGCGAGTGAAGAGTTATACGAGTTCACGGATACGACGATCTGTTTCGACAGCACAGCGGTCTATGAATGGCTGGATCACAAGGGAAATGTGCTCAAGACCTTCCCTCTCAACAAAACAGGCATCACCTATGACTATGACGACTCGCGATGCGACACTGTCTATGCGATCAAGTTAACCGTCATCCCGAAATATTTCCTTGTGGACACGGTGATGATCTCGCAGGATTCGACATACTATTGGTACGTGAACAAACTGACCTACGGCGGTACCAAAGCAACCGAGCATTACGACGTGCTTGTAGACAAGGACACGCTCTTTGTGCGGGTAGATGATATCACAACGCCCATCAACGGGGTAAGCTGCGACTCTATCCACATGCTCTTCCTGCGCGTCGGAAATGTGTACCGCGATACCGTTCGTCATTTTGCCTGCGGCGAGGACAATGTATATGTATGGATGGAAGACCGTCCTGATTATTTCCCCGAAGGCGTGACGAAACCCTTCCTGAGAAGGGAGATCACCGAGCTGCCCCGTCCGGGTCATGACAGCGTCTATGCCGATCCTCATGAGACCGTGTTAGGTTTTGACTCCATCTATTACCTGCGTCTCTATCGCGCCCCGTCGTATCACCTATACGACACGGTTTACGAATGTCAGCGTCGGGCGGGAGACCAAGACCGCTACACATGGGAGAAGCATTCCGGACTGCGCCCGATATACTACTCGGATGGCATGGAAGTGCCGTTTATCTCATTGCGCGATGCAGGAGAGTACGATTATATCGACAGCATACAAACCGACTCGTTCAAGTGCGACAGTATATGGCATTTGCACCTGCATATCTACAAGTTATACGACGAAGAGACGACAATTCACACCTGTCAGTCCGACGAACCGTTCATATGGACCGGCACTACAGCTCCGGATTCTATCATGAATGAGTTCAACCAACGCATCCCCTTCATCCCCGAGAACCGCGTAGGCGAATTCCACTACACGCTGAAGTTCCATACTATCCATGACTGCGACTCGACATGGCATCTGACGCTGCATGTAGATACCGTCTATAAAACGCCGGTGGAAGTGACAGAACGGGCGATGTGCGACAACGACACGTTGCATTTCTATGACAGAGTCATTTATGGTGTCAACTGGCCGGACAAGCCGGAAGGAGTACCGGGTATTGCCGTGCCGACAGGTAAGCGTTTCTTCTCTTTCGACTCCATATACACCGACCGCACCCGACAAGGTTGCGACTCCGCGGTATTGCATCGTATCACGATGTACCGCACCTACGAGACGAAAGAGGACAGCTCGACCTGCCAGACATGGAGCAACCAACCTGAACCGTATTATACATGGACAAGACACGCACGGGTTTGGGATGATCAGCGGAAGATATATATTGACGGCGACAAGATACCTACCAGAGTAGCAGGCAACAAGACCTATATCTATATCGATTCGCTTAAGACACAAGACTGCCCTGTCTGCGATGCGTCCGGCATCTGCGGATGCGACAGCATACATATCCTATCCTTGCGTATTGACTCGTCGTATTACTTCCACAACCCGCTCAAGATATGCGATAACGATACCATTTCATGGCAAGGTCGATACTATCGTGGTGAGAAATTTGCAGGCACTCCGGTCGAGAAAGCCAAATACAATCGTGTCCTGAAATCCGACACGACTTATTTAGACACCGTGGCGATTGGTACTCGCTTTACCGGTTGCGACTCTACATATTACATGACGCTTCGCGTGGCGCCTACATACGACACAACTGTTACGGTGACTGTTTGCGATAACGAGGACCTGCACATCTTTGAGTTCCGCGATACGCAAGGTTCGTATTTCCGCGACTCGATAGCGTACGAGCCTCACCTGGAGCGCCCCGAGTCCGACACAGCATACACGTATTTCCCGGTACGCGACAGTACCCGCACGCACCTTCTCAAGACCATTGAGGGTTGCGACAGTATCGTACGCTTCCATTTGCTGATTAAGCCTACCTATCTATTCAAGCATCAGAGTAAAGGTTGTTCCGGTCACGCTGTGGAATGGCGCGGTAATGAATACAAGAATACCGGATCTTACTACGACCGCTATAAGACTGCGGACGGTTGCGACTCTATCTTCCGTCTTGACCTTTACGTCAAGCCGTTCATTACTATTCCGGTTTATGACCATGTATGCGACAATAAGACCTATTATCACCGTGACACGGTAGGAACATCGATCTTCGAGGAGGTCATTTGGTGGCCGGGTGCTATACGTCCGGACACGGCATATGCACGTTTCCAAGGTTCTGACGGTTGCGACTCCATCGTCTATGAGTACCATCTTACCGTTTGTCCTACCTATCGCTTTGACACGGTAGCCGGTGCTTGGTGCTCCGCGGACACATTCTATTCAGCCGAACTGAACCACGCCTGGGAGTCCGCTATCATGGAATTCGATGTAGACACATTCGTCCTTCCTTTCGATACGATATTCACAGATTCTCTGCTTACCGTAATGGGTTGCGACTCGGTGTATAATCTCAAGGCTCATGTTCTACCCGAATACCGTCATATCGAATACGACACCATCTGCTCGAATGAGGAATATGTATGGCATAGTATCTTATATGGAGACAGTGTGGTCGCCGGTGTGAACCCGGGTATCCATTATTTCCGTGACAGTTTCCTGACGGTTAATAGTTGCGACTCTTTGTATGAGTTACAACTCTGCGTCAAAGCTTCATATTTCCATGAAGACAGTTTGGATCTATGTGCCGATGAGACGCTACAATGGCGCAATCATTACTTCGAGCACATGGTACCCGGACAACATTTCTTCTACGACAGCCTGAAGACCGATTTGGGTTGCGACTCCATTTATCACTTGTATCTGACGGTTATTGACACAACGTACGTCATCAACTACGACTCTATCTGCGTTGGAGACACATTCTTTATCGGAGCGCATACATATACCGAGCCGGGCGTATACAAAGATACCGCACTCAATGAAGGAGGATGTCATCATTTCATCTACACCCACCTTGCTGTTATTGAGCCGACTATACCGACCGTGTGGGCTGATAATCCGATGTGCGCCAGCGAGTATGCGTTTGACATCTTCTATACCTACACCAACCATTATCCGATAGCCTACACGCTGCTCTTCGACAGTGTTGCGCATTCGATGGGTTTTGAAGATATGGAAGACATCGCTATTACGGAATATACCACCCCGATGGTCATCTCCGTACCGATCCCCTATGGTGAAGACAAGACCCAATACCCGCGGCCGGACAACTACAGTATTCGTCTGATTCTTGATAACGGTATATGTCGTCATAAAGAGAGCGATTGCTACGATGACTCCACCTTTACAATGAGTTATCCGAAGTGGATTACCGAGCAACGTCACGGCGATGTCATCGCCCTTCTCAATGACAAATACAACGGCGGTTATGTATGGTCGGATTACCAGTGGTACATGGGCGACTCCATGTTAGTGGGTCAGACGCAGCCGTACTTGTATATTCCAACGGGACTGATTGCAGGCGAGCAGTACCATGTACGCCTGACGCGCGAAGGGGAGACGGTGGACTTCCCGTCCTGCCCGATCACCATTCAGTCCAATCCGATCCGGGATGACTTTGCGCCTACGATGGGTTACTTATCCGTCACGCCGACATGCGTGGTTCCCGGCAACCCCGTAGTCAATATCCTCTCCCGCAAGGACGGAACCTACCGCGTTACCACTTCTTCCGGACAATTTGTGAAAGAAGGAGTCTTCCGCGCGGATGTGACGCCGATACAGATACCGGCTACCGAAGGATTATATATCATTCAACTCTGGTCGTACGACACACCGGAAGAACCTTATAGAGCAATCAAAGTAGTAGTTAGACAACGATGCGAGACCTGCGCTACATCCTTCTGATTCTATCCCTTTGCCCGCTAATGGTATGGGGTCAGAGACGCTTCTCAGCCGCTGAGCAATGGGAATACCACTTGGCGAAGCTGAGCGGGTTCACGGATAAAGACGTGAACAACAGCACCGATGTGCTGTTCGGTTTGCATGCCTCGCAGTATACAGGTTCGCACCACCTCATCGGTTTCGCGTTGGAAGGCAGTTGGAGCACCTTCGTAAGCAATATGCCTACGGTAGCCAACACACCCGGTGGCGGTGCCGCCGGTTTTAACTTGCTCTACGAATACCAATATAGCGGTATCCTCTTCCAAACGGGCCTGGGTATCAACTACCAATGCGTTTATAACAACATAGCTGACACATCCATCTACCACTATAACATGCAGGATACATGGAGCGGCGTTAACCCTGTTCCCTTTACACTCAGGCACCGTTTTGAAAGTCGTCGCGACCAGGCACAGATGGTATATGGTCAGTTACCCCTGTATATCGGTCATTATATCCCCGGTTCACTCGGTATCGGTTATTTCCTGGCCGGTGTCAAACTGAACTATGCTTTCTGGGGCAACACCAAACAGACCTTGAAGGGAAGCACTTCCGGATTGTACGAACGCTACGTAGGTGTTTGGGAAGAGATGGACAACCATGGTTTCCGCAAAGACGTGCCCTTGGAGCGAACGGGCAAACAGCTGCAGGTGAAATTCGATGTCATGGCCCACGCAGAAATAGGCTATGAGTATACCTCCTTCCAGAATCCGCATAGTTATCGTATCATGCCCAACGACCGTCTCGACTGGCGTCTGCGTATCGCGGGATTTGTGGACTTTGGTATCGTGGATATCTGTCCTCGCACGAACAATGTCTATTACGGCATTCCCGATGCGACAATCTATGACTTCCCTACCTATCGAATGGATCACGTCTTCTCCACGGCGGATGCAAAACGCTACTGGATGCGTAATCTCTTCGTTGGTGTTCGTATTACTATGCTCTTCGGCTTCCAGGGCAAAGAGCGTTGTATCCTTTGTGACCCGTGGCGACACTAACTCTCTCTGAACTATGCGCTCTCATCGGCGAAGCGCTGGACGACAGTCTGGCCGCCTCTTATTGGGTGAAAGCCGAAATAAGCAGTCTCAGCGAACGAGGCGGACATATGTATCTGGATCTTATTGAGGGCAAGTCCGCGAAGATGCGGGCAACCTGCTGGTCCGGAACAAAAGAGATGCTCACTGCCTATTTCGAGTCCGAGACAGGTCAGTCCCTGCAACCGGGCATGTCGGTACTCGTGGAAGTGGAGATACAATACCACGCCGTTTATGGTTTGAGTTTGTCTATCATCGGTATCGATCCGAATTATACATTAGGGGATCTCGCACGGCAGCGGCAACAGACGATTGCCCAACTGCAGAAAGACGGACTCCTCGATGCACAGCAGTTACTTCCGCTACCTACCCTCATCCGCCGCATCGCTGTCATCTCTTCCCCTAAATCGGCCGGATATGAGGATTTCAAACATCAGTTGGAAACATCCCCCTACGCATTTTCCTTGACTCTTTTCGGAGCAACGATGCAAGGTGAAGGTGCAGCGCCGTCCATCATCGCTGCGCTGGATGAGATAGACAGCACGTCCTTTGATGCCGTTGTCATCATCCGTGGCGGAGGGGCTACCGCCGACCTCAATTGTTTTGATGACTACACACTCTGTGCTGTTTGTGCGCAATGCGAACTGCCGGTACTCACCGGCATAGGACACACCCGTGACATCTCGGTCTTGGATCTCGTAGCACATGAAGCACTGAAGACCCCTACAGCCGTTGCTGAATGGCTCATCCATCGGATGGATGCGCAGATGGACCGCCTCGCAGATTTGCTGGTGCGCCTGCATCGCACAGCGGAAAGACAAATCCTGATCCGCCAACACCGCGTAGAACTGTTAGAACAACGGCTGGCTGCGTGCAACCCCGAAAGAATCTATCAACGCGGATACAGTCTTCTGACTAAAAACGGCAAAATCATCCGCTCCGTCACGGAACTGCAGCCTGGAGACAAGGTCACCTCACACCTCGCAGACGGAACGACGGACATGACGGTCAATGGCTAAGAAAGACCGACATATATTAGCCAAAGAGCAACGTATCGGTGCGTTTATTCTTTTCGGCATTTTCTTGATTATATGGTTAACCATAGCCTTGTGGCCCTCCAAAGAACCCGAGTTGCAAGCGCCTCAGGAACCCGTCATGCGCACATGGGAACAGCGCAAAGATTCCATGCGGCGCGCGGATTCGCTGCGTTATGCGCAGTGGGCCAAAGAACGGGAACAACGTTATGACTCCTTTCGTATTGTGGATTCCATGCGCCGCGATGAGTGGAAACGCGAAAGGCAACAGGCGTATGACTCTTTTCGCATTGCCGACTCCCTCTGGCGAGACTCCGTAGGATGGCACTATGCCCGTCATATCAAAAAAGATACGATCTTGGATCTTAACCACACGGACACAGCCGAGCTGCAGTTCATCCGGGGCATCGGACGTTTCACAGCCATTCAGATCATCCAATATCGGGAACAGTTAGGAGGGTATAGCAATCCGGTCCAACTGACAGACGAAGCGCTATCCAAACTGCGCTTGGACACGCTGTTACACCACTTCACCGCCGACAGCAAAGACGTGCAAACCATTCCTGTCAACAGAAGTTCAGCGGAACGACTCCAACGTCATCCTTACATTCGGTACCAACAGGCTAAATCCATTTACTCCCTGCGAAGAAAGCGCACACGGCTAAACGGGATCGAGGACCTGCAGGAACTCCCCGATTTCGACGAAAAAGAGCTGGAACGCCTTGTTCCCTACCTCTCTTTTGAATAAAAATTCAAAAATATTTGCACAATTCAAAAAAAAGCAGTAATTTTGCACCCACTTTGCAACTAGTGGGGGCTATTTGGTTTTGACAGCAGGTAGAATGGTTGTGTAAGCACGCCGAGCAATGAGGCAACGCTCGTAAATCTCGCTTCAAAAGATAACTGGCAACAATGGTTATGCTCTCGCTGCCTAATCGAAGTATAGTAGATTAGCTTTCTTCGGGCGCCAGGCGCCTGAACGAGACATCACTCCAAGCCGAGTCTGTGGGCTGATAGGATATAGTGGTGCGGTAATACACGGAATAGATGTCGCAGGCTGCGATGCGGGATTGAAAATTTAGCAGATAAGCCGGTAGTTGGTGGCTTGGGTCTTGCTACCGGACGAAAATGAAGGCCAAGATAAGCGTGTAGAAAGCAGGATTGTTCCTTGTTTGGACGCGGGTTCGAATCCCGCTAGCTCCACTTCAAAGGCAGAACGCTGCCTTTGAGAATCCCGCTAGTTCCACTAAAGCGAGTTCCAATGTAAGCGAGGGGTATTAGCTCAGTTGGTAGAGCGCAACGTTCGCAATGTTGAGGTCAGGGGTTCGACTCCCCTATGCTCCACAAAAGGCATAGAAAATGCCTTTAGGGACCAAGACGAGGGGATTCAAACCCCGGTTCTTAGCCCTGAAGGGCACGATAATTGCACCGGTGCAATTTTCGACTCCCCTATGCTCCACAAAATGGCAATAGAAATTCGACAGATTAATACGAAACGCGGACTGAAACAATTCATTCAGTTCGCTAATGATTTGTATGCGGATTGTCCGTACTACTGCCCTCCCCTCTTCTTCGATGAAATGAACTGCTTTGAGCCGGACCACAATCCGGCCTTGGAAGTATGCGAGTACCAGTTATGGATGGCTTTCCGTGACGGCAAAGCAGTTGGGCGTATCGCCGGGATCATCAATCATAAGGCCAACGAGAAATGGAATTACAAACATGTTCGCTTTGGATGGTTTGACTTCATTGATGACTTTGAAGTGAGTCGTGCGTTGCTGGATACCGTCGTAACATGGGGAAAAGAACGCGGGATGGACGCGTTGAACGGCCCTGTCGGCTTCACGGACTTCGACCATGAAGGTTTGCTGATTGAAGGCTACGACTACCCGGCGGTAATGGCATCACTATATAACTATCCGTATTACGTGAAGCACATGGAGGCGTACGAGCTGACCAAAGATGCCGATTGGATAGAGCTCCAAGTATATCCGCCTGATGGATGCCCGGAACGCTTGAACCGCATTGCGAATATAGTCAAAGAGCGCTCGCATGTGCGCGTGGATAAAGTGAAGAACTCGCGCGAACTCGTGCGTAAGTATGGTATCCAGTATATGGACGTCATCGACGAGGCATACCAGAAACTGTACAACTTCCAGCCTATGACTGCGAAGCAGAAGAACTACTACAAGGACATGTATTTCCCGCTGTTGAACTTTGACTTCGTGACGCTCGTTGTGAATGAGAAAGATGAAATCGTGGGTGTAGGTTTGGGTATGCCGGATATCTCGGACGCGTTAAGAAAATGCGGAGGAAAATTACTGCCATTGGGATGGTACTACCTGCTGAAAGCGCTGAAGGCCAAGCACATGGAGTCGTTCAGTTTTCTGCTGATTGCCATACGGCCGGACTACCAGGATAAGGGTATTAATGCGTTGTTCTTCCAGGATCAGATACCTATAATCAACAAATACGGCATCCAACGACTGGAAACAACCAATATATTGGAGACCAACACAAAGAACATTGCCAATTTTACGCAGTTTGACCACAAGCGTCATAAACAGCACCGCGCATATATCAAAACAATCTGATGGGTAAAATCTTCAAAGTCTTTGGTGGTGCGCTGGAGCGTTTGAATGCGTATGTGCAGGAGAACGGAGGACGCTATTCTGCCGTACGGGAGAATGTATTGGAGCATGCTTGCATGCTACCGCAACCTTTTACTGCCGAGCAACTGGAGAAAGCCTGCCAATTAGAGAAAATATCATCGGGTACTATCTATAATTGTTTGCAGCTCTTCCTGAAAGCGAATATCGTTCATGCCACGAAACGACAGAAGGGACATCAAGCAACAGAGTACGAACTGATTACCGGGAACCCGATCCGAATGCAGCGTATTTGCCAGAAATGCGGACGTGTCACCAACTTCCGCGCGCCGGCCATCGACCGCCTCATTCGGGAACAGAAGACACCGAGTTTCTTCATGCAGCATTATACGCTTTTCATCTATGGAGAATGTCGCAGGTGCAGAATGGATAGTCTGGAGAAACGTAAAAAGAAATCATAAGCATGAGTACAATGACTCTATATTGGATTATTTTCATCGCTATTGCCCTGGCAAGTTGGCTTGTGTCGTATTCGCTTAAGAGTAAGTTCGAGCGATACAGCAAAGAAGCCTTGCCAATGAGCGGTCGTGACGTAGCGGCAAAGATGCTGCGTGACCATGGCATCACCGATGTACAGATTACCCACATTGATGGTCAACTGACCGACCATTACAACCCTGCCACCAAGACCGTCAACTTATCCAAAGACGTCTATTACGGCACAAACGTGGCAGCCGCAGCAGTAGCGGCGCACGAATGCGGACATGCCGTACAACATGCGACGGCTTATGCACCGCTGAAGTTGCGCTCAGCGTTAGTACCGGTGGTGTCCTTCGCCAGCAACTGGATGACATGGGTACTGCTTGCCGGAATGCTGTTGATTGAAACTTTTCCGCAAATATTGTTGGCAGGAATATGCCTCTTCGCACTGACTACCCTCTTCTCCTTTATCACCTTACCGGTGGAGGTCAATGCCAGTCAGCGAGCCGTGAACTGGTTGCAAGAATCAGGCATCACTGACCGCGAAACCACAGAGATGGCATCCGACGCACTGCATAGCGCCGCATACACCTACGTTGTAGCTGCCCTCTCATCACTTGCCACACTGATATATTACATACTGATATTTTTAGGGGGAAATAGAAGATAGCCCTCTTAGGTCCCGTAGCTCAATTGAATAGAGTGTCAGATTCCGGTTCTGAAGGTTCTGGGTTTGAGCCCCAGCGGGATCACAAAGAGCAGAAGCTCGCACCGCAGGTGCAAATTAGAAAATTTGCCCAGCGGGATCACAAAAACGGACAGTTTTGACAACTGCCCGTTTTTTTTTGTGTTAAAGAGTTACTTTAGTTTGATATCCACGATGATGGGTTCATGGTCTGCGTAGCGGTGCAGACTCTTGTCTTTCAGTCTAAACGCGCTGTGCTGGTAATACCAATCGGCATTAACATGCCAGGGTTGTACGTGTACCACCTGTACCGCCATGGATGGCGAAGCGAAACAACGGTCGAGATAACCCATCTCGCCTTTGAAGACATACGAATAGTCGTCCGGGCAGAAACGCATCAACTGATCGGGATAGCCGGCCCGAACAATGGATTGGATTGGCAACTCCTGTGTATAACAATTATAATCCCCCAACAACAAGATATCCGAATCGCCATAAAGCGCTGTAGCCTTTGGTAACATCGCCAACAATGAATCCACATTGGACATTCGTTTGAGATGCGTGTCGTAGTTCCCGCGTCCGGGACGTTTCGACTTCAGGTGATTCAGGCTGACGACAAAACGTTCTCCCGTCGATTGCCCTTTCTTGTCGATGCGCACAAAGCCTTGCGCAAACATGCGTGCATGGTAATGGCTGCTGGTATCTGCGTACGCGGACAGCGGTGCTTCGTACGGTCGCACGCGATCCACGCGATAGATGAAACAACCTCCTATGCGGTCGATATTGTCCATCGGCATGGAGACATAGGCATACTTCGCGCATCCCTTATTCAGCGCCTCAAGAAGCATCTTCGGTGCCTTGTCACCCACCTGCACTTCGCATAACGCATAAAGGTCGGCTTTCATCGCCTTCAGTCCTTTCGCCACTTTGCGCACTTTCAGGGCGTTTTGTTCTGGTTTAGTACGTCTTGTAGCGTAGCCGCCAAGGTCGGCAAAAAGGTTCTCTACATTTGCACCCACAACCCTTATCGCACCTCTCTCTGCTTTTTTGAGCGGGGCAACACGGCTATGCGAAGTCTTCACTCCCGAGCCCGTGAGCAAATGACGCTCACTCGTCACGCGCGCCTTAAACCCGCGTACACGGTCACCCGTACGAACCTTATAATAATCGTTGCGGCAATGCACGCAGATGGAGTTCGCGCGATTCGATGCCACGATACGCCGATAATCCGTGCTATCGCCGTCTGCCAGCCCTATAGCCTTTTCCTCCGGGCAATACAAACGCTCCGGGGCCAGAATCAACGAGTCATAAAAACTACCGCATACCACGAGTGGGGTCGTCAATTGAACCATCTGATTGGTGTACCGCGACCAGTCGGCCTGCAGTTGCTCTAACGAAACACGCTCCACCGCCGAAACGGAGAGCGTGTAAAGAGCAATGAGTAATAAAAAGTGCTTTCTCATAGTTGGTTGCGGAGGGCGGGATCGAACCACCGACCTTCAGGTTATGAGCCTGACGAGCTACCACTGCTCTACTCCGCGATATATCTTTTCTCTTGAAAAGCGGGTGCAAAGGTACTACAAATTTTTTAAATGTGCAAATATTTTAACAAAAAAATGAATTATGCGTGCATAAAAGGACTTTTTTGTTAAAATATTTGCCGTTTGCACGGAAGTGCGAGATAATCGTGCCCTCGTGGCTAAGAACTAGCTTCGGGGGAATTGCGAAGCAAGGCGGAGTCCGAAGGTACTGCATTAAAAAAGGCTCAAATCGGCATCCGTAATAATTCCTTTGGAGCGTTTCTTTCCCCGAGAAGAGGGTTTTGCCTCATTCGCAGAAGTCGGAGAGAAAGGCGACACATAACGACCTATATACGGACTGATAATCGCACGAGTCTGATCGTCCGTTGAAGGACATTTATCGACAATCCACTCCAGATACGAGCGGTCAATACGTAACATCGATTCGATGGACTCGTTGCGGTGCGCCCCCAGGTTGAGATAATAATAATCCCCTCTCTTCACCAGCCATCTGTCGAAAGAGATGAAGCCGAACTCTTCGCGTTGCGCCCACGCCCATCCGTGCGCCGCTATCTGCGCCTTGAACACCTCTATCGTAGCCATGACGTCATCCAGCGAGTTATGCGCCCCTTCAAACGGATGACCGTAATAACGGGTGTACGCTGCTGTCAGGTTATTAGGCAGTTTTTCACCGTTCTCATCCACTTGACCGGCTGTATGGATGCGCTCCAACAACAGCGCATCGTACCATGTGCGGCCGTCAAAGTCAAAATCCAACCCGAGACGTTGCAGGTTATAATGCAAGATCGGCGCATCGTACCCATTGCCGTTATACGAGAGGATGTCACAACCATCCGTAAAGGCTATCAAGTCATCATACACACTGCGCAGAGACACGCCATGCTCCAACAGAAAATCCTTGGAGATATGATGCACCGCCTCCGACTCTGCAGGAATCGTGAATTCTCCTTCGGGAAGAATATACCAATCGCGTTGGTCCTCCACTTGCCAACTGTCCGTGTCCACTTTTACTAACGATAACTGAATAATGTGCTCTTTCTGCACATCCAAACCGGTGGTCTCGGTGTCAAAACATACAAGTTTCATTCTATATAAAGCACTAATCCCTTCAGGTACTCGCCTTCCGGGTGGTAAATATTTATCGGGTGGTCTTGCGGTTGATGCAACTGATGCAGTATCCGCACTTTTCTTCCTACGGATGCCGCAGCGCTGAATACCGCCAGTCTGAAAGCCTCTTTATCCACGGCCTGCGAACAGGAGAAGGTGAATAAAATGCCTCCGGGACGGATCATCTCGATTGCTTTTGCGTTGATGCGCTGGTATCCGCGCAAAGCGTTCTTCACCGCGTCACGATGTTTGGCGAACGCCGGCGGATCAAGTATGATCAGGTCGAAAGTGCGTCCGGCATTCTTCTGCGCCGCGAGGTATTCGAACGCATCGGCGGTGACGGCAGTGTGGTTTTTCGCCTTCGGGAAGTTATGCGCCACGTTCGCATTCACCAAGTCGATGGCTTTCTGGCTGACATCGACGGAGTCCACGCGCTTTGCGCCGCCACGCAGAGCATACAAGGAGAATCCACCGGTATAGCAGAACATATTCAGCACTTCTTTGTTCGCAGCATAACGCTCCACCAACGCACGGTTCTCGCGCTGATCCACGAAGAAGCCTGTTTTCTGTCCCCGCAACCAGTCAATGCGAAATTCCAGTCCGTTCTCTACCGACCAGAATTCTTCGCTTTCAGGCGAGGTGTTGCGGATCAGGTATCCCACTTTATCGCCTTCTACGGGTGCCTTGAAGGGCAGGGTGTCATCGGACTTGTAATACACGTTCTGTACCTGCGGCACGACAGTTGCTACCGTCTTGGCAATCACTTCGCGGCACCGATGCATTCCTACCGAATGGGCCTGAACAACCGCCGTGTCGGCATATACATCCACGATCAGGCCCGGCAGAAAATCTCCTTCGCCGTGTATCAGGCGGAAAGTGTTGTTATCCGTTCTGATGAGACCCAGGCTCTCGCGCACTCGATACGCCGCGCGGATACGTTGTTCCCAGAAATCCGCCGGCAGTTCCTGTACGCCGAAAGCGAGGATACGCACCGCGATAGAACCCACTTGCCAATGTCCCACTCCGAGCGCCTCACCCTGCGCACTTTCTACGCGCACCAACTCACCCTCTTCCGGTGCGGACGCTGTATGCGACGCATCCAGCAGGACACGGGCAATCGCGCCGCTGAACACCCACGGGTGAAAACGTTTGAGCGACTCTTCCTTATGCGGTTTTAAGATAATCGTTGTCATAGTACGCGTTTTTTATTCCACGCCTCGCGTATGTTCGTGGTACGCGTGCAGACTGAGGTTGTCACTCACGTACTTGAGGCTGTGCAGTTTTTTGAATCCGAGAGCGGCGATGTACGCCAGTTCCATGTCAAAAACGCAGTCCTTATAATCGGAGGCGAGGACGAAGTCACAATTCGAATAACAAACGGCTCTTTTGTCGGTCTTTCGGAACCCCGGTATTTCGGAAGCCCGAAGAGCACTCAGTTCCAAACGCGGTTCATCGTACTTCACATTCGGGTGATTCAGACGCACTTCCGTCACTTCCACCCACGTACCGAGCTCAAAATTAGCACTGCCGGCGTAGCCGATATTGTATAACTCCGCTTCGCGGTCCAAGTCCTTCAGACTCCTGAGCACATTGATGGCACCGACACCGGTAAAGACCAGCGTGGCGTCATGAAGATCCAGACCCAGTTCTTCACGGGCTTTGTCTAACAGCGACCGCTCGCCCTCTTCGGCCATGATGATAATTTTTTTCATTGTTATTCCACTTTGCGGCTGCAAAATTACAATTTTTTTAGCATATTTGCAAAAAAAAGTGTCAAATATTTGCGTATATCAAAAAAAAGCAGTACTTTTGCACCCGCTTTCTGGAAACAGAGAGTTGCGCTAACGCGCTCCGGCCGGTTGGATGAGCGACTTAGTCAGCGGTCTGCAAAACCGTATAGAGCGGTTTGACTCCGCTACCGGCCTCAAAGAGCCGCCCGACCAAGGGTGGCTCTTTTGAATTAAAAATTAAGAATTAAAAATTAAGAATTGGATTCCCTTATTCAAGATATCACTTCGCAGGAGTACAAGTACGGCTTCACGACAGACGTGGAGACTGACATTGTGCCGGCAGGACTGAACGAAGACATCGTCCGGTTGATTTCGGCGAAGAAAGGTGAGCCGGAATGGTTGCTGGAGTTCCGTCTGAAAGCTTTCCGCAAATGGCAGACAATGCCTGTACCGACCTGGGCGCACCTTGATATTCCTGAGATTGATTTTCAAGCCATCTCTTATTTTGCAGCGCCGAAGGCGAAGAAGGAGCAAGGACAAAAGGATGAGATAGACGAACAGATCATGAAGACCTTCGACAAACTCGGTATTCCGCTGGAAGAACGGGCGGCATTAGCGGGAAATATGGCGGTTGATGCCGTCATGGACAGCGTGAGCGTGAAGACCACTTTCCGCGAGACATTAGCCGAGAAGGGAATCATTTTCTGTTCCATCAGCGAGGCGGTGAAGGAATATCCGGAACTGGTGAAGAAGTATTTGGGAAGTGTCGTTCCTCCGACGGATAATTTCTATGCGGCGCTCAACTCGGCGGTGTTTAGCGACGGGTCTTTTGTGTATGTGCCGAAAGGTGTCCGCTGTCCGATGGAGTTGAGTACCTATTTCCGTATCAATGCGGGCAAGACGGGTCAGTTCGAGCGCACGTTGTTAGTGGCGGACGAAGGAGCATACCTCAGTTATTTGGAGGGTTGCACAGCACCGATGCGCGACGAGAACCAGTTGCATGCGGCGATCGTGGAGATAGTGGTGCATAAGGATGCGGAAGTGAAGTATTCGACCGTGCAGAACTGGTATCCGGGTGACAAGAACGGCAAGGGCGGTATTTATAACTTCGTGACGAAGCGAGGGATCACGCATGAGAACGCGCGTCTGAGTTGGACACAAGTGGAGACGGGAAGTGCGATCACATGGAAGTACCCGAGTTGTATTTTGAAAGGCGACAACTCGACGGCGGAGTTCTATTCAGTAGCGGTGACCAATAACTACCAGCAGGCAGACACGGGCACGAAGATGATACATATCGGCAAGAACACGCGCTCGCGTATTATATCCAAAGGTATCTCTGCGGGTCACAGCCAGAATGCGTACCGGGGATTGGTGAAGATGGGTGTACATGCGGAGAATGCACGCAACTACAGCCAGTGCGACAGTCTGTTGCTGGGCGACAAGTGCGGTGCACACACCTTCCCGGATATGATTATCAGCAACCCTACGGCGACCGTAGAGCACGAAGCAACGACGAGCAAAATCAACGAAGACCAGCTGTTCTATTGCCGTCAACGAGGCATCGGCGTAGAGGACGCGGTGGGATTGATTGTGAACGGTTACGCCAAGGAGGTAATGGAAAAACTGCCGATGGAGTTTGCGGTGGAGGCGCAGAAGTTACTGCAAGTTAGTTTAGAGGGGAGCGTCGGCTAAAGACAGCAATTTATTGTTTAACTCTTAAATAATAAAAAGATATGAAATTATGTAACAAGTTTGCTGCAGAGTTCTTCGGAACGGCAGTATTGGTTTTGGGCGGTTGTGGAACGGCCCTGTTTGGACATGTTGGTTTTCTGGGCGTAGCTCTTGCGTTCGGTTTGACGATTGTTGCTGCGGCGTATGGTATCGGCCATATCAGCGGCGCACACCTCAATCCGGCTGTCAGTTTTGGCGTGTTTGTGAACGGTCGCATGAGCGCTAAAGAGATGCTCTGCTACTGGTGTGCACAAATTCTCGGCGCTATCGCAGCTGCCGCTATCCTCTTCGGTATCGCTAAATCCGCAGGTATGGAAATCGGCACGTTCGCTGCGAATGGCTATGGCGATTTCTTCAGCGACGCAGATGTAGCCGGCGGTTATCTTCGTACGAATGTCTGGGGTGCGTTCGCTACCGAGTGTGTACTGACTTTCGTTTTCCTGATGGTTATCCTCGGCGTGACGGACAGCAAGCACGCTAATGGTGCTTTCGGCGGCCTGGCGATCGGTCTGACGCTGACTCTGATTCACTTGATCTCTATTCCTTTGACCAACACTTCGGTGAACCCTGCACGTTCGATCTCGCAGGCTATCTTCTCCGAGAACGCACTCGCTCTCCCGCAACTCTGGCTCTTCATCGTTGCTCCGCTCGTAGGCGCAGCGCTTGCCGGTCTTTGCTACAAGTGCATTACCTGCGAAGGAAACTGCAAAAAGTGATTGAAAGGTAAATTACTCCAGATCAATGTGCTCCGCCTGAACAGGCGAAGCGAGGAAATTAGATGCGGATTGCGAGAAGCGGTCCGCATTTTCTGTAGTCAGATAGGAGCATGTTCCGTTGGTGGAGAGTTGGTCGCGGTACTCGGGATGACGATGCAGATAATCCGCGAGCGATTTGGCTTCGAGTTCGCCTTGTGCGATAGTTGTCACCTTTGGTGAATTCACCGGAAGAGGGAATTCCGACTCGTCCAACTCATGACGGAACTCGAGCCAGTTGTCGATCCGCTCTTTCATGAGCGGATAGTGGGTACAACCGAGCACGAGGGTGTCAATCTGAGGATCTTTGGCGAGTATCTCACGCAGGTACTTGCCGATGAAATACTTGGCGCCGGGTCCGTTGTGTTCGCCGGCCTCGATGAGTGGCACCCAGAGCGGACAGGCTTGCTGAGTAATGACTAATTTTCGGCATTCCGGTTTCTCGGTATCCTGGTATCCCGCCAATTTCTCCAGCTCTAATACATAACTCTCGGAACTGACCGTGGCGGGTGTGGCAAGAATGCCGACGTGTCCGGTTTTGGTGATAGCCGGCACGGCTTCTACCGTCGGACGGATGACGCCGAGGACATTCACTCTTTCATGCTTTAACTCGTTCATTCTTTCAGCGTTAATAACCGGTAGGTCATTTTGCTGAATGGTTCTCAGCGCTTTCGCACTCGCGGTGTTGCAGGCCAGAATGACCAACGTGCAGTCGTGCTCAAAAAGGTACTTGACCGCCTGGAGCGTATAGCGATAGATAACATCGAACGAGTGCGTGCCGTAAGGCGCACGTGCGTTGTCGCCCAAGTACAAGTAATCGTACTGGGGCAACTCCTTGCGGATTGCATCCAAGATCGTCAATCCGCCATAACCGCTGTCAAAAACACCTATTTTCAATTCCCGTTTGATTTTGCGGTGCAAAATTACTGCTTTTTTCGCAAATACGCAAATTTTTCTTGCATATTTCAAAAAAATGTTGTACCTTTGCACTCGCAAAGGTTAGTAACCATGAATGATAATTTTGCGATACAGCTATTTGAGGGGAAGCGCGTCCGCATTGTATGGGATGCAGAGCAAGAAAAGTACTATTTCTCGGTCGTAGATATAGTACAAGTATTAACGGATAGTGCAGATGGGCGCAAATATTGGAACAAGTTAAAAGAGCGCCTAAAAAAAGAGGGGAATGAGTCGGTGACAAATTGTCACCAACTGAAATTACCCGCAGCAGATGGAAAGAAATACAAGACCGATGTTGCTGATTTACAGGGTATTTTCCGTCTCATACAATCTATTCCCTCAAAGAAAGCCGAGCCGGTCAAACAGTGGTTAGCTCAGTTGGGTGAGCAACGAATTGACCAGATTATCGATCCGGAACTGACCTTCCAAATGGCTGTAGAGGACTATCGTCGTCAAGGTTATTCCGACAAGTGGATTAACGAAAGGATGCGCTCTATTGAGATGCGCAAAGAGTTGACGGACGAGTGGCATCGCGCAGGAATACACGAGCAGAAAGATTTTGCCATTCTGACGAATGTTCTTACGCAAGCCTGGAGCGGAATGACCACAGGTGAATACAAACGCCATAAGGGCTTAACCAAAGAGAATCTGCGCGATAATATGACGAATATAGAACTGGCGCTGAACACGCTTGCAGAAGTAACCGCCACAGAAATTTCTCGTCAACGCAATCCGAAAGGCATGGCGCAAAGTCGCCAAACAGCCAAAGAAGGAGGTGAAGTTGCGCGAAATGCTCGCGAGGATATTGAGCATCGTTTAGGTTATTCCGTTATATCCTCAGAACGTGCTTCGGACCACATCCGTCCCATCGAAGAAAGCAAAGCTGAAGAATTACCATTCGAAAACGAAGATAAATAAAGACATCGTCGCTTACCGACGTAAAATAGTAAGGACAGGCGCTAGTGTGCGCTATATAGAGAAATAAGCGTTTGCTATTTGTTCTGGTTCGTCAACTACCACAAAGACAATAATACCCGGAATAAGTTGTCAAACACTGCTATGCAGTGTGGATGACTTGTTGGTATTAAAGGTGTGGTAGCCTGACGAACGACAAGGAGTCCGCACTTTTTGTGTTTACCAATAGAAATCAACACTACTTAAAACCGATGTGGCGATGGGATATAACCGCCAACAAACGAAATGAGAAAATCTATCTTTGTTATCGCAGCTCTTTTTGCTGCTACATTTGCTAATGCGCAAATTACATTGGAACACACTTTTGAAGGCGGAAGTCTCTTTACTCATACTGATGGAGGCGGCATTTCGCAAGACCAAACGAATAGAATTCAAGCACCGTATTTTTACATCTGGGATGAAACATCAAGTGATGTAACATATAGTTGTTGGTTGGAATTATACGACCCTGAAACATTAGACTTATATAAAAAGATTGTTTTTGAAAAATATACGCTTATTCACTATATTACCAAAAACATTTTCACTACAGATAATAAGGTAGCTTTTATAGCAAATGACAAAATCATGAACGAAGACAAAGAGGTTGTTTATGATTTTAATTTGGGTGATCCGTACTATCTCCGCTATGATTTGGTAAAATTTAATGGGAACTACAAATTAGTGGCACGGACTTCTTATGGTAGCAATGGTAAAACATACATTTATTCCCTTCCTGGAAACGGTGAAGCACAAGCTATAAGCAATCCTTCTCCGAAACGAAATGCACGAAAGGTTGCGCGTGAAGGGCAAGTATTAGTAGAAACAGAAAATAGCACCTATACCTTACAGGGACAAGAGGTCAAATAATAAGAGCGGGCAAGGGTTTTGCCCTACTAATAGACGAAAGCAAGCGGCGGCAGAGATGTCGCCGCTTGTGTTATAGTTGTTGGCGGTAGGCGGCGATGACGAAGCCGCGGAGGGTTTTGTAGTGTTTGGCACGGCTGTCAGAGAGTGAGGTATGCCATTTTTGTAGCCACTCATCGTGCTTCACGGGATCACGAAGATCGGCGTCAGCTAACTGAACAGCCTGTGTGTGCAGGTTGCAAGACGCTACCTGCTTGTCGGTTATGGTTGATGGGTCCTTGTGCATAGGATAGTGGGACATCACTGTCTCCCCGTACCGGTTGGTAAGATAAAAACGGCTTCCATTAGGTGGCGGTGTGCCGGTGTATTTTTCATACTTTTTATTTAACTTTACTCTTGCCATATTGATTGTTGTTTAGATAGGCATTGCCTCTGATTCGCCCTTCATTTGCCCCTGATCCGTTTGCGTGTCGTTTGCGTGTCGTTGCCGTGTTTTGGATATATAAGAGCTCAGAAAGGATTATTTTTAATAAGAGGGTACAAAGGTACAACTTTTTTCTTATATTTGCAAAATTATTCGTTCAAAAGTGCGTATTTTTGTAAAAATATGGCATAAAATTTGCACAATTCAAAAAAAAGTTGTACTTTTGCACGCTAAAATGCGCGTGCAGAGGGTGCGCATGCACGAAATGCGCTGCGCGCGTGAGGGTAAAAGCGCCGATTATTAATCGGCACAACGAACAAAGCAAAACCGGAGAAACAACAAAACAAACCGAACAAAATAACTAAAAAATATACGTATATGAAATTCAATGTTTCGAGTTCCAAACTCTTTTCTCAACTGCAGGCTGTAAGCCGCGTGATTAACAGTAAGAATGCGCTGCCGATCTTGGACGACGTACTGTTCGACCTCGTGGGCAATGAGTTACGTTTGACCGCATCGGACGGCGAGACGACTATCCGCACGAGCATCGAGGTGGATGGCGCCGAAGGTTCGGGTAAAGTGGCGTCCGCAGCCAAGTTGCTGTTAGAGACGCTGAAAGAGTTCAGCGAGCAACCGCTGGCTTTCACCATTGACGAGAACAACTTCGCGGTGAACATGGTCAGCCAGAACGGTACGTATTCGTTCGTAGGCGTTAACGGCAACGAGTATCCTGAGATGCCGGCTGCAGAAAACGATGCACAGACACTGGCTTTGCCGGCGAACGTACTTCAGAGTGCCATCGAGAAGACGATCTTCTGCACCGCTGACGACGACCTGCGTCCTGTGATGAACGGTATCTTCTTTGACATCGCCGCAGACAAAGTGACGATGGTGGCTACGGATGCGCACCGTCTGGTTCGTTATACGAACGCAGGTGTTCAGGCAGGCGTGGCAGCCAGCTTCATCCTTCCGAAGAAACCGGCAGGCTTGTTGAAGAACCTGTTGGCGAAAGAGGAGAGTGATGTCAAAGTGACCTTCGGCGCAAAGAACGCCCGTTTTGAGTTCGGCAGCACGATCATCGTTTGTCGTCAGATTGAGGGCCGTTTCCCGAACTATAACGCTGTCATCCCGCAGGGTAACAACAACATCGTGACGGTTGATCGTCAGACGATCATCAATGCCTGCAAGCGCGTGGCTGTCTTCGCTAACAACGGCACGGCACAACTGCGTCTGGCATTGAGCGAGAACAGCATCAAGATCTCCGCGCAGGACATCGACTTCTCGACGAGCGCGGAAGAGACGATCTCTTGCGACTACAACGGCACGCCGATGGCTATCGGTTTCAAGGCTCCGTTCCTCATCGACCTGCTCAGTTCGATTGAGAGTGCCGAGGTACAACTCAAGCTCGCCGACCCCGCTCGCGCAGGTCTGATCCTGCCGGTAGAGAACGAGGCGAACGAAGATATCGTCATGTTGCTCATGCCGATGCTGCTGAATGATTAAGGATTAGAGGGTTAGAGGATTAGAGATTAGGGGTTATGAACTATCGTTCATTAACAACGCAGGAGATTGCGCAATTGGAGAGTCAGGGCTGTAAGGCTACCGATTGGAAAGCAATCGAGGTAGCCGAGTCTTTTGACGCGCGCTATGTGCGCCATTCCAACTTCTCCGGACACAACAAATTAGGCGTTTTCGGCAAGGAGATCGAGTTACCCGGAGGCATCAAAGTGCACACCGGCATCTATAACACGATGTTGCATAATTGCGAGGTGGGCGATGACGCGCACTTGTACAATATCCACAACTACATTGCCAACTACACCATCGGCGCCGAGACCCGTATCGAGAACGTGAACGCCATCCTCGTGGACGGCAAGAGTACGTTCGGTAATGGCGTGCGCGTGCCGGTGATGAATGAAGGCGGCGGACGGGAGATACCCATCTTCAACGAGCTCTCCGCCAGCCTGGCATATATCCTCACACTGTACCGCCATCGTCCGGAGATGATTGCGGCGTTGGAGCGTCTGATAGACGCCTATGCGGAGAAACAGGCTTCGGATCACGGCTATATCGGCAAGCACGTACGTATCCTCAACTGCGGAAGTATCAAGAACGTGAAGATCGGCGACTATGCCGAACTGAGTGGTGTCAGCCGCCTGAAGAACGGAACGATCAACTCCAACGAGTCCGCGCCGGTACGTCTGGGCAGCGGTGTGAAGTGTGTGGATTTCATCCTCGCTTCCGGAGTGGAGATCGGCGACTCGACGCTGGTGGACAAGTGCTTCGTAGGACAGGGATGTATCTTCGACAAGCACTACTCAGCAGGCGAGAGTCTGTTCTTCTCGAACTGCCAAGGTATGCACGGCGAGGCCTGCGCTATCTTTGCCGGCCCGTACACCGTGACCCATCATAAATCGACCCTTCTCATCGCGGGTATGTTCTCGTTCCTCAATGCGGGTTCGGGTTCCAACCAGTCGAACCACATGTACAAACTCGGTCCTATCCACCAGGGTATCGCCGAGCGCGGCGCGAAGACGACGAGTGACAGTTACCTCTTATGGCCGTCGAAGATCGGAGCATTCAGTCTGGTGATGGGTCGTCATACACACCATGCCGACACGTCCGAACTGCCGTTCTCGTACCTGATAGAGAACAACGCGGAGAGCTATCTCGTTCCGGGCGCCAACCTGCGTACCGTAGGTACAATCCGCGATGCACAGAAATGGCCCAAACGCGACAATCGCAAAGACCCGCATAAACTCGATCAGATCAACTTCAACCTCCTGAGTCCTTACACGGTGCAAAAGATGTGGCGCGGACGCGAGGTATTGGATGAGTTGGTGGCGCTGAGCGGAGAGAACACCGAGGTGTTCGGTTACCGCAACTGCAAGATCCGCAACTCCTCCCTCAAGCACGGCCGCGAACTATATACCATCGGCATCCAGAAATTCCTCGGCAACAGCCTTATCAGCCGCTTGGAGCAAAGCGAATGGCACACGATGGACGAGGTGCGCAAAGCCCTGCGTCCGGACAGTCCAATCGGTTCAGGCGACTGGGTCGATCTGGCAGGACTGCTGGCGCCGAAGAGCGAAGTGACACGTCTGTTGGATGATATAGAGGCCGGAAGACTGAACCTCGGCACCATCCAGGCACGGCTTGTGGAGATGCACGCGCACTACTATTCGTACGAATGGACCTGGGCGCTCAAGCACTTGGAGCAAGTATGGGGATGCGACGTAGAGCACGTCACCCTCGCACAGATACGCAAGACCATCGAGGATTGGAAAGCGGCCGTTGTAGGACTGGACAAGATGGTCTATAACGATGCCCGCAAGGAATTTGACATGAACAGTCAGACAGGTTTCGGCGTGGACGGTGACCGCGATCAGGCGCAAGCGGACTTCGAAGAAGTGCGTGGTAGTTTTGAGTCGAACTCCTTCGTCAAGGCCGTGCTCGAACATATCGAGACAAAGAGTCAGTTAGGAGACAGAATGCTCGCTAAACTCGGATTAGTGGGTTAGAGGATTAGAGGGTTAGAGGATTAGTGGATTAGTGAAAAATGAGTGATGCGAAACTTACGATATTAGGTTGCGGCAGTGCCAAGCCGACGAAGACCACTTCCCCTTCGGGGCAGTGGGTGGAGTTGTGCGACAAGTCCTTCCTCGTGGACTGCGGCGAAGGGGTGCTGCTGACGATGCAGAAGTTGGGGTTGCACACCTCGCGTCTGTATAATATCTTCATCTCGCATCTGCATGGCGACCACTGTTTCGGACTGATCGGCCTGTTGACGACGCTGGGCATGCTCAAGCGTACGCAGCCCATGCATATCTATGCCCAACCGGATTTGGAGCGACTGCTGACGCCGCTGTTGGAATATCACGCCAACGACCGCCTTTACGACATCATCTTCCACCCCATCAACCCTCGCAAACATGCCGTCATCTTCGAGGACCGCACCGTCTCCGTGGAGACTATCCCGTTGAAGCACGGCGTGCCGACCTGCGGTTTTCTCTTCAAGGAGACCCACCGCATACAGAAAGAAGACGGTTCTCTCGAACGCGTGACGCGCAAACGTTTCGCTTATTGCGCAGACACGATGTATAGCGAGAAGATCGTGCCTATCATCGAAGGTGTGGACACCTTGTATCACGAGTCCACTTTCTTGGAGTCGATGGGTGCACGGAGCAAGGAAGTAAAGCACTCGACGGCGGCGGAAGCAGCCACGATAGCGCAGAAAGCCAATGTAGGCAAACTGATACTTGGTCATTACTCAGCACGCGTGGAAGACCATAGTTTGTTCCTCGAGGAAGCGAAACCAATCTTTGACAACACCTTCCTGGCGGAAGAGAATTTGATATTTGATATTTGAGATTGAAGATGGCAAAGACAACGATTCAATATGTATGTTCATCCTGCGGTGCGAAAGCTCCGCAGCTCTTGGGCCGTTGTCCGGTTTGTGGCGAATGGGGAACGTATGAAGAGGAAGTCGTCACTTCCTCGAAGGTTAGAGGTGAGAGGTTAGAGGTTAGAGGTTCTGCACAGCCTCAGCGCCTGCAAGACGTGGAGGCATCCGAAGAGATGCGCCTGGACATGCACAACGGCGAGTTCAACCGCGTGTTAGGCGGAGGACTCGTTCCGGGCAGCCTGGTGTTGTTAGGCGGAGAACCCGGTATAGGTAAATCGACCTTGGCCCTGCAGGTTCTTATGCAGCAAGGCGAACGGAAGACGTTCTACGCCTCGGGCGAAGAGAGCGTGCGCCAACTCAAACTGCGCGCAGAGCGGCTCGCCGGCAATGCGGAGAACCTCTTTATCTCGTCCGAGACATCGCTGGAACGGATCCTTGACCAGGTCAAAGAACTGGAACCCGAGATCGTCGTCATCGACTCCATTCAGACCATCGGAACCGGAGACGTGGAAGCCACGATAGGCAGTGTCACCCAAGTGCGCGAGTGCGCAGCACGCATCCTTGAGTTCGCCAAGACCCGCAATATACCCTTCATCATCATCGGACATATCAACAAAGAGGGTTCGCTGGCAGGTCCCAAAGTGCTGGAGCATATCGTGGACACGGTGCTGCAGTTCGAGGGAGACCAGCAATACATGTACCGCATCCTGCGGGCGCAGAAGAACCGTTTCGGTTCAACGTCCGAGATCGGTATCTATGAGATGCGCCAGGAGGGGCTGCGCGAGGTGACCAACCCTTCGGAACTGCTACTCTCCACGTCGCGCGAAGGACTCTCCGGCATTGCGATCGCCGCAACCGTAGAAGGTGCACGGCCGTTCCTGATTGAAGTACAGGCTCTCGTCTCGTCGGCTGCTTACGGTACGCCGCAGCGATCGTCCACGGGCTTTGACGGCAGAAGACTCAACATGCTGCTCGCCGTACTGGAGAAACGCGTGGGATTCAAACTGCTGCAGAAAGATGTGTTCCTCAATATCGCCGGAGGACTGAAGGTGCAGGATCCGGCTATCGACCTGGCTGTTCTGGCGGCCGTGCTGAGCAGTAACATGGACATCGCCCTGGATGCAGGCACCTGCCTGTGCGGAGAAGTGGGACTGGCGGGAGAGATACGCTCAGTCAACCGTATCGAGCAACGTATATCGGAGGCACGGAAATTAGGATTCAAACGCATCATTGTGCCTGCAGAACAAGTCGAGCGACTCGACACACGGAAACAACATGCAGGCATCGAAGTCATCGGCGTCAAGAAAGTGACAGATGCCTTCCGGCTGTTGATAGTAAAGGGTGAACGAGTGAACGGATGAACGAATGAACGAATGAACGAATGAAAATTGAAAGGTATATATATAGAATAATCGGGTTGTGGATGGTGTTCTTTTCACCTTTCACCTCTCACCTTTCACCTTTACTGGCGCAGAACGAGCAGCCGTATCTCTGCGAGATAGGCCTGCAGGGTGGTTGCGGTTACTACGTGGGAGACGCGGCGCCGCATATCTTCATGAACCCGCGCGAAGCGTACGGCGTTCATTTCCGGTATAAGTTCACCAAGCGCTGGGCGCTGCAAGTGAAGGCTTCGGGCCAACGTATCACCGGCAATGACTTCACCATGGACGGCCAGCGTCTGGACACCTGGTGGGTAAACCAAATGGTAGGTATTGACGTGATGGCGGAGTTTAACTTCTTCCGTTTCGGCTCTGCCAACAGATACGACAAACGTATCCGCCCGTACACGCCGTATATCTTCTTAGGTATCGGCGCAGGCATCTACGGCAATGATGCCAACAACCGTCCGACCTTCGGCTGCGTAGCTGCATACGTGCCGCTGGGTATCGGTTTCAAATGGAAATTTCATGACTGCGTAGGCTTGAATATCGCCTGGCAGCACAACTTATATATCGCAGACAATCTGGAGGGCCGCGAGAGCATGGACAACAAGTACCAGATCAACGGATGGAACTGGATGAACTGCGACCTCACGGGTATGATTACCGTCGGCCTCGTCTTCGAGTTCGCTCATTCTCCGAAGCCGTGCCGTATTTGTAACACCGATTAAAACGTAACAATGGATTATAGAGAACAAATAGATCAAGCGCGCCTGCCGCGACATATCGCCATCATCATGGACGGTAATGGTCGCTGGGCAAAGAAACAGGGATTGGCGCGTATGTTCGGTCACAAACAGGGTGTGGAGACAGTGCATAACATCACCGTCGCCGCTACCAAGTTAGGCGTGGAATATCTCACGCTCTATACCTTCTCCACCGAGAACTGGAACAGGCCGAAAGAAGAAGTGGATGCGTTGATGACGCTGCTCGTGGATACCATCGCCAAAGAGACGCCGACGTTGATGAACAACAACGTACGGCTGCAGACTATCGGAGATATCGACCGTTTACCGGAAGGCGCGAGAAAGAAATTCCTCGCCTGTATCGAGCAGACAAGCCGCAACACCGGCTTGACGATGGTGCTGGCTCTCAGTTATTCGGCACGTTGGGAGATTATCGAAGCCATGCGCAAAGCCGTAGAGGCTGCGCAGGAGGGAAAGATACGCCCCGAGGACGTCACCGAGCAACTGGTGTCCTCTCTCATGACCACGGCGCAGATACCCGACCCGGACCTGTTGATCCGTACCAGCGGCGAATACCGTATCAGCAATTTCCTCCTTTGGCAGTTGGCATACAGCGAGCTGTATTTCACCGACTGCCTATGGCCGGAGTTTACGGAAGAAGAGTTCTATAAGGCCATCGTCGATTACCAGAAAAGAGAAAGAAGGTTCGGAAAGACCGGTGAACAAGTGAAAAATGAGAAATGACAAATGAAAGGAAGAAGGAGCGTACATAGAATCATCGGGGTGTTATGGGTGTTTGTCCTTTCATCTTTCACCTCTCACCTTTCACCGCTATCGGCTCAGGAGATCGAGTACAGCCTCACCGGCAACAAGACCTATGAGATCGCCGGTATTGAGGTGGAGGGAGCGGACAGCTACGAAGACTTCGTGCTGATCGGTTTCTCCGGCCTGGCGGTAGGAGACAAGATCGAAGTGCCCGGACCACAGATTACCAAAGCAGTCAAACGGTTCTGGAAACAGGGTCTGTTCTCCAACGTGCAGATCAAAGCCGGCAAGATTGAAGGCAACAAGATATGGCTTATCATCTCCCTTGAGCAGCGCCCGCGCGTGAGCGAAGTGCGCTACGACGGACTGAAGAAGAGCGAACGCGAAGATATCGAAGTAAAGGCAGGTATCCGGCAAGGCAGTCAGATGACGCCGAACGTCGAGGACCACGCCAAGACCGTCATCAAGAAATACCTCGCGGAGAAAGGTTTCCACAATGCCGACGTGGTCGTTCATCAGCAACCCGACCAGGACCACCCGGGATACGTCAAAGTGGCTATCGTCGTGGATAAGAAAGTGAAGACCAAGGTGGGCAAGATCTATATCACCGGCAATGAGGCCCTCACGGACAGACAGATCAACAAGGCGATGAAGAAAACCAATGACAACGACATCGTCAATCTCTTCCGTACGAAGAAATTCGTCACCGAGGAATATGAGAAAGACAAGGTCGCCGTCATCGAGAAATACAACGAGTACGGTTACCGCGACGCCTATATCGTCTCCGACAGCGTCGTGCCCAACCCCGAAGATCCTACGCGCGTGGATGTATATATGACCATCCACGAGGGCGATAAATACTTTATCCGCTCCGTCAAGTGGGTGGGTAACACCCTCTATCCGTACGAATACCTGGATGCTACGTTAGGTGTCAAACCGGGCGATGTATATAACCTCAAGACGCTCAACGAACGTCTCCAGTCGGATGACGACGCGGTAAGTAAGTTATATACCGACCGCGGATACCTGTTCTTCAATGTCGATCCCGTGGAGGTGAACGTGGAGAACGACTCCATCGACTTTGAGATGCGTATCTATGAAGGCAAGCCTGCGACCATCAACGAGGTAAAGATCATCGGTAACACGCGTGTCTATGAGCATGTCGTTCGCCGTGAGTTATATACCAAACCGGGACAACTCTACTCGCAGTCGGATATCATGCGTTCGCTGCGTGAGTTGGCACAAATGGGTCACTTCGACCAGGAGAAACTCGTGCCGGATATCCAGCCTAACCCCGAAGAAGGAACGGTGGACATCGCCTATAAGTTGGAGACCAAGTCCTCCGACCAGATCGAGTTCTCGCTTGGTTGGGGCGCAACGGGTATCACGGGTTCTATCGGATTGAAGTTCACCAACTTCGCCATCCAGAACCTCTTCAACAAGAAATCCTACCGTATCGTGCCGCAGGGAGAAGGACAGACTTTCTCCATCAACCTGCGTACCAACGGTATCTACTCCACTTCGCTGTCTATCTCGTTCCTCGAGCCGTGGTTAGGCGGCAAGCGGCCGAACAGTCTCAGCGCGTCCTTCGCTTTCTACAATCAGACGGGCTTCTCCGCGCGCTACCAGAAAGCGTACCAGAGTCTGTATAACACCTATTCGAACTATTACTACTACTCGGGTAACAGCAATTACTACCAGCAGTTAGCCGAGGCCGAGGCAGATAAGGACAAGTTCATCCGCCAGTTCTATTTCGCACTCGGTTACGGTAAGCGTCTGCGCTGGCCGGATGACTATTTCATGTTCTACGGCGAACTGAGTTATACGCTCTATTGGATGAAAGACTGGCCGTACCTGCTGATCGACAACGGAACGAGTCATAACCTCGCGTTGAACCTGCAGCTCAGCCGTTCGTCTATTGACAACCCGATCTACACCCGCCGTGGTAGCCAGTTCGTCCTGGGTGTCAAACTGACGCCGCCGTGGTCGCTCTTCGGCAAACAGGACTATTCGCGCCTCACCTCTTCGGAGAAATACCACCTCATTGAGTACCATAAATGGACGTTCAAAGGCAAGGTCTTCACGCCGCTCACTCCGGACAGTAAGTTAGTCCTCATGGCGCGCGCCGAGTTCGGTTACCTCGGTCATTACAACCAGTATGCCAAGTCGCCGTTCGAGACGTATTACATGGGTGGTGACGGTATGTCCAGCTATTCGACGCTGTCCACCGACTACGTGGCGATGCGTGGTTACTCGGCCGGTTCACTCACCCCGTACGACCCTGCTACGGGACGAAACATGGGATACGTGTATAACAAGTTCACCATGGAGTTGCGATACCCCATCTCGCTTGAACAGAGCGCTACGATATGGGCGCTCGCCTTCCTCGAGGCAGGAAACTGCTTCGCGGACATCACCGACTACAACCCCTTCGACCTCAAGCGAGCAGCCGGTGTCGGCGTACGTATCTACCTGCCGATGTTCGGACTGCTCGGTATAGACTGGGGCTGGGGATTCGACGACATCAACGGCAGCAAGCAGTATAGCGGCAGTCAGTTCCACTTCGTACTCGGACAGGAGCTGTAAAAGTTTAGTGTTTAGAGTTTAGAGTTTAGAGTTTAGCGTTTAGTGATTATGAAAAAAATTAGTATACTTTTATTCGCAGCCCTGCTGATTTGTGGCACGGTTTATGCAAAGGACCAGTCGATAGCCTATATCGACATGCAGTATATCCTGAAGAACCTGGCTCAGTACGAGCAGGCGAACGAACAGTTGACGATGCTCTCCAAGCGCTGGCAGAAAGAGATCGACGCAATGCAGCAGGAAGCACGCGTCATGGCAACGAACTACCAGACAGAGCAGATCTTCCTCTCCGAGACCATGCGGGCGCAGCGCGAAGACGAGATTGTCAAGAAAGAGCAGGAGGTATTGGAACTCAAGCGCAAGTATTTCGGACAGGACGGAGAACTGTACAAGAAGCGCGAAGCGCTCATCAAACCCATACAGGACGAGATATACAATGCCATCCAGGACCTGGCGAGCGAGAAGCGTATCGACATCGTCAAGGACCGTTCGGCGGACCCCGCATTGATATACATGTCCTCCAAACTCGATATATCCGACCAGGTGCTTATGAAACTTGGCGCCAAATAAAGAAATAATAAATTATAAATCATAAATCATAAATTTGAAATGAAAAAGATTATTATCGCAATGATGCTGATCCTGCCGATGGCAGTCAGCGCACAGAAATTCGGTCACATTAACACGCAAGAGTTGTTCGCTCAGATGCCGGAAGTAGCTAAAGTCAAATTACAAATGGATACCATCCAGGCGCAGTATGAGAATCAATTGGCTTCGATGAACGAGGAGTTCCAGAAGAAATACCAGGATTATCAGGCTCAAGAAGCAACCATGGCAGACGCTGTAAAGCAGATCCGCCAGCAGGAGTTGCAGGAGATGCAGCAACGTATCCAGTTGTTCTATCAGACTGCCGAGCAAGACATCCAGAAGAAACAGCAGGAACTGCTCACGCCGGTTCACGAGCGCATGTCCAAAGCCATCAAGGCCGTAGGCGAGCGCGAGGCATACACCTATATCTTCGACTCCGCAGCGATGGTACATGTCGGCAATGACGCCAAGGATGTGACTCCCGCAGTCAAGAAAGAACTCGGAATTAAATAATGGCTGACGGCTATTTGGAATCCCATTATGCCGAGTACGAGAAGAAAAAGGCAGAATGGCTGAAGAAGAAATCTAAATTTTCCTACACTCATGGTAGAAAAGATACAAAAGACACTCCGCGATAGTGCGGTGGCGCGTTGGGCGGTATTGGTGCTGGTGGCATCGATGATGTTCTTCGCCTATATGTTCGTCGATATCCTCTCTCCGCTGGCCTCGCTGCTGGAAGAGAGTCTGAACTGGGACCGCGGTGACTTCGGTACGTACGCTGCCGGAGAATACCTGCTCAATGTCTTCGGTTTCCTCATCCTCGCGGGTATCATCCTCGACAAGATGGGTGTACGCTTCACGGGCTTGTTGAGTGCCAGCCTGATGGTCATCGGTGCCGCGATTAAGTTCTGGGGTATCTCCTGGCCGGAGGCCAATACCGTAGAATGGCTGAATGCGTGGTGGCCCGCCATGCCGGGTAGCGCCAAGTTGGCGATGTTCGGTTTCATGATCTTCGGTTGCGGATGCGAGATGGCAGGTACGACGGTAAGCAAGATTCTGGCTAAATGGTTCAAAGGCAAAGAGATGGCATTGGCGATGGGCCTAGAGATGGCGATTGCGCGTCTCGGCGTGTTTGCCGCCATGTGGTTCGCACCGATGCTTAGTGAGCGCTTTGCGGTCGATGGCACCAACTCTGTTGTAGCCCCGCTGCTCTTCGCGTCGGCGCTGCTCGTGATCGGACTGCTTAATTTCTTCGTCTTCACCATCATGGATACGAAGTTCGACCAGCAACTCGTTGCGCTCGGAGAGGCTACCGAAGAGAAAGACCCGGAGGACGAGTTCCATGTATCGGACCTCAAGCAGATCCTTACCTCGAAGATGTTCTGGATCATCGCGCTCCTGTGCGTGCTCTATTACTCGGCTATCTTCCCCTTCCAGCGTTTCGCGACGAACTTCCTGGAGGAGACCCTGAATATCAGCAACTCCGAAGCGGCAGGTCTCTTCAAGTGGTTCCCGATACTGGCGATGGTATTGACTCCCTTCCTCGGTGCGTTCATCGACTATAAGGGCAAGGGAGCGTCTATGATGCTCCTCGGCGCGGTCATCATGATCGCCTGTCACTGCGTCTTCGCGTTCGTCCTGCCCGCTTATCCGAGCAAGACCTTGGCACTGATCACTATCCTCGTCCTCGGCGTCAGCTTCTCGCTCGTGCCGGCATCGATGTGGCCGTCCGTGCCGAAGATCATCGATGAGAAAGTGCTGGGTTCGGCGTATTGCCTTATCTTCTGGGTGCAGAACGTAGGACTGTGCCTCGTGCCGCTGCTCATCGGCAAGCTGCGCGTCGCTACCAACGGATATCTCGTGCCGATGATCGTATTTGCGTCCTTCGGCGTACTCGCTTTCCTGCTGAGTCTCGCCCTGAAGGTAGAGGATAAACGGAAAGGTTATGGACTGGAACTTCCTAATAAGAAATAAGGAATCCTTACATGTCACGACAGACAGCCGGAAGGTCACTTCCGGCTCTGTCTTTGTTGCGCTCAAGGGTGAACATTTCGACGGCAATGACTTCGTCGAGCAGGCTCGCCGCGACGGAGCGGAGTATATCATCTGTGGCGAGAATGCTTTAAGAGACCTCCAGGATCTCGCCCGTGCCTGGCGGAGGGAGTTAGGACTGCCTATCCTCGGCATCACCGGCACCAACGGCAAGACGACCACCAAGGAACTCTGCGCGGCGGTGCTCGCTACGAAGTATAACCTGTACTACACCCAAGGCAATCTGAACAACCAGATCGGCGTGCCTCTTACCTTATTAAGTATGACGCGCGCGCACGAGATGGCGATCGTCGAGATGGGCGCCTCGCATCCCGGGGATATCCAAGAACTCGTGGAGATAGCCGAACCGAACTATGGTCTGATCACCAATGTCGGACGGGCGCACCTCCAGGGTTTCGGGTCTTTCGAAGGTGTCATGCGCACCAAAGCCGAACTGTATGACTTCCTCCTCGCGCATCACGGGACTATCTTCCGCAACGCCGACAACCCCTATCTCAAAGAGATGTTGACTGCTGCGCAGTCTAAAATCATCAATCATCAATCATCAATTATCAATTACGCTACCGGCACGATGCCGGAAGGCACGCATCTGGTAGGCGGCTATAATGCCGAGAACGTGTCGGCGGCGCTGTGCGTAGGCGAGTTTTTCGGCGTGGACCACGAGACGGCGCTCGCAGCCATCCGCGCCTACATCCCCTCCAACAACCGCTCCCAACTCATGCAGACCGAGCGCAACACCGTGGTCGTCGATGCCTATAACGCCAACCCAACCTCCATGCAGGCGGCCATAGAGGCCTTTGGATGTCAGAAGTCAGAGGTCAGAAGTCAGAAGTCAGATTGTTATATCTTGGGCGCCATGCGCGAACTCGGCGAATACAGCCATCTTGAGCACCAGAACATCGTCAACATGCTGCTGGAACGCAAGGCGGACAAGGTGCTGCTCGTCGGACCCGAGTACAAAGAAACAACCGCTCCTTATCCCGTCTTCGACGACGTGGACGCACTCTGCGAAGCCCTGAAAAAAGAGCCCCTCAACGGGTATAGAATACTGCTCAAAGGCAGTCGCAGTAACCAATTAGAAAAAGTTATTCCTTTATTATGACAGAAGAAAAAAAGAACAATAACAAGCTCCTCTGGATCATCCTCGCCGTCCTGCTCATCGCACTCGGCGCATTAACGTATCTCTATTGGAACCAACACACAGAGATGAACGAACTCGTGGAGCAAATGACCATCGAGAAAGAAGAACTGCAAGAGGAATACGAAGACCTCGCTATCCAGTTCGATGGCTATCAGAACATGGATATCCATAATGACAGCCTGCAGGACCTCCTGAGCCGCGAGCAACAACGCGTACAGGACTTGCTCGAGGAACTGCGTCAGACGAAAGCCTCCAACGCAAGACGTATCGCCGAACTAAAGAAAGAACTTGCCACCGTGCGCGCGGTGATGAAAGACTACGTGCGCCAGATAGACAGTCTTAACGCCACCAATCAGCGGCTGACCGTTGAAAATCAGCAAGTTAAGGCAGAGAACCAACAGGTGCGCTCCAGAAACGAGGAACTGACGCAAGCCAACACTCAACTGACGGAAACGGTCACTCGTGCCGCCATGCTCGAGATGACTTCCTGCACACTCACCACTCTCAATAAACGCGACAAGAAGACGCGCATGGCAGGTCAGATCCGCAAACTGCAGTTCGACTTCGTCATCGCGAAGAATATCACCTGCGCACCGGGCATGAAGAACCTCTACGTACGAATCACCGAACCCGACGGAGAACTCCTCGGCGAAGACAACAACCTCCTCTTCCCGTTTGAGAACCAGGAGATCAATTACACCCTCGTGCAGCAAATCGAGTATAGCGGAGAGAACTATAACGGCACCTGTTATTGGCCGATTGACGAGGTCGAAGAAGGATTCTATACCATCGATTTCTTCTGCGACGGCAACCTCATCGGCTCTTTCCCGTTCCAATTGAAAAAATAAAAAATTTATTGGTAATATACTACATTATTACATAATATAAGAGATTTAGAACATAAAATTCGCTTATTTTGCAAAGTGCAGTTTGCATTTTGCAATTTTTTTTGCCCATTTGGCAAATTTTTGTTAACTTTGCGCCAGATTTCTTTACATACGTAAAATTTAGATACAAATGAAGATACAGCATTCTTTGTCAGCCATCAAAACATGGCTCTGTTTGGCGTTCATTATTTCGACCCTCGCGGGTGTTGCGCTACGCGCGTATGCGGACGGGCACAAAATCAAGCACGAGGGCGAGAAGGGTTTAGGCGGTGGATACGTAGATGATCCTGCCGCAGTCGTTCCTGCCGGTTCCTATGTGACGTTCTCTACGGTATATAACGGCAAGCGTTATTACCTTGGCGTGGACACTATCCAGGCTAAGTTGGGCAAAGACACCGTCTATGCCTATGAGCAACCGTGCTATGCGGCGATGTGGGTAGTAGGACGCAACTGGAGTGAGACGGGCGCTATCCGTCCTGACAAGAACTACTCCCGTACCGTCAAGAGCGTATGGCTGGCGGAGCGCGATGGTGTTGAGCGTGAGCGTTTCCTCTCCAAAGGACCGAGTGCGGCGGGTTACAGTCCACTGCAACTCCTGGCAGAATCCAACGCAACCAAGTGGTACACGGAGAAAGACGACCGCGAGCGGAACAAGTATATCCAGGGTTTCCTTTATTGCATCTCCGATGAGATGGGCGTGGAGGTAAACCGCTACCTGGCGTACGACCCTGTCTATGGTTTCGGCCACCTCTACGGCGCCAAGCCTGCCGCTTCGCAACGTGTCTCTGTCTGGGACAGACATACGGGTAGCGACTTGATTTATCACATGACGCCGACCACTATCTCGTTCGGCTATGACGTGACGCACGACACGGTCATGCAGCCTATCACCTCGCAGGTTATTTACTACGAGGATGTGGACCGTTTTCGTAGCCGCTACAATCACGCCGATGTCTTCGCGCGCCAGTCCACACCTATCACGAACCAAACGACGCTTATCAATCCCCCGTACAACCTCGTGGGACATTTTGAGTGGAAATCCAATCCGGCGGACGAGGCACATCTGGATTTATATGACGGTCACTCAAAGATGAAATATTATACCATCACCGGCTATGACACAACCGATCCGGAGAATCCCGTTGCTATCTGGGGTTGGGCGGATACGACGATGGTTTGGGCGCGCAAAGACGGATTCCGGCTACGCGACAATGTATGGTATGACACGATTTATGCGATAGGAAAGTCGCCTATTGACCGTCCTACAGCGCGTTTCTTGCGCAAGCCTGCCGGTGGCGGTGCACCGACCGAAGGTGACTATCTCAACCATAGCGATGTGCTCTATACGCATTTTACGTGTCATGGACAAGATTACCGCGACTCGGTGAATGTGAATCGTCAGATCTTCCATCGGGATTCCTATACCACGATGCACACCGCTGCTGAGCCGAACAACTGGGTATTCAATTATTCGAAAGTGGGAGACAATCCCGCCGATACCGCCAAAACTTTCATTATCTCCGGTGATTATGAAAGCGGACATGTTGTACGCAGCGTGAGCGGAAACGAGGTGGACAAATATATCGGAGAGTCTGGTTCAGTCAATATCGCCGGCTTACCATGCCATCGTGATACTATTTGGACTGACGCAGAGCCGCCGACTATTGATCATATCGACCTCTATGACACCCTGCGGGTCGAGGCACTGAATATCGATGGTACACCCTGTGAATGGGTGGTTGCTACTTATCTACCGGCACGCAACCAGATACGCGTTAAGATTGCACCGTATAACGAGGATGCAACATCCAACCGCACGGCGCAGATCCGCTATACCTACAGCTATTGGCACTCCAGTGCTAAAGGCGACAATGTGACCGATTCGCGTGTGATATGGATCACGCAGAAATGGAAAGGTGCGGATAATGCGGAGTTATATGCCTTCCATCACAACGGAGAGCTTGACGCCAAAGGACTGCAGGCGGTGCATGAGAAAAAGAATATCATTTATGCCATCCCTGAAGAGCCGCTGAACCTGCCGCTTCACCGTGACCACTGGGGATATTACCGCTGGTTTAATTACGATGGCGCAGATCATGACAAAGACCCGAACTATAACAGTTTATGGGCTTATTCTGTTGTTCCGAAGAATGTGCGCAACACCGAATTTATGCCGATTAACCACACTACCGATGCTTCTTCGCGTGGTAGATGGGATGTGATTCGGGACACAGAGCACCCCTCCAATCCGCAATTTGCGCAAGACCACTTTACCAAGTGGACACGCACAGCGGTGCCTGCAGTGAATTATCCGCAGAGCAGTACCAAGAGCGGTAAGATCGCCTGCGACGTCAGCGATTACTATAATATCACGGCCACCGGAACTACGGGTGTCGGTGTCGATTTGACCTCGCTCACCGAGCCGACACTGAGTTATCGTCAGATCTTCGATATCCAACCGGCGAAGACGCGTGCAGACCAATTGGCTGGTGTACGCGGCGATGGAACTGGTGCTAATTGGTTAGAGAACTACACCATCGTAGCGCCCGCAGGACGCGCGTTCTCCATTCAACCGAACTGCCCGATTGCGTACCGCGGCTCCGAGGAAATCGACGAGGAGCATTTGCAGTATATCTATTATTTCCGCCCGGATCCTACCGGAACAGTAGATCCAAATATGGGTGCCGACCCCGGCTCTAACTACGACAAGGCGGCTACCTACGCCCGTGTTGGTAAGAAATATAAAGCAGGTTCTACGTTAAGACAAGCCAAACTGCTCACCGCGTCCGAGGTATTAGCCATGGATATCGACTCTACAAAAAAAGTATTTCTGGTCAATCCGAGACGTAACGGAGGATATATCTTGGGAGGTAACGCATCAGATGACAAAATTTACAAGCAAGATATCCTCAATAGCCGAACGGATACGGCTGATTTGCGCCACCACATCGAGGATGACATATTGAATGCGGGAGGTAGTTACGCTTCTTATCAGTTGGAGTTAAAGAAGACCGGAAATGGCGTTTACACGTTGCGAAACCCGTATAATGAGGAGTATTTGTATGCGCACAAAGGAGCTTTTGGCATAGGAGCCGGTGTGGACTGGGGAGAGAGTGGATGGCAAGCGAATAACAAAGATATACACATAGATGCCTATTCTAGTACTTCCTCCAGCAGAATTACTAATATTGATCCTGCCTTGGTAAAAATGGCTATGTCTGCTTCCATTATATGGGATTATTCCGGTATATTAACAGCTTGGACTTCGGATAGAAGATGGTCATGGAATCCTTGGTCCTATGACGAAGCGGATCTCAATTTGCTGAACGAAGGCGATGATCGTGCTGTCGAGTCTATCAACCAAGGATGGTGTTTCTATGAGATTATAGATCCTGTCGTTCCAGATCACTTCGAGACGCCGCGATGGGAGAAGAGCACCAATGGCACTACATGGACGCAAGTAGCGCATTGGGATTATTCTGCGGGGGAAGAAGGAAAGGGTGAAGGCATTAGTGATGCCCCCGGCTACTCCATGACCGCCGATGGCGCATTGCATATCGAAGCAGGTGTGCACACCACGGTCAATGCACCGATTCTCTACCGTCTCCGCACGGAGCATTTCCAGATTGCGAATTTCCAAGGTCAGACGCGTAGTGCAGACACAGAGATGTTAAAATTAGGCGGCGACATCATCACCGAAGAAGAGATCGAGCGCGACTATGATATCATCTATAGCCTGGATATGGAGCACTGGCCCGCGCCGGGCACATCGGACGTAGTGGCTTACAACCAGCCTTTCCCGTGGGACTTCACGGAGCTGAGTTACCATTATCCGCTGTCCGTCATTCCCGCCGACAGACGTGTGGACGGCACCGAGATGCCGGGTAAGGGCGAGTACGCCTTTATCAACAAGTTCATCGCTCCTTCCGGTCCGACGACCGAGAACCCGGGTGAGGTCTTCGAGTGTATGGCGGGCGCGGAGCATGGCTATATGCTTTGCGTGAATGCCGCCGGCAAACGTGCCACCATCATGAACTTCGACTTCAACCAGTTGACCTGTTCCGGTCAGCAGATCTACCTCGTAGGTAACTACTGCAACCCGGTGGACAACTCCTACGAGCCGGAGATCACTGCCGACATGGAGGGTAGTAACGATGGTACAAACTGGACACGTATCTACCGCTATAAGTCCGGTAAGATTCCATACGTATCCTCCAGTGAAAATCACTGGCACCAAATGGCATTGCCTATTGCCCGTGAGAGGATTGAGGAATATAAATATTTCCGCTGCCGCGCAGAGATCAGTGGCGGTTCGCAACAGAACGCCCACCTCCTCATCGACCGCTTGCGCTTCATCGAGAAAGACCGTGCGTTCTCTGTCTTCCAGAACAAGGCCAACTGCGTCAGGGAGGATAGTGTCGTTGCCTTAATCCGCATCAACTATCAAGCCGCACCGGAACTCTACCAACCCGGCAAACTGGTTGCTTACCAGTTCCAGATGTGGAAAGATACCGCTAACGGCGGTGCCGGTGGCTACGTGCCCATGCTGGCAAGTAAGAGCGACGGAGCGGGCGGTTATATCGCCCTGGATACGATTAACGAACCCAAACTGCAAGTCTTCCCGGGTTACGTGAAGGATGGTTTCACGGCGAAAGAGTCCGTGGAAAAACCCTTCCTCAAGTCGCTCAAAGGCTATGACTACGGCTATGTCCTCATCCCGGAATCAGACTACGACCCGAGCGCCAGTGATGCTCCTGCCGGCCAATCCGCCTTACGAGGCGCATTGATTGATCAGGCTTTGACCAAGTTAGGCATTACCGGCGAAGCAGCCGCGCTGCGCAAAGCGCAGTTCCTGGATGAGACCGGCAATGTCCGTCCCTTCGAAGAGGTCATTGCGCACGATTATAATGACTGGGGAACCATTGAGTTCGGAGAAATTAAGACGGCGCATATCAAGTCCTTCGTCAAGGTGGATGACACATGGCTGCTCTATATCGTGTGCCGCCTACCGGTAACTCAGACGGATAACAACACCTTCCGCGTGGGTGTTACCGTCATGAACACTCTGGATGACAAGCCTACGTTCGCAGACGATAACTGCGCTACCTTCCGTATTCTGAAGGTGAAGCAGACGACCAGCCTGCTGCTGGACGGCGAAGCATGGCCGAACTACTCCCGAGAAGAGATCGAAGCCGACCCGGATGATGACAAGACCCTGCTGCCGGCTAACGAGACCTACCGTGCGTCCATCAAACTGACGGTCAAAGACCTGGTAGGTATCTATCCGACGACTAACCCGCGGTGTAAGTTCGACCTGTTGCACGCTGCCGACTCTGTTCGTCCGAACACGGCGGCAGGCAACCTCGCTTTCCTCCGTCGATACGGCTGTACTCGCGACCAGTTCATCGATGATATGGAGGCCTTCCGTATCGATGATGAGCGCAACGTCATGCGCGACATCACCGACTGGAACCTGGTTACGCCGGAGATGTTCACCTACACCGGTCGTACTCCTCAGGTCGCTACCGAGATCTATAACCGTCTCAACCACCTCATTCGCGACCTGCACGTCCTCGAACTCGGACTCGATTACCGCGACATATACATGGGTGACAAAGCCGACAGCTGGTTCTACCTGCTGCCTATACCCGCTACCGGACTCTTCGACGTCAACCGCTCCGCTTCCAGCCTGCCGGATACGACGATGAATGCGTCCGTTTGTAATGACACCCTCTGGTTGCAACTGCACTCCGAGGATCCGACCGCCAAGCTGCGTTTCGGCTATGACAGCCGCGTGGGCGACACCTATGTGGTGCCCGTCATCCGCGCCTCCAAGAGCCAAGCCAACGGTGAGGACGGCAAGCGACTCACGATCCGTATCGCCGAGTCCTGGTGCGATCCTACCCATACCGTGGTCATCGGCAAGGACTCTACCGAACTCATCGGCTCGAACGACCCCGCATGGACCGGCATGCAGACATTCAAGTACCATCAGCACAAAGATATGGACGACCATAAGCCGAACGAATATACCTATTACGCCAAGGGCGATACCATGCAGTTGACCCCCGCTGCGGGCAATAACATCGCGCTCAAGGCCGGCTATTGGTACCAGTTCCGTACCGCTTTCTTCGCGGCATTGAACACCGACACCTACACCGCCGATCCCGAGAGGGCTACAGGACATACCCAGTTCATCCTCGCCATCGCTCCGGACACCGTGCGCTGGACACCTGAGCACGCCGGCAAAGCCAACTACTGGAATGACGACCATAACTGGACACCCGTCATGTACAACGCCCCCGCGGACTTCATCGCGACTGTCCCCATGGGAGATACCAAGGTCATCATACCCGGCGTCGCGGAAGGACTGCTGCCGATCGCTTCCGAAGTGGTTGAGTTCCAAAAAGATACGCTCCATTACGGTTATGCGAAGAATACCTGCAAGGAGATACTCTTCAAGCAGAATGCACAGATCTTGGGTCAGGAGAAACTCGATTACAAGAAAGCGTTTGTCGATGTCCAGTTCACTACCGGCAACTGGCAGACGTTCTCTCCGGCTCTCGAGCATATCTATTCGGGCGACTTGTATATCCCGTCCGACCTCTCTACCGACAAGGACTTCCTGCCCGGCACCTTCCCTGCCGGCTCGGGATTCTCGGGTTCAAAGAACCCGCGCGTATGGCCCTATGCCTTCTATCAGGGATTCTATAACTCCGCCGTGCGCGTAGCTTTCCAGAACTCCGACGAGGAAGGTAACCCCGTGGCTTACACCACGCAACGCTCGAAGAACACCGTCGATTGGGTGCGCTCCAACGCACTCGATGTACCCTATGTGCCGGGAGCGGCATGCGTCATCAATAGCTATGACGAGTCCGACGAGGACGGAAACCAGATCGTCGTAAGACTCCCTAAACAGGAGGCATCGTACTACGGTTTCGGTAAGAAAGGCTCAACGTATGTCGCCACGAACGAGGCCATCCCGATGCAGGATGGAGGCACACCGCGTCCCGCTTTCAACGCACTCGTACATAACCTCGCTTACGATAGTACGGCCCTGCTGACTGCCGGAGGTGAAGGCATCACCTACACCCTCACGAACGAGATAGCATCCGAGATATTCTTCTTCGGTAACCCCACCATGTCCCTTATCGACGTCTATACGCTCTGTAAGGACAACGCCGCGGTGCTGCAGCACGAAGACGGTACGCACCATTTCACCGCATACCAACTCATCAACGGCTCGAGTTATACCGTAAGAAACATCACCGGACCCGGACAATATTTCGTTAGTCCGCAACGCGCCGTCGGATTGATTGCCAGCAGCGCGCAGAACGAACTCAATATCGTCCTCAAACCCAGCGCACTCGTTGCCGTCACCGGCGAAGGTATCATCGTCGGCAGCCCGAGCATCAAGAGCGGCGCGCCGAAACGCTATGCTCGCCAAGAAGAGACGGAGAACGAAGACTTGAGACAACTGTTCATCACCGCTTCGAACGAGACCGATGACGGAGTCAAGAAAGCATACCTCGTCCTCGGAGAGAAAGAAAACGCACAACGGGGCTTCCTCAAAGGCGAAGACGCTCTGTGCCTCTCCTCCGGTTTGAACTACTTCAACTACGGAGCTTTCTCTACCCCGCTCTCTATGTACACCATCGCCGACAACCAGGCGCTCATGATGGATATACGCGATACCCTGAGCAACGTGCCCCTCGTCTTCTCTATGCTCAACGAGAAATACGACTTCAGCGATTATACCATCCTCGCCTTCTCCTTCAACGGCGAATGGTCCGAACCGCTCTACCTGCACGATGCCCTCTACGGAGACAGTATCATGATTTCCGACGGTTTGCGCATTGCCGTACGCACACCGCTGAACGACCAGATACGCTATTATATCAACGCCCATCGTGCGCCGAAAGCTACCGAGGATACCAATATCGCTACAGGTATTGATAATAATGGTGGATTGATTAATGGTGACGCTTCGCTTAATGACGGACGAACCATCATCTACGACCTCCTTGGCCGTCGCGTGATGATGCTCGGCGAGAATGATCTGATCACGAATGTACAACTGCCTACGGGTGTCTATATCATCCAACGAGGCAACAAGACGGAAAGGATGGTGATTAGATGAGGAAAATAATAGGTATCATAGTTTGTTTATGGGTTGCTGCGCGCCTCTTCGCCGTTGACTATCAGCCCTTTGCGTACAGCGCTCCGACTACGGAGTTCCGCTCTACCTCGGCCTATACGGCTTCGACGAACGCCCTCCCGGCCACTACGGCGCGGGTAGGCTCCACCTCGTCCTTCTCCACTATCAGCACGTCGAATTTCCAGACGCTCAATAGCGAAGGAGGACTGTGTTACCAGCCGAGCGCAACGGTCAACAGAGCACGCAAAGGACGTCCTACCGAAGACGAAGGAGGGGACGGAGACAACGCCATCGGTGAATACGATCTCCACTCCCCCGTCGGAGAGACTCCCTTCATCCTCTTCGCCCTCCTCGCCGCACTCTACATTGGCTGGCGTCGGTTAAAGAGTGAAAGAGTGAAAGAGCTCGCGCAATAATGTGCGAGAAGGGAAAGATGAGAGGAAAAATGAATTTGAGTAGGCATTGCCTCTGACTCGCCTCTGACTCGCCTCTGACTCGCCTCTGACTTGCCTCCGATATCTATTTTGTATCGTGATGATTTTGAGCGTTTTAGCGATTAGTGCCAAACAGAGACGGAACAGAGACGTCCGTAATGCGAACGAGATGCGAATGAGACCAACAAGCAAGAGAAAAACACCTCTTTCGCAAAAAAAATGCTGAAAAATTTGCGTATGTCGAGAAAAAGCAGTACTTTTGCACCCGCTTTCAATGGAAAGCATAAGTAATCCGGCGAAGTTGCGATCCCCGTGATGCTCCTTCTGCCGACATGGTAAAACTAAAAAATATTACACGTCATGTATTTGACTTCTGAGAAAAAAGCTGAACTTTTTGCCAAGTATGGCAAAGATGCCAAGAACACCGGCTCCGCTGAGAGCCAAATCGCTCTGTTCACCTTCCGTATCAACCACCTCACCGAGCACCTCAAGGAAAACCGTAAGGACTTCGGTACAGAGCGCGCGCTGACCGCACTCGTCGGTAAACGCCGCCGTATGTTGGATTACCTCAAGGCGAAAGACATCGAGCGCTACCGCGCTATCATCAAAGAGCTCGGCATCCGTAAGTAAGCTTGCATTGCTCTCCCCCATGGCAATAGCTACTATTCCTCCGGGGAACCCGAAGAGCCCGCTTGGGCTCTTTTTTTTATTTTTTATTTGCATATATCAAAAAAAAGTTGTAACTTTGCAGCGCAAAGTTCGTACGCGTATGCGCAAGTGGTTCGTTTTCATAGCTCTGTTCCTGGCGATGTCGCTCCAAGCGGCCGTCTATACGCCTGCGTCCGTTCCGGACCCCAAGAGGCAGGGACAGGCGTTCTATGTAGCGAACCCCGATGCCATCCTCCCGGACTCCAGCGTAGCCTGGCTCAACGACTGCGCCGCGCGACTCGAGAGCGCTACGCGCGTACAGCTGTGCGTCGTTGCGCTCGAGTCCATCGGAGAGAGCGAAGCCTTCGACTTCGCCTACGAGCTCTTCCAGCGATGGGGGCTGGGACGCGAGGGGCAGAACACCGGCGTGCTCATCCTCTTCGTGCTCGACAGCCATGACATACGCATCATGACCGGCGTGGGTATCGAAGGTGTGCTGACCGATGCGCAGTGCTCGAAGATCATCCGCGACGACATGACCCCCGCCTTCCGCGCCGGACAATACGGCGACGGACTCTGTCTCGGCGCACTGCGCATATACGAGATATGCACCGACGGCGAAGCGCCCGAAGAACTGCTATCCATCCGCTCTGTCACCAACAGGGGCGAGTACGGCGAAGACGACCTGACGGACGCTGAACTCATGGGCGTCATCGGGGTCTTCACGGGCCTCTTCATACTGATCGCCTTCATCCTCTATTGGGCATCCGTCAAGCGCTGCCCCAAATGCGGCAAACGCCGTGCACACGCTACGCGTGAACAAGTCCTCATCGCCGCTACCTATGCATCCGCGGGACAAGGACTGCGCACCTATTGCTGCAAGAACTGCGGTAACACCTTCAACGTCACCTTCGTCATCCCGAGACGCCAGCGGACCGTCTATGTCTCCGGCGGCGGACGCAGCGGAATGGGCGGTTTCGGAGGAGGCGGCTCATGGGGTGGCGGTTCCACCTTCGGCGGCGGAGCAGGAGGAAAATGGTGAGTGAACGAAAGCCTACCCCTGACCCCTCCCTGAAGGGAAGGGAATTGGGGCAACGAGTGAAAGAGTGAAAGAATGAAAGTTGAAAGTTTAAAGTTTATAGTTTATGAAAAAAGCATTACCTTGGATTGTCGTTTTAGGTATTCTGGCAATCATCGCCCTTTGGGTCGCTAATGTGTACAACAGTTTCGTGGCAGCGGAAGAGGAAGTAGAGTCCGCTTGGTCGCAAGTAGAGAACCAATATCAGCGTCGTGCCGACCTGGTTCCTAACCTCGTGGCTACCGTCAAGGGTTATGCGGCACATGAGAGCGAGACGCTGCAAGGTGTGGTTGATGCACGCGCACGCGCTACGCAGATCACCATCGACCCCGCAACCGCTACACCCGAACAACTGGCTGCCTTCCAGGCTGCACAAGGCGAACTGTGGACAGCCATCGGCAAACTGCTCGCGATTGCAGAGAACTACCCGGACCTGAAAGCCAACGAGAACTTCCGCGACCTGCAGGCACAACTCGAAGGCACGGAGAACCGTATCACCATCGCACGCCAGCTCTTCAACGAATCGGCTCGTAACTACAACACCCGCATCCGCCGCTTCCCGAACAACATCATCGCCGGCGCCTTCGGATTTGAGAAGAAACCGTATTTTGAGGCAGAGGAAGGTGCAGCTAAAGCACCGAAAGTGGAGTTTTGATCGAGATCAAGCCTTATATAGAGCACGCGGTGCTGGTGGGACTGATAACACCTAACCAACCGGAAGATCGCACCAAAGAATATCTGGACGAACTGGCGTTCCTGGCGGACACCCACGGCATTGTGCCCGTCAAGCGCTTCACGCAACGACTCGACCAACCCAATACCGCCACCTACGTCGGAGAAGGCAAACTGAGTGAAATTGATCAATTTATTCAAACCTCTCCCCAGGGAGTTCTACGGACGGCCACTGGCAGTCCGATCGAGCAGAGCTCTTCACCCGCTCAAGGGAGGGAGACCGTCATAGACGTGGTGATCTTTGACGATGAGTTGAGTCCGCGGCAGATCAGGAATTTGGAGAAAGCGCTGAATCACAAGGGCAAGCCGGACGTACGCGTGATAGACCGCACGATATTGATCCTTGAGATCTTCCTGCAGCGGGCGCAGACCTCATACGCCAAGACGCAGGTCGAGATGGCGCACCTTCAGTATATGCTGCCGCGCTTGACGCGCATGTGGTCGCACCTCGACAGGCAGCGAGGCGGAGGAGGTACCAACCGCGGTATGGGTGAGACCCAGATAGAAGCCGACAAACGGGTCATCGGACAACGTATTGCCTTGCTGCGCGAACAACTCAAGACCATTGACAAACAGATGGCCACCCAACGGCAACACCGCGGTAAGATGGTGCGCGTGGCGCTCGTCGGATACACCAACGTAGGCAAGTCCACCCTGATGAACCTGCTCTCCAAATCCGAGGTGTTCGCGGAGAACAAACTGTTCGCCACCCTCGACACCACCGTGCGCAAGGTGACGATAGAGAACCTGCCGTTCCTCTTGTCCGACACCGTTGGCTTCATCCGCAAACTGCCGCACCACCTCGTGGAGTCCTTCAAATCGACGCTGGACGAAGTGCGCGAAGCGGACCTGCTGGTACACGTGGTCGATATCTCCCACCCGAACTTCGAAGAGCAGTACGAGGTGGTGGAACAGACGATAAGGGAGATAACAGTCTCCAAGGAGATACCGGAGATAGTGGTGTTCAATAAGATCGATAGCTTCTCGTATATCCCAAAAGAGGAAGACGACCTCACCCCGATGCAGCGGGAGAACTATTCCCTGGCGGATCTGCAAAAGACATGGATGGCGCGGCTGGGAGAAGACTGCATCTTCATCTCCGCGAAAAACAAAGAGAACATAGACGCATTGCGTGCGCTACTATACGAACGTATAAAAGCTATTCACGTGAAGCGCTACCCGTATAATGACTTTTTATTCCAGCATTATGAAAACGATTGACGAACAAGGCTATCATTTTGAAGAATGGCTGCAACCGGCTCAAATTGCAAAAGATGTTGCACAAGTAGCAGAACGCATCAGTGCCGACTATGCGGATAAAGAACCGCTCTTCGTGGTCGTACTCAACGGTGCATTTGTCTTTGCTGCCGATTTGCTGCGCGCACTCAAAGACGTGCGCTGCGAGGTGACATTCATCCGCGTCAGTTCCTATTGGGGTATGTCCACTACCGGACAACTCGAGTTCATCGTGCCCCTGCAGCAAGTGGTCGATAACCGCGATGTGGTCATCATCGAAGATATAGTGGACACCGGACTGACCATCCATCAACTGAAGGCGCACCTCCGTGCACGCGGCGCATCCACTATACGCGTGGCTGCCATGCTCTTCAAACCCGGCAAACTGGAGTACAACGACGCTAAACCCGACTATGTCGGACATGAACTGACGGACGAATTCGTCATCGGTTACGGACTCGACTTTGACGGCTTCCTACGCAACCTGCCGTCTGTCTATAAAGTCAAAGAGTCGTAATAATTGATAATTGATGATTGATAATTGATAATTGATGATTTTTAATTTATAATTTTTAATTTCTTAACTACCATGAATGAAGAATTGAAAAAAGTAATGGAAGTGGCTGAGGTTTGGACCAAAGAACCTTTTGATGCCGAAACCCGCGCACAAGTAAAAGCGATGATGGAAGCAGAGGACAAGACCGACCTCATCGACGCTTTCTATCGTACCCTCGAATTCGGTACCGGCGGTCTTCGCGGTATCATGGGTCCGGGTACCAATCGTATGAACAAGTACATCGTTGCGATGGCAACACAAGGCTACGCCAACTACATGCTCAAGGTGCAGAAAGAAGGCGGTTTCCAGAACGTACAGGACGGACGTGTCGCTGTCGTCGTAGGACATGACTGCCGTAACAACGGTCGCCTCTTCGCAGAGACCGTAGCGAACATCTTCTCCGCCAACGGTATCAAGGTCTATCTCTTCGAGTCACTGCGTCCGACGCCGGAGGTTTCCTTCGCCATTCGCCATCTCAAATGTCAAGGCGGTGTGAACGTGACAGCTTCCCACAACCCCAAAGAGTACAATGGTTACAAAGCGTACTGGGAGGATGGCTCGCAGGTACTCCAGCCGCACGATCAGGGTATCATCAACGAGGTAAACAAAGTGACCCTCGCGGATGTCAAATGGGAGGCAAACAAAGACCTCATCGAGATCATCGGCGGCGAAATGGATTACGACTACATGATGGCTGTCAAAGAAGTCATGATCGACCAGGACTCCATCCTTCGTCAGAAAGACCTCAACATCGTCTATACCCCGATGCACGGTGCCGGTCGTCAGATCGTGCCGATGTGCCTCCGCAGTTGGGGATTCCAGAACATCCACGTTGTGCCCGAGCAGATGGTGATTGATGGTAACTTCCCGACAGTCGTTTCTCCGAACCCGGAGAACGCAGAGGCCATGACCCTCGGTATGAAACTCGGTACGAAACTGGGCGCAGACCTCGTGATTGCTTCTGATCCGGATGCAGACCGTATCGCTATTGTCTGCCGTAACGACAAGGGCGAGTGGGTGATCATCAACGGTAACCAGACGAACATCATGTACCACTACTACATCATCAACAACATGAAGCGTCTGGGCAAAATGCGTCCTGACATGTATATCGTCAAGACCATCGTGACTTCTGAGTTGATTCGCAAGATTGCGGATGCACAAGGTGTTACGCTGACCGACGAATATACCGGCTTCAAGTGGATTGCCAACCGTATCCGTATGTGGGAAGGCAAACGCAAATATATCGGTGGTGGTGAAGAGAGTTTCGGCTTCCTGCCGTACGATGCAGTACGCGACAAATGTTCGCCTTCGGCTATCTGCCTCATCTGCGAGATCGCTGCGTACGCAAAAGACAACGGCATGACCCTGTATGACTACCTGCTCAAGATCTACGAGGACTACGGCTTCCAGAAAGAGACGACCATCAATGTTGTTCGTCCGGGTAAGACGGGTGCTGAGGAGATCCAGCAGATGATGGTTAACTACCGCGCTAACGCTCCGAAGGAGATCGCAGGCGAGAAAGTAGTGAAGATCAAAGACTTCAAGCTCCTCAAGCGACAGGAACTCAAGGACGGTAAATGGGTAGAGAGCCCGATCGAGATGCCGCTGAATGCCACCTCGAATGTACTGCAGTACTTTACCGAAGGCGGTCTGAAGGTATCCGTTCGTCCTTCCGGTACCGAACCGAAGATCAAGTTCTACTTCGAGATTCCTGTTAAATCCGGCAAGCCGTTCACCGGCGCGGACTACGAGCGCTGCACCGCTGAGGCAGACGCCCGCGTACCGGCTATCAAAGCAAGTCTCGGTCTCTAAATTGAATCTCCCCTTCTCCTATTCCACTCCCTTAGGGAGGGGTTAGGTGTAGGCTCCTTCATTAGCACGCCCGCGTACTCACGCGGGCGTGTTCTTTATTCTATGTTCGTTGTACGGCATGCCATGCCGCTTCTCTCCGTCCATTCTCCCGGCATTACATGCCGGTTTCTATTCATTTTTGTCTCATCTTAGAGACAATTTTTTCACTTTTATTTGCATATGTCATTATTTCTTTGTAATTTTGCATCGCAAAATTGATTATAACACCCCGCCGCGAGGGTATCGCGACCGCTTACTGCTCATATGACTCAGTTATTACGTACATTAACTATATGTTCTCTAATGGCTTGCTGCCAAACGCTTTTTGCTCTTGGCAAGACACGTATTGGCGAGTTATATTATATACTGGACGAGTATGCACGCACCGCTGAAGTGACAGCATCTATTGACCAGCAAGGCATGGCGGGAAACTATCCGGACTTAGAATCAGTAGTTATTCCGGATACGGTGTCCTATATGGGGGATAAATATGTTGTAAAAACGATTGGTGAATACGCTTTTGCTAATAGTGAAAATCTCGCCACAGTTGTCATCCCGGATCATATTCAATCCATCGGATCGGATGCTTTCAATCACTGCAGAAATCTCACGTCTGTCACGTTGCCGGAAGGAATAGATACACTATTTCGGGCGTTCGGATACTGTACATCGTTACGCCAAATAACTATTCCGAAAAGTGTTGTCTCTATGAATGCGCTTTTTAGCGGATGTACCAATTTGGACTCTGTCGTCCTTCCTCCCAATATTACTCTTCTGGCGTATACGTTCGCAAATTGCATCAATTTACAACATGTCACTTTACCCGATTCTCTTCAAATCATCCGTAGACTGACATTCCAAAATTGCACAAGTTTGCACACAATTACTATTCCGGAGAAAGTAACCGAAATCAACATGCAGGCTTTCAAAGATTGTCCGGCGATGGATACAATACGAGTACTCGCGGTAGAGCCTCCAATTGCGAGATCGGAATCTTTCTCTGGTATGAACAAGCCCGCCTGCGTATTGTTAGTTCCGGCACAGTCTGTCGATTTATATCGTGAGGCTCCTTGTTGGAAAGATTTTAATGTCCAACCTCAAAAATCCCCGACGGGTATTCAAAATCCTACAGGAGCAAACATATCTACAAAGATTTTTCGCGATGGTCATGTCCTCATCCTCCGCGGCAACAAAACGTACACCGTCACCGGCCAAGAAGTGCACTAATTACCACCCTCTTTCCTTCAACCAAGCGTTGAATTCCCTGAATTGAGCGGCGTTGAGCCGCTCTTTTTGTGTCCATTTCTTAACCTGGGACGGCAAAAACGGGCAAGCGTATTTCTCCGAAAGCGCCTCAGCCAACTCGTCGACACTCACCTCAAAATCAGTCAAATACAATCTACTGTCTACCAACAATAGGAGTTGATCAAAAAAAATCCAATGTGACTCATCAAAGCCACCCCGATATGGATCAATGCGGCGCGTATAAAAGCCACCATCCTTGTCTCGTTGAATAATATACGGACTGTCTTTCTTGAGAGAGCCAGTTAGAGAATCTACGCGATTAGTGAGAAATAATTTTGCCATATTTTCAATCTTTACATGCCTTTACCTAGGGTTCTTATGCTGGTTTTAAGCAGGTTTTAAGCAGGTCTTAAGCTGGTTTTATGCTGGGTGCTACCCTAATTAGGGGTACCACTCCTCCTTATATCTTCCACTACCATACTCGCTAACGTGCACCCGAACACCGCCGTCACCTGCATCAAAGACCCGCGGGTCTCACAGCGCTGCGCCTGTTCAGTCGAATAGACGCAGCGTATTTTTTTGTTCGGATGGACTCCTAACTTCTTCATCCGTGCGCGCACGGCTCTCGCGAGTGCATCGCCCTTAATGGACATCAACTCACTAGTAGTCACTTGCGTGGGATCCAGACGCAGGGCGGCTCCCATAGAACTGAAGACCTTCACTCCACGCGCGCGCGACGCGTTTAATATAAGGTCTGTCTTCGCCGCCACGTCATCGATGGCATCGATGACATAGTTGAAAGATGAAAGATGAAAGTTGAAAGGGGCCTCTCCTAAATCATTAGGCCTATACATAGCATTGATCGCCTCGATCTCGGCTTCGGGATTGATGGTCAAAAGGCGCTCTTTGAGCACCTCCACTTTCGGGCGACCGACGGTCTCGCGGGTAGCGGGTAACTGCCGGTTCACATTCGACGGCTGGACAGTATCTCCATCCACGATAGTTAGATGAGTCAGTCCGGTACGTATAAGCGACTCCGCGCACCACGAACCTACACCCCCTACTCCGAAGAGGATGACGCGCTTCGTGCGTAAGGCCTCCATCACTTCGGCACCTAATAGTGCTTCACTTCTGCTGAAAAAATCGTCCATATTCGTCTGTTTTGCCTGCAAAAATACAAAAAAAGAGGCATGTACGCAAAAAAAATGCGTTTTTTTTTGGTCAATTGAAAAAAAAGCAGTACTTTTGCACGCTTTTTTCCCCGTAAGGGGGAGAGAGTCGCGCTAAACGCGTGCGCCCAGGTGGCGGAATTGGTAGACGCGTTGGTCTCAAACACCAATGGGAAACCGTGCCGGTTCGATCCCGGCCCTGGGTACAAGAAAGGAGGTGTATGCAATGATTATCGTTCCTGTTAAAGAAGGTGAGAACATCGAGCGCGCGATTAAGAAATTCAAACGCAAATTCGATAAGACGGGTGTCGTTAAAGAGCTCCGTCGTCGTCAACAATTCGACAAACCGAGTGAGTTGAAGCGAATCAAGATGGCGCATGCGAAGTATGTGCAATCGTTGCACGCTCACGACGATATGTAATAAGAAAGACCGCGTTGGCGGTCTTTTTTATTTACCATTTGGTCATTTACCATTTACCATTTTCAACTAATTTCTCCCCAGTTATAACTCTGAGTAATCCGAAGTGTATCGAGGCGTCTTTTGTATATACGGTTACGCTCGTCTTCGAGCAACGGATCGGCATCCAGTATCTCCATCGCCGCACGGCGGGCTAACTCCACCAACTGGCCATCCGTGGCGAGGTTCGCTATTTGCAAGTTGAAAGGTGTTCCCGACTGCTGCGTTCCTTCCAGGTCGCCGGCTCCGCGCAACTTGAGATCTGCCTCCGCTACGCGGAAACCGTCATTGGTAGCCACCATGATCTCCATGCGCTGCCGCGTCTCCTTAGTCAGTTCGGTACGGGTGAGAAGCAGGCAGTAACTCTGGTCCGCTCCGCGGCCTACGCGTCCGCGTAACTGGTGCAACTGACTCAACCCGAATCGCTCGGCATTCTGGATAATCATCACCGACGCATTCGGTACGTTCACTCCCACCTCTATCACGGTCGTAGCCACCAGGATCTGTGTCTCGCCGGAGATGAAGCGCTGCATCTGAAGGTCTTTGTCTGCCGCCTTCATCTGGCCGTGCACCATCGAGATCTTATATTCCGGAAAAGCCTCACACAGTTCATTGAAGCCGTTCTGCAAATCCTGTAAGTCCAGTTTCTCATTCTCTTTGATAAGCGGGAAGACCACGTATATCTGCCGCCCTTCTTCTATCTGTTTACGTACGAAGGAATATACCTGTGCGCGGCGTTGCAGGGGGTAATGGATGGTCTGAACGGGCTTGCGTCCCGGCGGTAACTCATCGATGACCGACACGCGCAGGTCGCCGTAGATCGTCATCGCAAGCGTACGCGGGATAGGCGTCGCTGTCATCACCAATATATGAGGAGGTGTCTCGTTTTTGGTCCATAACTTCGCCCGTTGAGCCACGCCGAAACGGTGCTGCTCATCGATGATGACGAGGCCGAGGTTCTTCCATTGCACCGTATCTTCTATCAGGGCGTGCGTGCCGATGAGGATATGGATCGTGCCGTTCATTAGTCCATTATGGATCGGCACGCGGTTCTTCGCCGAGACGCTACCGGTGAGGAGGGCAACATGAACGGCATCGCCGAGCGGTGCCAGAAAGTTCTTGAGGGTCTCGTAATGCTGGTTGGCTAATATCTCCGTCGGCGCCATGATACATGTCTGGTAGCCGTTATCGACCGCCAAGAGACAACAGAGCAGCGCCACCAGCGTCTTACCCGAACCTACATCTCCCTGCAACAGGCGGTTCATTTGATGACCCGACTTCAGGTCCTCGTGTATTTCTCGGATGACCCGTTTCTGCGCATTGGTCAGTTCAAAAGGAAGGGATTTATACAAGGCATGGAACCGGCTGCCCACCATCGGCATGGAAAAACCCGGATTCTGTTCCCTGCGCTTCATCTGTCGAAGCAACTGCAGTTGCACGAAGAATAGTTCCTCGAACTTAAGTCGCGCCCGCGCGGCCTGCATGCTCCGTGTGTCACGCGGGAAATGCACATTGAGAAGGGCGTCCGTGAGCGACATCAGATGATGATGCTGCAGCACGTCCGCGCCTATCGTATCCGGTACACCCGCCTTCAAGTCCGGCAACAGGTCCGCAATGATGGTACGTATCGCCTTGGAGTTCAGGTTGATACGCTTCATCTTCTCCGTCGTGTTGTAATACGGCTCCAGGCCCTGCGTCATCTCCGGCGTCACCTTGTCCCAAGGCGTCAAGTCCGGATGGACGAAGTTATAGGTATGATTGAAACGGGAGGGCTTGCCGAAGAGCAGATATTTGACGCCTTTGGATAACTTGACGTATTGCACCCCGCGAAACCACACCAGTTCGCATTGATGCACGCCGTCGTTGAACATCGCTACCAGGCGTTGCGCCTTGCCGATACCCGTCACGTGCCATTCGGTCACTTCTCCGACAATCTGTACGTAGGTATCTTCGTCCTCTATCTCCGCGATACGGTAGAAACGACTGCGGTCGATATACTTATAGGGATAATAGCGCAGCAAATCCATCGCTGTGCGGACGCCCAGCTCTGAACGAAGAATGTCGGCACGCTTGGCGCCGACATTCTTACAATACGCTATATCTCTATAAGCGAGTTCCATAAATCCGCATAGTTAAGCGGGTGTCGAGCCGCTCGACTTATTGGAGTTTGAAGTTCACCGGCAGCGTGTATTTCACACGTACAGCCTTACCACGCTGCTTACCCGGTTTCCATTTCGGCATCGACTTGATGACACGTACGGCCTCTTTGTCGAGCGATGCGTCACCGCCGGAACGAACAACCTCTACATCTACAATCGAGCCGTCACGGTTTACGACGAACTGACAGATAACACGACCCTGGATACCGTTCTCCTGCGCAATAACAGGATACTTCACGTTCTCGCTCAGGAACTTGAACAACGCTTGCTGACCACCCGGGAATTCCGGCATGGACTCAACGACAACGAAGACAACTTCTTCTTCCTCTTCCTCTACCGGAGCCTCAACCGGCGCAGCGATAACCACCTCGGTCTCGTTCTCCTCCGTAGATACCTCGATCGTCTCGGTCTCTACGTTATCCTCTACCACGTTCAGCACTTCCACTTCCTGTACAGCAGGAGGGGGAGGGGGAGGAGGAGTCTCTTGACTCGTCTGCTGAATCTCAACTTCTTCCTCAAAGAGGAACTCCGTGTCGGTCACTTCATACTTCGTCACCTCACGCTCGGTCCATTCCAATGCTACGTAGCAAAGACTGAGCACAAAGACAAGACCCATCAATACATAGACGAGTTTGTCCTTCTCAAGACTGGCTTTTTCAGATTTCTTAACTTGCATATCTTGTGTTTTTTAGGTCGTAGTTACCAAAATCGGCTACAAAGATACTGCTTTTTAGCGAATTATGCAAATTTTTTATGCAATTTTTTGTAAAAAGCATAAATGAGAGGGTGTTTTAATCCAATTAACTTTAGTTTTTGCTTCCAATTACGCGGTTTATATGCATGAAGTAACTCCGGCGAAGCAAAGCTGAAGTCGTCAAATTGATAGATTAAATTTAGCTTGGTGTAAAATAGAAAGTCTTGTGCTTCTTTTTCTGAATATCCCATCTTTCCTGGATATTGTTCTTCCAGCCACTTCCACATTCGACATCGTTCTTCCCGATATCGTAAAATTTCTATAGCTTTCTTGGGATTTGAAACTGAAGTGTGTTCCCTCCATACTGCAGTTTTTTGTGGTAAATACGCCCATTGGGTGTGTTGATAAAAAACTCCGTATAAAGGGTAATCAAGCCATAGAAAATGCTGTGCTGCAATAGCATTCAACAGCTCTTCGGACAATAACGACGTACGGAAAAGTACGGTGCAGTTGACCGGTCCGGAACCATCGACGCCGTAGGGGCCTGTTGCCGGTTCAAAACTCGTCTTGCCGGAACCGGATGAAGTCTGACCGTTCGTATGCACAAAGCCTACTTCCGGGTGCGCACGGAGATAGTCAATCTGAAGTTGTATCTTATGTGTGTCTATCCAATAATCATCGCCATCCAGCATCGCTATATACGCGCATCCGTCAGCTAGGATGCGGCGGTACAGGTCAATCGTGTTATCGGTCAGTCCCATATTGTTTTTGCGCCGGATATACACGATGCGGTTGTCCAGCGATGCATAGTGTTCGCACACCGCTGCGGTGCCATCCGTTGAGGTATCATCACCGATATATACGCGCATCGGTTCGTCGCAGGTCTGCGCGAGCACGCTCTCTATCGCCTGCGCGATGAATGCTTCCTGATTATATGTCGCGATGCAAACAGCTATCATAAATCGTTTTGAGTTTTTTGCCGACGGCTGCGGCGGTGAATCGGGCTGTGTTCTGCTTTTTGCCGGCAACACGGTCTGTGCTCCATAAAATACTCTCGATGAACTCCGCGAAGCGGCCGGGTTTGTTCTGCGCGATCTCATGCGGCACGATCAGGTCTGCCGTCTCTTCGGCGATACCTACCGGTGTGCTCACTATCGGCACCCCTGCTGCTGCGGCTTCTGCCAGCACTACGCCGTAGGTCTCGTATCGGCTGCTGAGCACCAACGCATCGGCTTTGCGCAACCACTCCGCCACTTCGCGGGGTGGCAATTCTCCGGTCCATACAAGCAATCCTTCGGGTAGATGCAGACTGTCCGAGAAAGCACGCACTTCGGCATAATCCACGCCTGTGCCGATCAATACCAACTGAAAATCCTGCCGTTGGACCGCCAACATCTTAACGGCTAGCAGCAGTCCGCGAATATTCTTCGCCCGCTCGTCAAAACAACTGATATGCAGGAGGGTCTTACGAGTATTCGGAGTATTCCGATTCTTCTGGAAGAAGAAATCATCCACTACATTGTCTATCAGTCCCCATTGCTTGGCATGGATACCGCATGCCTGCATAGCTTGTTGCAGAGGCATGCTGACGGTCAATAGTGCTTCGGCCTTTTCAGCTACGCGAGCATAGAACCGCCGCGTGAGAACCGGCATGCGGAGGAATTGTCCGCTCTGAGGCAGGTATCCGCTCCAGTGCTCCACTATGATGTACGGTATATTATACCATCTTTTGATCCAAAGTGCCAAGACTCCTTGTTTTTGAATCACATTCAGCTGCACCACATCCGGCATCCATCCTTCGCATTGCAGCGCTTTCCATTGACGCCATGTATCCCCTAAGGTCTGCGAATGAATAACGCGCACTTCCACACCCTGCGCGCGGACAGCCTCCACGTGCTTTTGGACAAAAAGACCCGCCATCGCGTCGCGCTCCGACGGGTACCAGGGTGTTAAAAAGAGGACCCTCATTACTTGTACTTCAGTTCCCTTAATTTCTGAAACCAGATAGCGAGCCGGAAAATAGGTTTATAGTAATGCTCCACCGAATAGTACGTCACGGGGATAGAACCGAACTGCTTGTAGTGTCTCGCGATGCCGCGGTCCATCGAGCCTTCAAAATCGAAATGCACATGTTTCTCGCGGGCTAACTTCATAGCTTCAAGCACTAAGAGAGCCGATGCACCTGACTCGGCGAATGCACGGTCGTACGCAGGGATGAGGTAGTACAAGTAGTTCTTGTCCCACACCAGAAAAGCAGCTGCGTAGGCTTGTCCGTCGGCATTGCTTATGCTCAGTATCTCGCATTGATTGAGACGCTTGGCCTTGCGCTCGAGTACCAGAAGGAACTCACGCGTATAGCTAACCTTCCTTCCCCGAGCCTGCATCCATTGCTGGTGAAGCTGGAAGAACTGTTCCCCTTCGATTTTGTTATGCTCTACGCGCAAGGACAGGGCTTTCTGCAACTGGCGGCGTTTGTTCTTGCTGAACGATTCAATCACTTTGTCCATGTCGCTGAGATCTTCCACGCGATAGGTGATCCGCTCGTGCGCCTTGAAACCCAAAGCGCGCATGGCATCAACGCACAGACTGCCGGGCAGGTACTGCTGGTAGTAGTAAGCCAGCCCCATCTTGTCCAGTTGCTCTTTGATCTTACGGCATACCTCCGCTGTCTTCCAGCGATCTGCCGTCACCTCCGCCGTCACCCATATACCACCTGTCTGTGACAGCTGCGGCATCACAATATATCTATACCACGCGCGCTTGCGCAGTAAGTAGGGCATGGCGCCGAGGATATTTCCTTTCTCGTCCTCAGCAAGCAGTACATCCCATTCCTTACCTGCACAAACAGCATCCAGCCACCACGGGGTCATCGAGATCGGGATATACTCCTGCTCTCCGGCCCATTCGATGTATCGTTCTTTGTTGGTCATCAGAAAATATTGTTAAAGAATCCGCCGCTCTGCTGTGTCTCTTGAGATTCCGAAGCCTCATCGTTCACATTCTCCGGCTCTTCGCTCAGCGGTTCTGCGGCATTCAGATTGTCATTTCGTCTGTATTGCTCGGGCTTGTAGAGGATCTGTACGTTCTCTGCAACGATCTCCGTCTTGCGGCGTATCTGTCCGTCTTTCTCCCATGAACGTGTTTTGAGTTTGCCCTCTACATAGATTTTCATACTTTTTCGCAAGTTCTGCTGCGCCCATTCAGCAAGGTTGCGCCAAAGGACGATGGAGTGCCATTCGGTCACGTCTGGTACTTGCGTACCGTTTTGCATTACATACCCGCGCTCTGTTGTTGCGAGATTGAAAGTTGCAATAGCAACGCCGCGGTCTAAATAACGTACTTCGGGGTCATTTCCGACGTTACCAATAAGGATTACTTTGTTTACGCTTGACATAATAAAATTAAGAGTTAAGTTAAAATCTGCTGCAAAAGTACAACTTTTTTTGCATTTATGCAAATAAATTCACTTAAATCTTGCGTATTTCAAAAATTATTCGTAATTTTGTAGCCGATTTGAAAACAACTATCACTTATATATTATGAAACACACAATGATTTGGGTAGCAGCATTGCTGCTGACAGTTAGCACATTCGCTAACGCCGAGACGGAGCAACAGTACGTTCGTTGCATCGCCTTTTACAACCTTGAGAACCTCTTCGACACTATTCATGACGAGGGTAAAAACGATTATGAGTACTTGCCGGACGGCGGTATGAAGTGGACGAGTTACAAATACGAGCACAAAATCAAGAAGATGGGTTATGCGGTAGCGCAACTCGGTACGGATTACGACCCGCGCGGCGCTGCATGTATCGGTGTAGCCGAGGTGGAGAACATCGGTTGTTTGGAAGATCTGTGCAAGGAGACCAACAGCGTGTACGGCCGCCGTCTCAAACCTATCTTACTGGAGGGTCCGGATCGCCGTGGTGTGGATGTAGGTTTTCTGTATGACACCCTGCTCTTCAAACCTTCGAATGTGAAGGGATATGAGTTAAAAGCGCATTATGCCGACGGCGGTGTTATCAAGACCCGTCTACAACTGCTCGTTTCGGGTTACCTGATGGGCGACGGCAAACCCGAGAAGATCCATATGATCACCAACCACTGGCCGAGCCGATATGGCGGCGAACTGTCTTCCCGTCCGGGACGTGACACAGCAGCGATGCTCACCATGCATATATGCGACTCGATCTACCTCAAAGAGCCGAAAGCAAAAATCATCATCATGGGTGACCTCAACGATGACCCGGACAACCACAGTTGTAAGGATGTTATTCAGGCAAAGAAGAAACCCAAACAAGTAGAGCCGCAAGGATGGTACAACACTATGTGGATTCACCTCTCCAACGGTACCGGAACGCTGTTCTATAACGGCGGTTGGAACCTCTTCGACCAGATCATCATCTCCGAACCACTGCTGAACGAAGACAAGAACAGCGGTAGATGGGCATATTGGAAATCGCAAGTCTTCAACAAACCGTTCCTCACCGTCCAGGAAGGCAAAGACAAAGGAGCTCCGCTGCGTACCCACAAAGGTGGCGTATGGCAGAATGGTTACGGAGACCACTTCCCGACGATGATTTACCTCATTCGCAAGAAATAATATGACATTACAATTAAAAAGAAACACCACGCCCATTCAGATGCGTAACTACGGACGCATTGTGCAGGATATGATTGCCTATGCTTCGCAGTTGTCTCCGAGTCCGGAACGCGATGCACTGGAGGTGTATATCGCGCAATGTATGCGCCAGCGCAACCTCGTCTGGAATCGCGACCAGGAGGCTGGACTCAGCCGTGTACGCGATGATATCCGTCGTCTTTCAAACGGGCTGCTACCGTGCGAGTCACCCGCTTTTGAGCAACTGATGGGCATTAGTACTCCTGTCGCTAATACTAAAAAGAAAAAAAATAAGTAATGGAGGAGACAAACCAGTTTAAGGTCTTTGCCGGTTCAAAAGGCGAGGCATTGGCAAAACGCGTCTGCGAAGAGTTGGGGTGTCAGTTAGGCAACCTGCGTATTGACCGCTTCTCGGATGGTGAGTTCTGCGCTTATTTCGAAGAGTCCGTACGCGGACAGTCAGTATATTTGGTTCAACCTACCTGTCCGAGCAGCGACAACCTGATGGAGTTACTGCTGATGATTGATGCCGCCAAGCGCGCGAGTGCCGCGACAGTAAATGCCGTCATTCCGTATTTCGGTTGGGCACGACAGGACCGCAAAGACAAACCGCGTGTCTCCATCGGTGCCAAACTGGTAGCAAACATGTTGCAGGTTGCCGGCGCGGACCGCGTCATCACAGTAGATCTGCATGCGGACCAGATTCAGGGATTCTTTGATATTCCTGTGGATCATATTTATGGGTCGAATGTACTGGCACCGTACGTAGCCGGATTGAACCTCAAGAAACTCATTGTGGCTTCACCGGACGTTGGCGGCTCCAAACGCGCATCGAACTTCGCGAAGAAACTGCACGTGCTTACCGATCGCGAAGTACCTATGGTTATATGCTATAAGAACCGTCCGGATTTCAACAAAGTATCCGAGATACGTGTGCTTGGTGACGTGTACGGTAAAGATGTTGTGCTCTTCGATGATATCGCCGACACTGCAGGTACGCTCTGCAAAGCGGCGGAAGTCATGACGGCTGCCGGTGCAAGGAGTGTACGCGCCGTAGTGACGCACGGTGTGCTCAGCGGTCCTGCGTGCCAACGCATTGAAGAATCTTCGCTCGAAGAACTCGTATGCACCGACTCGCTTCCTATTGATCCCCTACGCTGCCATAAACTGCATATCGAGACCTTGGCAGGGTCTATAGCGCAGACCATACGTTCCATTCAAAACCACACCTCCGTTAGTGAGACCAATATCCGATGAAAAAAATCCTATTATACATAACATGTTTTCTCTTAGCGGCTTGCGGCAAAAAGCAAGCCGCTATTACGCGTCCCGTTTTTTCTTCCGACTCGGCGTATGCCTATATCGAACGCCAAATGGCTTTCGGTCCGCGCGTCCCGAACAGCAAAGCGCATAATGACTGCGCTGTATGGTTGATTCAGACCTTCCGCGAGCAAGGCGCTATCGTTGAACTGCAACGGGGACAGATGCCGGACTACCGTGGCAACATGCAGCAGATATACAATATCATTGCACATTTCAATACTCCGGAGACGGCGAATCGCCCCCGTGTTCTTCTGGGCGCCCACTATGACACACGCCCGTGGTGCGATGAGGAAGAGAACTACAACGACCGCTATTACAATGTACCCGGTGCCAACGATGGTGCGAGTGGTGTAGGCGTGCTGCTTGAGGTAGGCCGGCAACTCGGTCAGCGCATAGCGGACTCCACCCTTCGCATACCTGTGGACATCGTCCTGTTTGATTGCGAAGATATGGGCACACCGCGTTTCTACACGGGAGCAGAACGGGAAGACACATGGTGTCTGGGTTCGCAGTTGTGGGCTACCAGTTATGCCAAAATCAATGCGCCTGCCTATCAATACGGCATAGTGCTAGATATGGTCGGAGCACCGGACGCTTCCTTCCCGCGGGAGCTGTACTCCACCCAATATGCCGCCAACTACCAGCAGCAGATATGGAACACCGCCGAGAAACTCGGATATGGCACATATTTCAACAACCAGCAATCCTATCCTATTACCGACGACCACTATTACGTCAATTATATCGCCGGTATTCCTTGCGTGGACATTATCCATTATGATATACGCAATGCCACCGGTTTCGCATCTTGGTGGCACACGCGCAAAGACAACATGGATAACATATCAAAATCCACCCTTCAGGCTGTCGGAGAAGTAGTGATGAGCCAACTGTAAAAAGTTTACTATTTTTAAGAAATGAATAAATTATTAGAAATAAAAGATTTGCATGCCTCTATCGGTGGAAAGGAGATTCTCAAGGGCGTCAACCTCGTCATCAACGAAGGTGAGGTTCACGCTATCATGGGGCCAAACGGGGCTGGTAAATCCACGCTCTCTGCTGTCCTCACCGGTAACCCCGCCTATGAAGTAACCTCCGGCGAAGTCTATCTCAAAGGACAGGACCTTCTGGCGATGGAACCGGAAGTACGCGCACGCGCAGGCGTGTTCCTTTCTTTTCAATATCCTGTAGAGATTCCCGGTGTCAGCATGACCAATTTCATGCGTACCGCCATCAATGCCAAACGCGAGTACGAAGGGAAAGAACCCATCTCGCCAAAAGAGTTCCTCTCCCTTATGCGCGAGAAAAAGAAACTCTTGGAACTCCCCGACAAACTCAATAACCGTTCGGTTAATGAAGGTTTCTCCGGTGGTGAGAAGAAAAAGAATGAGATCTTCCAGATGGCGATGTTGGAGCCGTGTCTCGCGATCCTCGATGAGACTGATTCAGGACTCGATATTGACGCACTCCGCATCGTAGCCGAAGGTGTCAACCGCCTCAAGACTCCGCAGAACGCCTCCATCGTCATCACCCACTATCAGCGACTGCTAGACTACATCGTCCCTGACTTTGTGCACGTCCTCGCAGACGGAAAAATCGTCAAAACAGGCGACAAAACCTTAGCCCTCGAACTCGAAGAGCATGGATATGAGAATATCTAAAGGCGAAATATTTGAGCGTGTCTTCATCAACGAAGAAGTAAATCTTCAAATCGATCAGGAAGCCGGTTCGCATGTGAAAATACATGTGATCAATGCCTCGTTCTCTATTACGGTAAACCAATTAGGAGAAGGCTGCCTGACGGAGATTTATGGCTTGGAGAACTTGCATGGTGATGAATCCGTCACTGCCGAGACGCACGTCACACACGCTGTAGGAGGCGGCACATCTAATCAGTTGATTAAGTTTGTGTTAGCGGATCAATCGCGCGGTCATTTTATCGGAGATCTGAAGATTGCACAGGACGCGCAGAAGACCGATGCCCATCAGACCAACCGCAATCTCCTCCTCTCCAAGGACGCGGAAATGCGCACGCAACCGCAACTGGAAATCTACGCTGATGATGTCAAGGCTACCCACGGTGCTTCGACCGGACAACTCGATGAGTCCGCACTCTTCTACATGCAACAACGAGGCATAGACAAACAGAAAGCGCGCCAACTCCTCGTTAACGCGTTTATGAAAGACGTCCTCGCTACCATCAGCGATGATGAATTAAGAGAACAATTACTGAACTCTATTGATGGCGTAGTCCAGTAAAGCCAGCAGACTTGTTTTCTCAGGACAGTCATGGAAGATACCTAAAGCTTCCATGGCTTGCTTTTTATAGGCTAACATCTGGCGCACGGCATACTCATCCCCTTTGAAGCGCATCACAAACGCCTTGATCTCCTGCAGTGCTTTATCGATTTCTATGGTCTCGCTGTGCGCCGCCAACATCTCACCTAACTCACGGATGTGCTCCGCTTCACTCTGTGGTGCTCTCCGCAATGCTTCTATCAGCGGTAGCGTAACTTTTCCGTCCCGCAAATCACTCATCGTCGGTTTGCCTATTTCCTCCAAATCGCTATAATCGAAGATATCATCTTTTATCTGGAAACACAATCCCAACAACCGTCCGTATTCGCGCAGCGCGGCGCGTTGACGCGGCGTACATCCTGCACTCTCAGCGCCCGCCTCGGAGCAGGCTTGGAACAGTTGAGCGGTCTTCTGGTTGATTACTTGCAAATAGCGCGCCTCATCAATCCACATACTCTGCCCTACGTGCAACTGCACCATTTCTCCACTTGACAAACTCTTACCTAACTGGGACACGATCTCTAAGATGCGAATATTACGCACTTCGGCCACCAATCCTATCACCTTCGCCAACATGTAATCGCCGATAAGTACCGCAACCTTGTTGGACCACTTGGTATGCACCGCCGCTACGCCGCGACGAGTATCGGAACTGTCTACGACATCATCGTGAATGAGACTTGCCGTATGCAACAGTTCCAGTGCAACGGCTGAACGAATGGTTTTTTCCGTCACCGGATTACAGATCTGCGCAGCCAGTAATACCAGTAACGGACGCAACTGTTTGCCGCGACGTGAACCTACGTAAGACAGCACCTCTTGCTGTAACTTATTGTCCGCTCGCAGCGATGCCTCCATCATCCGCTCGTAGTGCTTCCACTGCGCCGATAAAGGTTGACGTATGTTCGATAAAGTGTCCATTTTGTCCGAATCGGCTGCAAAGGTAATATATTTTTTTGATATGTGCAAAAAATGCGTCAATTTTTACACATAGAGTTGCGATTTTTTAGGTAATTTTGCAGCCGATATATTGTGCGCGCATGTTTAGCGCGTACCAGTCTCGGGAAAAATAACATCATTTAATACTATAATTCTTTATGAAAGCTTTCATGGACAAAGATTTCCTGCTGCAGACAGAGACAGCACAGGAGTTGTATCACAATCATGCGGCTAAAATGCCGATTATCGATTATCACTGCCACCTTATTCCGCAGATGGTTGCCGAGAACAAGCGTTTCGAATCCATCGCACAGATCTGGCTCATGGGCGACCACTACAAATGGCGTGCAATGCGTTCGAACGGCGTGGACGAGCGTTTCTGCACCGGTAAGGACACCACCGACTGGGAGAAGTTTGAGAAATGGGCAGAGACCGTTCCTTATACTTTCCGCAACCCGCTGTACCACTGGACCCATTTGGAGCTCAAGACCGCTTTCGGTATTGAGGAGCGTTTGAACCCCGAGACCGCACGTGCTATCTACGACAAGTGCAACGACCTCATTGCCAACGATCCGAAGTTCTGTCCGCGCGGACTGATGAAGCACTATCACGTGGAACTCGTCTGCACGACCGACGACCCGGCTGACAGCCTCGAGTGGCACAAGATGGTCAAGGAAGACCCGACCGCAGAGGTTCGTATGTTGCCGACATGGCGTCCGGACGCAGGTATGAACATCGAAGCCGCTACTTGGAAAGCATACATCGAGAAACTGGCTAAGGTAGCCGGCGTAGAGATCCGCAACTTCGCAGACATGGTGGACGCTCTCCAGAAACGTCATGATTTCTTTGAGTCGATGGGTTGCCGTCTCTCCGACCACGGTATCGAGGAGTTCTACGACGAGCCGTACACCGACGCTGAGATCAATGCCATCTTCGAGAAAGCCCTTGCAGGCAAGGAACTCTCCATCTATGAGATCCGTCAGTACAAGCACGCTTACTTGCACGCTCAGGCCGAGATGGACTACGCTTCGGGCTGGACGCAGCAGTACCACTACGGTGCTATCCGTAACAATAACAGCAAGATGTTTGCTCAGCTCGGCGCAGACACCGGTTTCGACTCCATCGGCGAGTTCACGACCGCGAAGGCCATGAGCCATTTCCTCGATGAGATGAACAGCGAAGGACATCTGGCTAAGACCATTCTCTACAACCTCAACCCGTGCGCTAACGAAGTGATTGCCACGATGTTAGGTAACTTCCAGGACGGTTCGGTACCGGGAAAGATTCAGTTCGGTTCCGGCTGGTGGTTCCTCGATCAGAAAGACGGTATGGAGAAGCAGATGATGGCACTCTCCAACCTCGGTCTCTTGAGCCGCATGGTAGGTATGCTGACCGACAGCCGTTCGTTCCTGAGCTATCCGCGCCATGAGTACTTCCGCCGCACGCTTTGCAACGTCCTCGGCAACGACATCGAGAACGGCATGATCCCGTACACCGGTTACGAGAAAGCCCGCGTTCAACAGATGGTAGAAGACATCTGCTACAACAACGCAAAGAATTACTTCAAATTTTAATTTGCAATCATAAACTATAAATATTTTTCATCATGGCTAAAATTATTACATTGGGCGAGATTATGCTCCGCCTGAGTCCGGAAGGACAAGATCGTTTCATTCAGTCTGATCACTTCCGTATCATCCCCGGTGGTGGTGAGGCAAACGTGGCTATTTCGTGCGCCAACTACGGCCACGAGGCTTATCTCGTTACCAAACTGCCGAAGCACGAGATCGGTCAGATTGCCGTTAACTCGCTGCGTCGTTACGGCGTGAAGGACGATTATATCGTTCGTGGCGGCGACCGCATCGGATTGTACTACTGCGAGACAGGTGCTTCGATGCGTCCGTCCAAGGTCATCTACGACCGTGCTCACAGCGCCATCGCTGAGGCGGATCCGAAGGACTTTGACTTCGACAAGATCATGGAAGGCGCAGCATGGTTCCACTGGAGCGGTATCACTCCGGCTATCTCGGACAAGGCTGCAGAGATCACCAAACTGGCTTGCGAGGCTGCCAAACGTCACGGCGTGACCGTTTCGGTTGACCTGAACTTCCGTAAGAAACTGTGGACCAGCGAGAAAGCTATCTCTATCATGCGTCCATTGATGAAGTATGTAGATGTATGTATCGGTAATGAAGAGGATGCAGAGCTCTGTCTCGGCTTCAAGCCCGATGCAGATGTAGAAGGCGGCGAGACCAACGCTGAGGGCTACAAGGGCATCTTCGAGCAGATGATGAAAGAGTTCGGCTTCAAGTATGTTGTTTCGACGCTGCGCGAGAGCTACAGCGCTACCTTCAACGGCTGGAAGGCGATGATCTACAACGGCAAAGAGTTCTACCAGAGCAAGCGTTACGAGATCAACCCGATCATCGACCGCGTAGGTGGCGGTGACTCGTTCTCCGGCGGTCTGATCCACGGTATGCTCAAATATCCGGGCGACCAGGCTTCGGCGCTTGAGTTCGCAGTGGCCGCTTCGGCGCTCAAGCACACCATCAACGGCGACTACAACCTCGTTTCGGAGGACGAAGTGCTCAGCCTTGCAGGTGGTAATGCGAATGGACGAGTACAACGCTAATAATTCGTAATAACGTTATTACGTAATCCCGTAATAACGAAAAAACAAAGAAAGAAATGGCTAAGTTTGATAAATTTCAGGTGATGGCGAAGATTGCCGCTGCACCGATGGTTCCTGTGTTCTATCACAAGGACGTGGAAGTTTGTAAAAACGTGATTAAGGCTTGCTACGAGGGCGGCGTACGCGCTTTCGAGTTCACCAACCGTGGCGATTTCGCGCACGAGGTATTCGGCGAACTGAGCAAGTGGGTAGCTAAAGAGTGCCCGGAATTGGCACTCGGTATCGGTAGCGTGGTTGACGCTCCGACGGCAGCGCTGTACTTGCAGTTAGGCGCTAACTTCGTTGTTGGTCCGCTGTTCAACAAGGACATCGCAGTGGTCTGCAACCGTCGTTGCGTGACTTACTGTCCGGGTTGCTTGACGCCGAGCGAGATCGGTGCGGCTCAGGAGGTTGGCTGCGACTTCACGAAGGTCTTCCCGGGCGATGTAGTTGGTCCGAACCTCGTAAAGGGTCTGATGGCTCCGATGCCGTGGTCGAAGATCATGGTTACTGGTGGTGTCGCTCCGGAGAAAGAGAACCTCGAGAAATGGTTCGCAGCAGGTGTTTACTGCGTCGGTATGGGCAGCAAGCTCTTCCCGAGCGACAAGGTAAAAGCCGGAGACTGGGCTTACGTCACGGCAAAGTGCAAAGAGTGTTTTGAAATCATTGCGGCTTGCCGCAAATAACTCGTAATAACGTCATAACGTAATTACGTAATAACGAAAAAAATTATGAGTAAAAAAGAAATTATGACCAACTGGCGTTGGGTCATGTGTGCGATGCTTTTCTTCGCCACTACGGTTAACTACATGGACCGTCAGGTTCTGTCGTTGACCTTCAAAGAGTTTATTCAGCCTGAGTTCCACTGGACCGACTCCGACTACGGAACCATCACCGGTGTGTTCTCTATCGCGTACGCTATTTTCTGCCTCTTCGCCGGTAAGTTCATCGACTGGATGGGCACGAAGAAGGGCTACCTGATTGCCATCGTCGTATGGTCGTTAGGCGCTGTGATGCACGCAGGCTGCGGTTGGGTAACCGAGCAGATCGTCGGTGTTGCCGACAAAGCTGCTTTGCTGAATGCAACCGGTGCGATAGTGAGCACGATCTCGATGGTGAGTGTGTATCTGTTCCTCTTCTGCCGTTTGATCTTAGGTCTTGGTGAGGCAGGTAACTTCCCTGCTGCCATCAAGGTGACCGCAGAGTATTTCCCGAAGAAAGACCGTGCGTTCGCGACCGCCCTGTTCAACGCAGGTGCATCGGTGGGCGCACTCGCAGCTCCGGCTACTATTCCTCTGCTGGCGAAGAGCCTCGGATGGGAGATGGCGTTCATCATCATCGGTGCGCTGGGCTTCCTCTGGGCAGGTATCTGGATCTTTGTCTATGACAAACCCGAGGAGTCCAAGCATGTAAACGAGGCTGAGCTCGAATATATCCACCAAGACGAGAAAGATGCTCCGAAAGAGGAAGTAAAAGAGGAGAAACAGATGTCGTTTGGTGAGGCTTTCAAGCACAAACAGACCTGGTCCTTTGCGTTTGGTAAGTTCATGACCGACGGTGTTTGGTGGTTCTTCCTGTTCTGGGCACCTGCTTATTTCCAAGATCAGTTCGGTATTAAGGCTTCCGATCCGCAAGGTATTGCGTTGATTTTCACGCTTTATGCTATCGTAACAGTCGTTTCGTTGTTCGGTGGTTACTTGCCGAAGATCTTCGTAGAGAAGAAAGGCATGGAGCCGTACGCAGGACGTATGCGCGCGATGTTGATCTTCGCGTTCTTCCCGATTTTTGCGTTGTTCGCACAGCCGCTCGGCGGTGTCTATGGCCCGTGGGCTGTAGCTATCATCATCGGTATTGTGGGTGCTGCTCACCAGAGTTGGAGCGCGAATATCTTCTCCACCACGGGTGATATGTTCCCCAAATCGGCTGTCGCTACCATCACCGGTATCGGTGCTATGGCAGGCGGTGTAGGTTCGTTCCTCATCAACAAAGGTTCGGGTATGCTGTTCACCTATGCCGACAAGATGGGCGAGGCATTCCAGTTCTTCGGTTTCAGCGGCAAGCCCGCAGGATACATGATCATCTTCTGTATCTGTGCTGTAGCTTACCTCATCGGATGGACGGTAATGAAATCCCTCGTTCCTAAATACGAGCCGGTTGTGGTTAAATAATCGCTACCAATAAACAAAAAGAAGCGACTCAAATGAGCCGCTTCTTTTGTTGTTGGAGAATTGCTTATTTGACTACTTCCGCATCCTCGAACTTGTCTTTGGGATCTTCGGGTCCTTTCTCCGGCATGATCAGCCACATGATGATGTACAAGAGGATCCCGGGGAATCCGGCAGAAAAGACTGCGAGTGCTGCGTAGCAAATGCGTACCAACGTGGCATCTACTTCGAAGTACTCAGCGATGCCTCCCAATACGCCGGCCAACACTTTGTTGGCGGAGCGAGTTAATTTTTTCTGTGCCATTATATATTAAAATTTTAATCGTTATTTCGGTATTACGTAATTACGGGATTACGATATTGTTTCTACAAAAATTGTACCAAAGCGAGGGCTGTCATGGCTTCGACCACAGGTACTGCCCTTACCGCCACGCAGGCATCATGGCGTCCTTTCACGCCGGCTTTCGGTGTGCTTGGTGTGGGTTTGAAGACGCATCGGAAGAGGATCTCTGAGCCGTCACTTATACCTCCGCTGATGCCTCCGGAGAGGTGATTGATAGCAGAGCCCGGTTGGGCGACACCACCAAAACCCGTGCCGTACTCAAAACCTTTGCAAGCGTTGATACTCATGACAGCATAGGCAAGATGTGCCTGCAGTTTATCGAAGATGGGTTCGCCTGTTCCAACCGGTAGGCCGTTGATACGGCATTCGATGATGCCGCCGATGGAATCCCCTTCTCGTTGGTAAGAAGCGATGGTATCAGTAAACTTCGCAGGGTCGGTCTCTGCGCCCACCTGAATGAGTTGTGCGTGAATAGCAATACCTTTGGCGGACAGTTCCTGTTTGGCTATTTCTCCGGCCACCACGCGCGCCGCCGTCTCTCGGGCACTGGCCCTGCCTCCCCCGCGCCAGTCGCGAATACCGTATTTCTGTTCATACACTTTGTCGGCATGACCTACGCGGTAGGTATGCTTGAGATATTCGTAGTCTTCCGGCCTTGCATCTTTGTTGCGGATGATAAAGGCGATGGGAGTACCTAAAGTAACACCTTCCTTGACACCGCTTAGCCACTCCACCTCATCCGGTTCACGCTGTGCCCGGGCAGAAACTCCCTTCCCTTCAATCCCTAATTCACTCACTCCCTCACGCCTTTTTCCCGCTCTGCGTTCAAGTGCTTCTCGTATCTGCGCAAAGTCGATGTGCAAACCTGCCGGAACGCCGTCCAGCACACCGCCTATCGCAGCTCCGTGCGACTCACCGAAAGAGGTGAAACTCCATTTATCGCCAAAGGTGTTTGACATCTTTTCTCTTTTGCGACTGCAAAAGTACTGATTTTTTTTGATATATGCAAATTTTTTTGTACCTTTGCAGCCGAAATGAAGATTTGGCGTCACATAGGATTCGTGTTTTGTTTGGTGGGTCTATTGTGCTCAACATTTGCCGTTGATGTTTTCGCGCGCGGAGTGAATAATAGAGATGCGTTGGATAGTATTCGCTTGAGGATCAATGCCTTGGAGAACTCTCCGGCGAGCAAGGAGAAAGCTCATAATCTACGTAATTATGCTTATACAGCAGGCAAACTGGGCATGATAGAAGAGGCGCAGGAATACGCACAACAAGCATATGAGATGTATTTACAGTTGGATGAACCGGCGTGGGCATCTTTATGTCTCTACGAGCGATGCATTGCATATAATTCCATCGGAGACACACTCCATATGCATGCCCTACTAAATGAGTTGCAGCAGTTAGCAAAACGCGACACCTCTGCCATAACGCAGTATAACTATTACTCGATTCTTTTTGCATGGGAGGTACTACAGGAGAATGCCGAACAGGCAACAGAGGCCGGACGGAAGAGTATTCGTTATATGGAGCAGATTCCGGATCTAAGACCTTATAATATCATGCCGGAATGGAATTACTACAACCAGGCTTTAGTGTATGATTTGCTATATGATCCTTCAGAGAGAGATAGTATCCTGTATTACCTCGACCGTGCAGAACTCAGTGCCTCAAGACTTGCCCATCGCATCGATTATCAAGAGGTAATGGTAAGTGTCAACGATTTGCGGGCGTGGTTATATTACTACGATAAAGACTATGCACATGCGGAAACTCAAATGTTCCAAGTTCTTGCGCTAATCGACACGATTGCTCAAGATTCTCCGGGTTCAATCATCACAGAGCGTGGCGAAGCATACGCATTCCTGGTGGAGTTGTATACATCACAGGGTAGGTATGCCGAGGCGCTACATTATCAGCAACTACTAACGGAGAACAACAACGAGCGCTATAGTCTGGAGCGTCAGCGCATTCTGGATGACGTGCAGACCAAATACGAAGTTGCGCAAAAGGAACTAACAATCGAACGTCAGAAACGCATCAATCAAGTGATGATGAACAGTTTCGCGATAAGCGTGCTGGCTATTATCAGTATCTTAACCATTCTCTTAGCGGTGTGGAACCGCAAGAGACGCATCGAAGAGGAGCTGTACGCCAAGGCGTTGGAAGCGGAGAATATGCATAACGAGTTGCTTCAAGCACGCGAGTACGGCAATACGGAACCGCTGGAGGCTCTGAGAGAGGGTCTACTGTTGCAGTTAAGCGAGTTGCCGCCAAAAGCAAACTACAAAGCCGATGCCATTAGAAAAATACGTGAACTCAACCTCGTGATATTCAAAAACACCATCGTAGATGCAGCGGATTTGTCCGTGATGGACAAGCGCTACCTGATGTGTTTTGCCGCCGGCTTGACGGCAGAGCAAATTGCAGAAATATTCAACATTTCGCCTGCAAGTGTATATACCGTACGCTATCGCATCAAGCGAAAAAATAGTACTCTCAAGGGGCTTTTCTAAAAAAATCTAGATTTGTCTATATGCCATATGTGTAAATTGTTGTACCTTTGCAGGCGAATTGGAAATGCCGCATGCAAACTCAACAAGTTTACATAGAGACACAGATTGAGCACTTACGAATACTTATTCAGTCTTCTTCGATTGTTCCTAGTCTGAAATCCGAATTACTGGAGCGCCTTAGTCTGCTTCAATTGGAGCATGTGGAGGCTTTGTGCCGTGCGGCTACTAAACCTCTAACAGCGACTAATCTGAGATATATACTGACTTTCCTGATTAATATGGAGGTTCGCGATATTGCGAGCCTTTTCCACGTGGATGCAGGGTCCGTATATAGCGTTCGTTATCGCTTGCGAAAAATATTTCCGCAGCAGATGGTACTTCCTTTTTGATGTCTCTTAGTCAATCAATCTTAAAAACCAATACCATTATGGGATTATTCAATTTTAACAAGCCCCGTACAGACGGACAGACGTTTGACGGTCAGGGTACCGAACGTACCGGCTTCATTGACAATGTCTTTGTCAACTTAGAGAAAGGATGTCTGCTTCAGCGCTATCCTTATGACAACTTGAGTACCTGCGCGAAGGTAACCGTGCAGGAGGGCCAACAGATGGTCTTCATGTCGGAGGGTATGTATTCCGACCTCTTCCTTCCGGGCAGCCACACGCTGACAACGAACAACGTGCCGTTCCTGGAGAAGATCATGAACATCCCCTTCGGCGGCAATTCGGCGTTCAAGACCACCTTGTTCACCGTCAGCACGAAGCGTCAGCGTTTTGCGGGCGAAGATGCCGGCTGGGGCGTAGGTCTGACGGTACGCGACTTCACGCTGAGTGATGAGGGTATCACGATCAAAGTTGGCGCATATGGTAGTTATGAGTTCCGCATCGTCAATGCCATTGCCTTCATCCGCGAATACGGCGGTACGGAGCATGAGATATGGCTGGATGATTTCGCCAAAGAGTTCTCTTCGGCTATCTCGCAACGCGTGACACCAGCATTGAGTAAGTTCTTCAGCCAGCGCAAAGTGAGCATCACGGAGGTCAATAACTACCTCGGCGAAGTAGCAGACTATGCGAAGAATGAGGTGAATGCATACCTCGAGGACTACGGTGTAGAGTTGACGAAATTCGATGTAGAGGGTATCAACCCCATCGAGAGCGACCCGAACTACCAGAAGATCTTAGCGGCTCAGACCGATGCCGGTGCGATGGACCTCGAGAGCCGCGCTTTGGCTCGCAAGCGTCAACGCGAGGGTTACAACTACCAGCAAGAGCGTCAGTTCGATATTATGCAAACGGCTGCCGGCAACGAAGGTAGTGCAGGCCAGATGATGGGCGCCGGAATGGGTATCGGAATGGGCTTCGGTATGGGTGGCGCCATGGGAGGCATGATGGGTCAGATGGCTCAGGGTGCTATGACGGCGCAGCCGCAGATGGCTCCTCCTCCCATGCCGCAGGCGATTCAGGTCTATCTCTTTATCAATAACCAGCAGGCCGGTCCGTACGACATGAACGGTCTGCAGCAGATGGTTTCGCAGGGTATGTTAACGCCGCAGACGATGGTATGGAAGGCCGGCATGGCTGCTTGGGCTGCCGCTTCGACCGTTCCGGAGATAGCGGCTTTGTTCGGTCCTCCGGCTCCTCCTACGCCTCCGACACCGCCCGCTCCTCCTACAATGTAATATTCTAAAAACAATACCGGTATGAAAAATCCGTTTTATTCTTTTCTGACACCGCTCCTGGCAATAGGAGTGACGTTGCTGGGCTTTTTCCTCTTGAAGCCCGCTGAGCCTACGGCTTTGTATTGGATTAACATGACGTGGTTGATCGCCCTCGAGGTACTGTTCTTCGTATGGCTTCGCTGGGGTCGTTTGCAGTCACGCTCGGTAGATGAGCAGACAATTTATTTCCGTGTGTTCTTAGGTGTCGGCACGCTGTATTATATCATCGCGTCTATCGCGTGGATGATCTTCTTCTTCATCTGCGGCACGCAAACGGGCCGCACGCTGCTGTGCATCCATTTCGACCTGCCGGATATCCTGGATACCTGGCCGGAGATGTCTATCCGCATCTACCTGGTGGGCATCCTGGCTATCACCGTGCTGTGGATCGTCATCGCTGCGGTAATGGGTCGTCACGACGTGGTATATAACACGCAGCAGACGGAGTTGGAGAACGCCACGGAGGATGTACGCGACCTGGTAGCCGAGTTGAAAGACTTGGCAGCTGAGCACGCTACGCCTGAGACCCAACGCGCATGGAACGCCCTGATTCGCGATGCCGAATCCGTTCCGCCGCGTCAGTTGGCTTCGAAAGCCGACTCGTTCCGCAGCCGTGCGAACAAACTGATTAATCAATAACAAACAATCAAATACTTACTACTATGTCATTAAAAGACCGTATTAACAAGCGTCAACAAACGCACGAGAAAGGTTATGTATCCTTCACCGAGGAGGATCTGAACGAAGCCAAAGTCAACAACCAAGTCAACGAAGAGGCTTATGAGTTATTGGACGCAGCCATGCGTACGAGTAGCCACCTCACGGAGGAGGACCGCAACGGCGACTCTGTCACCATCGATGATATCTATCCTTGCACCGAAGCGGAATGCGATGAGATGGATGACCTGCTCAACAAGGCAGAGAAAGCAGCCAAAGATCCGAACGACAGTTTCTTCAAAGAGCGTCTGGGCGAGTTGCGCGATATCGTAGACTGGTCGCGTAAGAAACACTGGACCTTCCAATGGTCGCTCATCTTAGGTTGTGTGCTCTCCATCTTCGGAATGATGTATCTGCGCAGCGATGCCAAGGATGATTTGGCAAAGGTAGAGAACGAGCGCAAGCAGATCGAGAATTGGACCGCACAGGACACCACCATCGCTTACGAGAAGTGCGCGGACGAGTGGCGCGTGCTGCCGTTGACCAATGCGAATGCCAATAAAGAGGCCCGTCTGATCAACACCAAGTATCGTATCACGAACGCCGAGAGAGGCAAAGCAGACTATCAGGCACGTTTGGATACTTGTACGTCCAAAGATCGTCGTAAATCATACCAGAAGAGCATCGAGAACTACGATAAGTCGCTCAAGAAATACCACGAGCAGTATGAAGAGATCAACAAGATGAACTTCAAGGACTATCAGAAATTCGCGTTGAAGGAGCAGGCTCGCGAGCTGAAAGCAGCGAACAAACACGCTATCTGGATGTGGATCTTCCTGATTTACGTCATCCTGTTAATCCCGGCTTATATCTACTCGAGCCATCAGTTCGGTTATAACATCACGCGTCACCGTACGGAGAATAAAGTGCTGGGCGGCGTACAGAAAGTGGGCTTTGCTATTGCAGGCTTCTTCCTGGGTAGCGGTTTGGCAATGTCCTTGCTGCCGGATTATGAGGTCGTTTATTCCGACGGATCGACTGAGACCAAGAGCGATACCGGAAATATCGCGATCATCGCCATCAAGCTCCTCCTGATGTTCATCGGTCTGTTGATCTTCTGTATCACCTCCGTCATCATCATGACCTACGTAACAATAGCTGCCGCTAAGCGCGACCACGACTGGTCGAAAGTAACTGCAGCTGCTTCCTCCATCACGAAGAAAGCGGTAGACAAAGTGAAAGAGAGCGGCGTGGTAGACAAAGTAACCGAGGCTGCCAAAGGCGCTGTAGATAAGGTAAAAGATAAAGTTCAGAAGTAATGGCACAACTAACCGTCAATCAGTGCCAGGTCTGTGGAAAGATCTTGGCACCGGGTGTTACCGAGTGCGGTAAATGCCATACCAAGCATAGTATTCAGCCGGCTACAGTGAACCCGTTGCGGTTCACTGCGGCTGAGGCTGCTGAGTACCGCGCAGAGTTCCAAGAGCAGGTAGCGGCATGTCCGAAAGACTCGAATGCACAGTTCGCTATGGGTCTGACCTATCTGGGTCTGAAGAACTATGAGTTAGCGGACGAGTACATGATGAAGGCTGTTCAACTCACGCCGTCGAATCCGGATGTGTACTACTATGCTGCCCTCTCGATGTTCCACCACCGCTCGGTAATGAACCTGAGTAAGGCGGAGATGAACCGTATCGAAGAGTGGTTGAACACCGCCGTGCAGATCCAGCCGAAGCGTAAGTTCCTGATCCTTCAGATGATCTTACGTCAAGGTATGTCGAGCATGGGTATCAACGTCGATACCGACAAACTATCTCCGGCCGAGCTGATGAAGCAGGCGCGCGTCACCGCGCAGGAAGAGGACGAACTGCAAGAGATCGAGCAGCACGTTCTCATCACCGACGAGAAGACGCAGATCCTGTTGGATAAACTGAAAGGCAATGAGGAACCGTCCGAAGGCGGTTCGCGCCTCTTGGAGCAAGCCATCGGCAGCTATAGCAACTTCTGCGACATGCCGCGTGTGACGGACTATGAGTGCGAGACGGATAACATCATCCGTTTAGCGGATGAAGAAGTGCGTCAGGACTTCTTCCGCAACCTCTACTATCCGCCCGAGCCGAATATCGAGCCCAAGCCGGGTTATCTCAAACCGCTCTGGCGTTCCATCTGGAAATGTCTCGTAGCAGCGTTCGTATGGGTAATCCTGGTAGCCATCGTGGGTACCTGCGATTGGGTGGACGGTTTCCCCGCACATGTCGAGACCGTGCAAGAGCGTATGGAGCAGGTCAATACCAAGAAGATGACCAAGAAAGAAGTGGCAGAGGCACGCGAGCGTGCGCAAGCCGCTTATGAGAAAGAGGCTGCTGCCGACTCCACGCGCACGCGTCTTTGCTATATGTATAAAGACGAGGCTAAGAAAGTACATTTCCGCTCGCGTAATATCTCCGAGGAAGAGATCCTCGCGCAACCGGACATGGAGTACCTCGGTATGGCAAAAGGCTGGAGAGGCTGGATGGGTATCATCTTGATCCTGCTGCCTATCGTGGTCTGGATCATCGCTACCATCGCGCGCTTCAGTTCGACCGCTGCGGAGCGTAAGAAAATCTCGGATGCCAACGACGAGCGTATCAACCTCTTCAACCAAGCCATGGATGCCTATAACACCCGTCCTTCGGTAGAAGAGTTCAAGGCCTTCTGCTCGCTCTTTGCGGGTCCGAACGACACCTCTATCATCGATAAGGGTGACTTCGTGAAAGAGGCCCTCCGTCAGGCGAAGATCTCCGAGAAAGATATCCAGAACGGTAACGGTAAAGTCTTCTTCTCCTGCTACTTCATGGATACCGACAGCAACGGTAACGACAGTACCAATCCGGGCGACACCTTACGCGAACTCGTGGTCCGTGTCTGCGTAGCGATGCGCGATAGCATTGTCTACATGCACGGCGTATGGGATACGGCTTATGACCAGTTCCCGATCCTGGATCAAGAGCGGCTGCTGTATAGCCAGATTGCGAACTTCCGCAACGTGGCTTCGTATAGTACCCTGGAGGTTATCTCGCATAGCAACAGCGTCTTAGCGAAGATTATCTATGCGTTCGGAGACTACCCCTCGCTCTTCCAGTATCAGAGTCTGGATCCGGACGACACCTTGACATACAACGCTACCCGTACCTCTGACTTCGATGAGTTCTATAACTCCCTGGTCAAGATGCACACCGCGTACGTCAAGTCGTAAGAGGAATAGCCAACAAGAAAAGAGGTCTTCGGGCCTCTTTTTTTGTCAAATTGCATTTTTTTATAAAAAAAACAGCGATTTTTTTGGTCAATTCAAAAAAAAGCAGTACTTTTGCAGCCCGTTTCGAATGAGAAATAGGACATGTCGTGCCTCTGGCGATTGAATTAGGCGGCAATGAATTAGAGAATTGGCGACCGAATAGTAGTAAATGCCCGATGTGTAAGTACTGATCCATAAAAAGATTGAAAGAATGGATTTGATCAAAGTAGCCGAGCAAGCATTTGCCGGTGAGAAGAAAGAATTCCCTGCATTCAAGGCAGGAGACCAGGTAACTATCGGTTACCGTATCAAAGAAGGTAACAAAGAGCGTGTTCAGGAGTTCCGCGGTGATGTAATTTGCATCCACGGTAGCGGCGACAAGAAGCGCTTCACAGTTCGCAAGATGAGCGGCAACGTAGGTGTAGAGCGTATCTTCCCGATGGACAGCCCCTTCATCGAGAGCATTACAGTGAACAAGTACGGTAAAGTACGTCGTTCGAAACTGTACTACCTCCGCGAGCGTACGGGTAAGAAAGCCCGCATCCAGGAAAGACGAGTTAAATAAGACTCATCTGAAAAGAAAAGCAAGAGGGTGCTCAGGTTGTGTTCAGCAGCCATTGAGCACCCTTTCAGCATCCATTGAGCACCCTTTGGGAGAAGGCGGAAGAAAGGTGGCAAATAGGTGGCAGACAGGTGGTAAATAGGTAGCAGGCAGGCAAGCATGTTCCAACTTGAGAGTCCATATAAACCGACAGGTGACCAGCCGGAAGCGATTAAGGCACTGGTAGATGGTCTGAACGCAGGCGCAGAAGCGCAGGTGTTGCTTGGTGTGACCGGTAGCGGCAAGACGTTCACCGTGGCGAACGTCATCAAGGAGGTGAACCGCCCCACCCTCATCATGAGTCACAACAAGACGCTCGCCGCGCAGTTGTATTCAGAGATGAAGGCATTCTTTCCGCACAACGCCGTGGAGTATTTCGTGAGTTACTACGACTACTACCAGCCCGAGGCGTATATCCCGGCGACCGACACGTATATCGACAAGGACCTGAGTATCAACGAAGAGATTGACCGGTTGAGACTGAGTGCGGTAGCTGCACTGCTGAGCGGACGCAAAGATGTCATCATCGTCAGTTCCGTCAGTTGCATCTACGGTTTGGGCTCTCCGCAGGACTTCACGGCGAACGTTATTGAGTTACGCCGCGGACAGGAGATTCCCATGGACACCTTATTAAAACAACTCGTGGGTGCGCAATACGTGCGTAATGATATAGAACTTGCGCGCGGACGTTTCCGCGTGAAAGGGGACACGGTGGATATCGCCCTCGCCTATGCCGATTATATCGTGCGGATTGAGTTTTTCGGCAACGAGATAGACGCCATTCTGACCGTGGATCCAATCAGCGGACAGGTGCTGGAGGAATTTGACCAATACAACCTGAGTCCCGCAACCATCTTCCTGACGAGCGCCGAACGCATCGCCGCCGCGAAAGAACAGATTAAAGCCGATCTCGCCAAACAAATCGACTATTTCATCTCCATCGGCGAAGAACTTTACGCGAAACGTATTGAGGAGCGCGTAAAATACGATTTAGAGATGTTAGACGAGTTAGGGTATTGCTCGGGCGTAGAGAACTACAGCCGCTATTTCGACGGTCGCGAAGAAGGAACGCCGCCATACTGTCTGCTTGATTATTTCCCGAAAGACATGCTGCTTGTCATCGACGAGAGCCACGTTACCGTTCCTCAGATACGCGGTATGTACGGGGGCGACAAAGCGCGCAAAGACAACCTCGTGACATACGGATTCCGTCTGCCCGCCGCACGCGACAACAGACCTTTGAAATTCGAAGAGTTCGAACAGAAAACGGGGCAGACCATTTATGTCTCCGCAACGCCGGACGAGTACGAACTGAACCGCTCAGAAGGCATCGTCATAGACCAGTTGATCCGTCCGACAGGGCTGTTGGATCCCGAGATCGAAGTGCGTCCGACCGAGAACCAGGTGGATGACCTAATGGACGAAATCAAGACGCGTATCCACCGCGGCGAACGCACTTTGGTAACAACCCTCACCAAGCGGATGGCGGAGGAGCTGGACGAATACCTGCGCAAATACCGCATCAAGTCCGCCTACATCCATTCGGACATAGACACCATCGAGCGCGTGAAGATCATGGAGGACCTGCGTCGCGGCGAGTACGATGTGTTAGTGGGTGTCAACCTCTTGCGCGAAGGACTGGACCTTCCGGAAGTGAGTCTGGTGGCCATCCTCGATGCCGACAAGACAGGTTTCCTGCGCGACCAACGAAGTCTGACACAGACAGTAGGCCGTGCGGCGCGGCACGTACACGGTAAGGCTATTCTGTATGGCGACAAGATCACTCCTGCGATGCAGGCTACCATCAACGAGACCAACCGTCGACGCGCCATTCAGATGCGTTACAACGCCGAGCACGGCATCACTCCAACGGCTATCAAGAAAGAGATCAACACCTCTGCGCTCGCCGCGCTATACAAAGACCCCGAAGAGGAGAAACGCCGCGTAGAAGAGGCTATCCGCGAGAGCTGGAAGACCGCCGAATGGCAGCAGATGAATGCCGCCAAGTTGGAGAAAGCGATAGACCAGAAACGCAAACAGATGCTCGCCGCAGCAAAGGCGACCGATTTCGAAATGGCCGCCCGCTTACGCGACGAGATGATCGAGATGCAAGACCGCCTGCAAGCCTTAGAGGGTTAGAGGATTAGAGGATTAGGGGATTAGAGGTTATTCCATTAAAATTGTTGCCGAATACGGCATTACGAAGATGTGACTACCGGCGTAGTCGCCCAGACTGCCGTCTGACTTCGCTTCGCCGTCAAAGGCCAGGATGGTATATGCTCCCTCCGGAATATCCGCTTTCACTTCGTCCTCCCCGCCATTGAGCAAGACGATAAGTGTCTTTGCGTTGTCAATACCTTCCAAATCCTTGATGCGATAGGCAATCAGATGATCGCTGGTGGTCGGCAGGAAGTCCACGTGCTCCTTCACCAGAGCCGCGCTGCCGAGCCGGAAACCTTTGTGCGCACGGCGGATGGCAATCATCTCGCGATAGTAGGTATAGAGGTCTTGATAGTTGCGCTTGTTCTCCCATGGGATGATGTTAATCGAGTCGGGACTCTGATAGCTGTTGTCAATACCGCGCTTGGTGCGATAGAGTTCTTCGCCGCCGTAGAGGAACGACATTCCTTGCGAGACAAGCACAGCCGTCTGCGCCAGTTTGTTCATGCGGATGCAGTCCTCTTCATTCTGATTTTTCGTACTCACTTCAATCCTGTCACGCAGACAGTAGTTGTCGTGGCAGGTGATATAGGACACATGTTGCATGGGTTCTCCGCTCCACCAGTTCAGAACCGGAGCAAGTTGGCCATTCGGGTCTGTATAGTCGATACATGCAACGAGTCCGCGCATGACATCGTTCCGGCCGGCCGCGTTGCCGGAAGCAAAACCGGGTTCGTGGTCAAAAGGAGAACCGATGAGGGCATTGCGGATATCATCGCTGAAAGCTCCCACGCGCGGCATTTTATAGGTCCATTGTTTCATAGCCAGCGAGTCGTACGGGTAAGCCGGACTCATGGCTGCCCAACCCTCACCATAGGTGACAATCGTCGGGTCAATCTTATCGAGCGCCGCGCGGATGGCGTTCATCGTCTCCTGGTCATGGATGCCCATAAGGTCAAAACGGAACCCGTCAATATGGTACTCGCGTGCCCAGTAGCAGACAGATTCCACCATAAACTGACGCATCATCTCGTGATCGGATGCCGTCTCATTACCGCAACCGGAACCGTTCGCGTATGTTCCATCTTCGTTGAGACGGTAGAAATACTTCGGTACCACGCGTCCGAGCGCGCATCCGTTCGCATCGTACGTATGGTTATAAACGACATCCATGATGACACGGATACCGGCTTTATGAAGTGCCTGAATCATCTGTTTCGCTTCGCGAATGCGGCAAACCGGATCATAGGGATCGGTCGAGTAACCGCCATCGGGTACGTTGTAGTTGACCGGGTCGTAACCCCAGTTATAGCGGTTCTGATCCAACGCCGTCTCATCAATAGAACCGTAATCGAAGATCGGCAGGAGCTGAATATGCGAAATGCCGAAATCCTTGAGGTAGTTAAGAGGCGCCTCTTCGGTCAGGGCAAGAAACTTGCCTTTATGTTCGACACCGGAGTTGGGCGACATTGTGAAGTCACGCAGATGGGTCTCATAGACGACTATATCCGTAGGATCGGGCATTGCGGGTCTCTGATCTTCCGCCCATCCATCCGGATTGGTCTGCTTGAAGTCGATGATTGCAGCACGCTGTCCGTTCACACTCACTGCTTTCGCGAAGATACCCGGAGACTCCGGACTCCATTCGCCGTTTTGAAACGAGCGGACGGTATAGAACTTGCCGGCTTGATTTCCCCTCACGGTAGCCTTCCAGAAGTCTTTCTCTCCCTTCTTTAATGTGATGGTTTCAAACTCCGCAACATCCGAAGTATCGTACAAACGAACCTCCATTTGCTCGGCAATATCTGACCAGAAAGAGAATTGGGTTTTAGAACTACTATAGAGGCATTCGTCCTCCAGTTTCGGCTGCTTGGCGGTGCAAGCGACTAATGCTACGGAAAGCATAAAGATGATGGTTTTGCGCATGGTAGTTAAATTTTCGGGGACAAAATTACTACAAATATTGCATATGTGCAAATTTTTGCATGATTTTATTTGCGTATGTCAGATTTTTTCTGTAATTTTGCGGCGCAAAATTGCTTAAATACTATGATACTCGACAAATTAGAAAACGCCGATTGGTACTTTGACAGTGTACCCGGTTTGAAAGAATTCATGAAATTCTACAACGAGAATGATCTTGAGGAACTGCCTGCGTGCAAGATTTTCCTGGACGGCAAAGACTTGTTTGTGAACATTCTGGACTTCAAGGGCAAGGAAGAATCCAAATGCCGCATGGAAGCGCACAGAGACTATCTGGACATCCAGATTCCGCTTGGCGATGACGAGGAAATGGGTTGGAAAGCGCAGGTGGATTGTCAGGAAGTGACGCAGGAGTATGATGAGGGCAAGGACGTAGAGTTCTACGGTGACAAGGCGACTGCGAAGTTTACCGTGCCGACAGGTCATTTCGCTGTCTTCTTCCCGTCGGATGCACACCAACCCGGTATCGCTCCGGGTAAGGAATACCGGAAGTTAATTGTTAAAGCACGGGTAAATAACTGACCTTTGAAAATTTTCTAATACTATGGCAACAAAGAAAATACAGGCTCCGAAACATCTGACGATTGTGGAGCGCGACCCCTACCTGCAGCCCTACGAAGGAGCATTGCAGGCTCGGGCTGACTATGCGAAGAACAAAGAGGCTGAATTAACCGGCGGACAATCCTTGGCGGACTGGGCAAGCGGTTATCTGTATTTCGGCCTTCACAAGACCTCCGAAGGGTGGGTGCTTCGCGAATGGGCACCGAACGCGACCGCTATCTATATCAAAGGCGACATGAACGGCTGGCAGAAAGATGAGAACTATCGTCTCCAGCCCATCGGTAATGGTGTATGGGAAGCCAAATTACCGGAGAACGCCCTGCAGCACGGACAGATGTACAAACTGCTGGTAGAATGGCAAGGTGGCTACGGTGAACGCATCCCGAGTTATGTGCGCCGCGTAGTGCAGGACGAGCAGACGAAGATCTTTTCCGCACAAGTGTGGGACGAACCCGAATTCCAGTGGAAAAACAAGGGCAAGAAATTCAAAGAGAAAGGCGGGTTATACATCTACGAATGCCATATAGGCATGAGTTCGGAGCAGGAGAAAGTGAACAGTTACGAAGAGTTCCGCCGCGACGTGTTGCCGCGTATCGCGAAATTAGGTTATAATTGCATCCAGATCATGGCCATTCAGGAACACCCCTATTACGGAAGTTTCGGATACCATGTATCGAATTTCTTTGCTGCCAGTAGCCGTTTCGGCACGCCGAACGAATTGAAGGCGCTGATTGACGATGCGCATGGTCGCGGAATGCATGTGATCATGGACCTGGTACACAGCCATGCCGTCAAGAATGAACTGGAAGGACTCGGTAATTTCGACGGAACAGGTTACCAGTATTTCCATGACGGCGGACGCCGCGAGCACCCGGCATGGGACAGTCTCTGCTTTAACTACGGCAAGAACGAAGTGCTGCATTTCCTGCTGAGTAACTGCAAGTTCTGGCTGGACGAATACGACTTCGACGGATTCCGTTTTGACGGTGTTACTTCGATGATCTACCGCAGTCACGGATTAGGGGAGGATTTCAATGGTTACCCGAGTTATTTCAACGGCAACGAAGACGGTGACGCACTGATGTACCTGACGTTAGCCAACAAGGTTATTCATGAGGTCAAGCCGGAGGCAATCACCATCGCCGAAGAGATGTCGGGCATGCCCGGCTTGGCAGCTGCCATCGAAGACGGAGGTGTAGGATTCGACTATCGCCTGGCAATGGGTATTCCGGATTTCTGGATCAAGTATATCAAAGAGGTGAAGGACGAGGACTGGAAAGCCGGACATATCCTCTATGAGATGACGAACAGACGCGAGGACGAGAAGACGATCTCGTACGCCGAGAGTCATGACCAGGCCTTGGTGGGCGACAAGACTATCATCTTCCGCCTCGTAGATGCCGACATGTACTGGCATTTCGAGCATGGTCATTCGACCTACATGGTGGATCGCGGCATAGCGCTGCATAAGATGATCCGTCTCGTGACAGCCTCCACCATCAACGGCGGATACCTGACCTTCATGGGTAATGAGTTCGGCCATCCGGAATGGATCGATTTCCCGCGCGAGGGCAACGGATGGAGTTACAAATATGCCCGCCGTCAATGGAGTCTGGTGGACAATCCCAACTATTTCTTCGCGGACCTCAACCGCTTTGACGAGGCGATGGTTCATCTGTTGAAGGAGCATCTGTTGACGCAAAAACCAACAACCGAGGAAAAGAGATACCATGTAGGCAACCACCTGCCATGGGTGATGAAATGGTGGGACAACGAGGGTGACCAGGTAGTGGCTTACTCGCGTGGCGACCTGCTGTTTATCTTCAACTGGAACGGTCAGAAATCCTTCGCAGACTACGGTATGTTGGTTCCGGAAGGAAAGTATAAAGTGGTATTGAATACCGATGCAAAAGAGTTCGCAGGTTTTGGCTTGAGTGACGACTCTGTAGAGCATTTCACCGAGCATGACGAACTCTACGCCAAGGACGGCAAGGGTTGGCTGAAGATGTACCTGCCGGCCCGCAGCGCAGTAGTATTACAAAAAATTGATTGATATGAGAAAACAAATCTTTATTATCCTGGCCGCTACCCTGACATTGGTAGCCTGCCATAAACCGGCAACAGAAGAGCAGACTCCCGCGACAGATACTGTAACTGTTGAAGAGACCGTAGCCGTACCCGAAGTAGGAGGGCAGTTTGTTGACTTTACCGCCGTCACGCCGGAAGGCAACGAGTTGTCGCTGAGCGAACTCGTAGGACAAACGGACTTCGTACTCGTTGATTTCTGGGCATCGTGGTGCGGTCCATGCCGTCGCCTTATCCCGGTTCTCAAAGAGATGTACTATAGCCAGCCGGAAGGACGTCTGCAGATATTCTCTTGCTCCGTCGATCGCGAGGAAGCCGCTTGGCGCACAGCTCTGGAAGAAGAACAGATGCCTTGGGCACAAGCGCGAGAGGACGAGAACCATGTATGCTCCGACCTCTATAACGTGGAGTTTATCCCGCACACCATCCTCATCGACCGAGAGGGAAAAATCCTTGGCATCAACCTTGAGGAACCGGAGATACAGGAGATCCTGTTTGCAGAATAACAAATACAAACCGTGTCTGTCCGTTAGGCAGTAGTTACCGGCAGACAAGGGTGGAAAATAGTTTAATGTTTAAAGTTTAAAGAAAAACAATGCGTGTAATTATTGAACCTTCGTATGACCTGCTGAGCAAGTGGGCTGCGAATTATGTAGCAAAAAAAATCAATGAGTTTGATCCCAAAGAGAGCAAACCTTTCGTATTAGGTCTTCCTACCGGTAGTTCGCCGTTAGGCATGTACAAAGCCCTTATCGAACTCAACAAAGCGGGCAAAGTATCGTTCCGCAACGTAGTTACCTTTAATATGGACGAGTATGTCAACCTGCCGGAAGAGCACCCCGAAAGTTATCATAGCTTCATGTGGAATAACTTCTTCTCCCATATTGACATCCGCAAAGAAAACGTGAATATCCTGAACGGCAACGCCCCCGACCTCGCGGCCGAGTGCGCACGTTATGAGGAGAAAATCAAAAATATCGGTGGCATTCATCTGTTCCTCGGCGGTATTGGTCCGGACGGACACATCGCTTTCAACGAACCGGGTTCATCGCTCTCCAGCCGTACCCGCAAGAAAGAGTTGACCACCGACACCATCATCGCCAACAGCCGTTTCTTCGACAACGATGTGAACAAAGTGCCCAAGACCGCCCTCACCGTAGGTGTAGGCACTGTCATGGATGCCAAAGAAGTGCTCATCATGGTGAACGGACACAACAAAGCCCGTGCGCTGCAACATGCCATCGAAGAGCCGATTAGCCACATGTGGACGGTCTCCATGCTCCAGATGCACCAACACGGAATCATCGTCTGCGACGAAGCTGCTTGCGAAGAACTCAAAGTAGGTACTTTCAACTATTTCAAAGATATCGAGCGTAACAACCTCGATCCGAAGACACTGTTATAATGTTAGAAATTTACAACTCGTTAACGAGATTCAAAGAAACATTCAAACCACTACACGAAGGGCACGTAGGCATGTATGTCTGCGGCCCTACCGTGTATGGAGATGCCCATCTGGGACATGCCCGTCCTGCTATCACATTCGATATCCTCTATCGCTACCTGCAACACCTCGGCTATAAGGTGCGCTACGTCCGTAATATCACGGATGTCGGACACCTGGAGCACGATGCGGACGAAGGCGAAGATAAGATAGCGAAGAAAGCGCGACTCGAGCAACTCGAGCCGATGGAGGTTGTGCAGTTCTATACCAACCGATACCATCGCGACATGGCGGCGCTGAACGTGTTACCGCCGTCCATCGAACCGCACGCTTCGGGACATATCATCGAGCAGATCGCGTTTGTGCAGAAGATTCTCGACCGCGGTTATGCGTATGTATCCAACGGCTCGGTTTACATGGACGTGGAGAAATATGCCAAGGACTATCAGTACGGCAAACTCTCCGGACGTAACCTCAACGACATCGTCACCGAGACGCGTGAGTTGGACGGACAGGACGAGAAGAAACACAGCTATGACTTTGCGTTGTGGAAGAAAGCAGCACCGGAACATATCATGAGGTGGAAAGCAGTTTTCCATTATTATGATTATGACCACGATGAAACATTTGTTAACTTAAAGTTAACGCGTCATCAAATTACATCTATTGGTTTCCCCGGATGGCACATGGAGTGCTCGACGATGGGCACCAAGTACCTCGGCGAACAATTCGACATCCACGGCGGCGGACTCGACCTTATCTTCCCGCATCATGAAGCGGAGATAGCGCAGAGTTGTGCGGCTTTAGGTCATGAGTCCGTGCATTACTGGATGCACAATAACATGATTACCATCGCGGGAAAGAAAATGGGTAAGAGTTACAATAACTTCATTACCCTCGAGCAGTTCTTCTCGGGCAATCACCCGCTACTGAGCAAGCCTTTCGGGCCTATGGTCATCCGTTTCTTCATTCTCCAAGCCCATTACCGCTCCACCGTGGACTTCTCGTCCGAGGCTCTTGAGGCGGCCGAGAAAGGTCTTCAACGAATGCAGGAGGCGTATGCGAGATTGCAGAAGATACAGCCGTCCGCGGCTACCAACGTAGAGGTGAACGGTTTGCGAGAGAAATGCCAAGAGGCGATGGATGATGATCTCAATACGCCGTTTGTCATCGCAGCGTTGTTTGACAGCACGCGTGCTATCAACACCGTTCATGACGGCAAAGGAACCATCAGTGAGGCGGACCTCAAAGAACTGAAAGACGTCTGGCAGACCTTCGCCATCGACATCCTGGGTCTGAGATTAGGAGAAGAAGGCTCTTCCCTTCAGGGAGGAGACGGAGGTAGGCTTACCGCTTTCCACGGCGCCATCGACCTGCTGCTCAACATTCGCCTGCAAGCCAAGCAGAACAAAGACTGGGCTACCAGCGATAAGATTCGGAATGAACTCACCGCACTCGGTTTCCAAATAAAGGACACGAAAGATGGGTTTGAGTGGTCGATTTAAGATGCTGCTATGCGTGCTGCTCCTCGTGAGCTGCACGCACCAGCAGAGTCAACCGGAGATCATCGAGGACAATCTGGTAGCGTATCCGGGGCGCACTTTCAACTACCGCATCAAATTCAATGACATGCAAATGAAGCAACACGCCGTTGCTTCCGTTATTGGTTTGTCGCGTCCGCCGAAGGACCGCAACGATGCTGCATCGATGCGCAAGCAATTGGTGGAAATCAAAACCAATGACAATTATATCGTTGACAGCCTGACGCATTCCGTGCCGTTCCTCATCCCCTCTGCGAAGCATGAACTGGATTCCATCGGTGCGGAGTGGGCGGACATCCTGCAGCGAAACGGCTTGCCGCACTATCGCTTCTACGTGACGAGTGTACTGCGGACGCAGGAAGATATCAAATACCTGCAAAAAAGCGGAAACATCAATTCCGTCACGCAGAGTTGCCATTGTTACGGTACGACTTTCGACCTCGCGTACATGCGATATAATAAGGTAACGCGCACGCGCGATTACATGCACGAGGATAATCTGAAACTCGTCTTGGGACAAGTCCTGCTGAATCACCAGCGAGCAGGGAAGATTTACGTCAAATACGAAGCCAAACAGTCCTGCTTTCACGTCACCGTACGGCATTAAAAAAACGAGCTTTAACGGCTCGTTTTTTTCTCCTCTTTCTCGCAGACCTCTATCAGACCGCAACCCGAGCAGTCGCCCTGCTCGGCTTTTTCTGGCGGGCAGTCGTCTTGGGTCTTTTGACTTTCTTCTTTCGACTGCTCAGCTTTCAAGCGCTTCGCCTTGCGGCGCTCGTTGATCTCGATGAGCGTGAGAATCAACGCCGCCATTACTATGAATGCTATCAGTGCCCACATAAATCATAAATCGTCGATTTCATCGACGCGGTCTTCCTCGATAACAAGGTTATCGATGATGAACTGCTGGCGCTCGGTGGTGTTCTTACCCATATAGTAAGCCAGCAGTTCTTTCACGTTGTCGTCCTTGCGCAGGTTCACTTGGTCCAGACGAATGCCCGAACCGATAAAACCCTTGAACTCGTCCGGAGAAATCTCTCCGAGACCTTTGAATCGCGTAATCTCCGGATTCTTGATCTTATGGATGGCTTTCTGCCGCTCCTCCTCGGAATAGCAGTAGAGCGTCTGGTTCTTGTCCTTCACGCGGAAGAGTGGCGTCTGCAGGATATAAACGTGCCCTTTCTTCACCAGATCCGGGAAGAACTGCAGGAAGAAAGTGAGCATCAGCAATCGGATGTGCATACCATCCACATCGGCATCGGTCGCGATGATGACTTTGTTGTAGCGCAACTCATCCAAGCCGTCTTCTATATTCAGCGCCGACTGCAGGCAGTTGAACTCCTCGTTCTCATATACCACGGATTTGCTCAGACCATAACTGTTCAGTGGCTTACCGCGCAGCGAGAACACCGCCTGCGTGCGTACGTCGCGGCTCTTGGTGATTGAACCGGATGCAGACAGACCCTCGGTGATAAAGATACAACTCTCTAGACGCAGATCGTCGTCGGAATCCTTGGAACTCTTCACCGGCTTGGCGTCATTCAGGTGGATCTGGCAGTCGCGTAACTTGGGATTATTGACGAGGTTTTTCTTCGCCCGTTCGCGCGCCGCCTTCGTCACGCCGGCAATCGCTTTGCGCTCCTTCTCCGAGTCCTGTATCTTCTGCAGCATAACCTCCACGGTCTGAGGAGTCTTATGCAAGTAGTTATCGAGTTGCTGTTTGACGAAATCGTTGACGAACTTGTTCACACTCACGCCGCCTGTCGGACTCATATCCTTGGAACCCAACTTCACCTTCGTCTGGCTCTCGAACACCGGCTCCTCTACATTGATAGCTATCGCTCCAACAACACCGTTGCGGATATCGGCCAACTCCTGGTTCTTGTTAAAGAACTCCTTGATGGTGCGACCGATCGCTTCGCGGAAAGCGGCTTGGTGGGTACCTCCCTGAATAGTATGCTGGCCGTTCACAAACGAGAAATACTCATCGCCGTTCTGGTCCGTGTGTGTCAGGGCTATCTCGATGTCTTCTCCTTTCAGATGAATAATTGGATACAGCGGACTGACGGTCATATTCTCCGTCAACAGGTCGAGCAGACCGTTCTTCGACACAAATTTCTTGCCGTTATACACCAGCGTCAGGCCGGTATTCAGATACGCATAGTTGCGCAGCAACTCCTCGATATAGTCGTCGCGGAAATGATAGTTTTCGAAAAGACCTTTGCTGTCATCGGGCACGAACTCGATGATCGTACCGCGTTTCTCGTTGCCTGTGTAGTCAAGAATGCCGCTGTCTTTGGTCAACTTGCCCTGCGCAAACTCCGCGCGGCGGGTCTTGCCTTCGCGGAAAGACTCAACCGCAAAGAACGAACTCAATGCGTTCACAGCTTTCGTACCGACACCGTTCAGACCCACGGATTTCTTGAAGGCCTTGCTGTCGTACTTACCGCCCGTATTGAGCACGCTCACTACTTCCACCAATTTACCCAATGGGATACCGCGTCCGTAGTCTCGCACGCGCACTCGGCCGTCTGCCACATCCACCTCGATCACCTTTCCTTCGCCCATGCGGAACTCGTCAATGGAATTGTCTATACTCTCTTTGATGAGCACATAGATACCGTCGTCGGAATGACTGCCGTCACCCAACTTACCGATGTACATACCCGGACGACGCCGGATATGTTCCATATCATCCAAGTGGATAATGTTCTCTTCGCCGTACTCTACGGCATTCAAATTTATTGTGTTGTCTTCTATCATAATCTAAACTTCTAACTTCATACCTCTAACCCCTTTTCCCGTGCCAATTGCATGAGGAAAGCCCTCGCCGCTTCGTGGTCGTTCGGTATCACTCCATCGAGAATGGCATCTTTTATGGCGCTCTTCAGTTCTCCGACAAGTGAACAAGGTTCGAGATGGAACAGTTCCATGATCTCCATGCCGTCCACCGGTGGTTGGAAATTACGAATCCGGTCGCGCTCCTCCAGTTCCACCATCTTCTGACGCACCAACTGGTAGTTCTGATGGTATCGGGCTTTCTTCTCTTCGTTGCGACTCGTGATATCTGCGTCGCAAAGAATCATCAGATCGTCTATGTCGTCGCCCGCCTCAAAGAGCAAACGCCGTACGGCGCTGTCCGTCACCGTGTCTTCTATCAGGTTGATCGGACGCATGTGCAGGTCCACCATCTTCTTCACATACTCCATCTTCTCATTCAGCGGCAACTTCATCCTTGCGAAGATCTTGGGTACCATCTTGGCGCCGATATAATTGTGATTGCGAAAGGTCCAGCCCGCCTGCGGATCCCATGCCTTACTCTTCGGCTTGCCTATATCATGCAGCAATGCCGCCCAGCGAAGCCAGAGCTTATCGGTGTTCTCCGCGATATTATCCAACACCTTCAGCGTATGAAAGAATACATCCTTATGTCCGCGTCCTTCCTTCACTTCTATCCCCTTGAGAGCCGCCAGCTCCGGGAAGATAAGAGGCAATAAACCCGTCTTGTCTAGTAAAATCCACCCCTCCGAAGGACGGCGGCTGAGCATGATCTTATGCAACTCCTCCGCGATGCGTTCCTTGGTGATGATACCTATGCGCTCCTTGTTGCGCACGATGGCATCGAAGGTCTCGCCGTCAATGTTAAAGCCCAACTGAGTCGCAAAACGGATGGCACGCATCATACGCAGAGGGTCGTCGCTGAACGTGATATCCGGATCCAAGGGTGTGCGGATGATGCAACGCTCCAAATCCCTCATGCCGTCAAACGGATCCAACAACTCCCCGTACTGGAGAACCCTTTCACCTTTAACCTTTAACCTTTCATCCGTTAACCCGTTAACCCCTTCACCATTATTCAAACATATCGCCATAGCATTGATCGTGAAATCCCGCCTGTTCTGGTCCTCCTGTAATGTCCCGTCCTCTACTATCGGATTTCTGCTATCTCGCGTATAACTCTCCTTCCGTGCACCTACAAACTCCAGTTCCATTCCTTTCTTTTTCACCTGAGCGGTTCCGTACGTCCTAAAGACAGAGAGATGTGCTTCTTTTCCCAGTTTCTTCGCTACTGCTTCTGCGAGCGCTATGCCGGAACCTACCACCACTACATCAATATCTGTACTCTCGCGATGCAGGAACAGATCCCGCACCCAACCGCCTATCACGTAGCACTCCAGCCCCATCCGATCGGCCGTCTCGCCAATCAGATGCAGTACCTTTTGTTCTATTTTCGGGTCGTTTATTACCATCCCTCAACTTTTGCGAGTGCAAAAGTACTACAAATTTTCCAAATTTGCAAGATTTTTAGCAAAAAAAGTAGTCTAAGCTTGCTTAAGCGTGGTTTTGTTTGCTAAAAAGATTGTTGTTTGCACGACAGTGCGAACGTACTTTCGGCGGGAACCCGCTTGCGGGAGGGCCGAAGGTACAACTTTTTTTCGACATATGCAAACATTCGGGTATTTTTCGCCAAATAAAATTGATTTTATGCTGATAGATAGTGGCTATGCTTGCATAAAAACGGTATTTTCTACCTATTCATGCCTATTCCGGCCTAAGATGGCTTATTTTTCCATAAAAATTTGCATGTGTCATTTTTTTTGTGTAATTTTGCACCGCAAAATATAACCGCTGGCACCGACAGCGTAAAAAAGCGGTGACATATTAAATTTCGCGTTTGCGATTTATTGGAAACTCCGGAATGTGAGAAGTTTTGTAGTTATACCAATAATAAGTCAGCAAACGTCCATATCGTATATGGGCGTGACTTATCGGTATATGGGCACTTCTCACAGCCTCGGAGTTGATAAGGAAGCGCCCATTTTTTTTATGTTTCATATCTTTAAAACCGATGTGGCGATGGGATATAACCGCCGTTAAGAAAATGAAAAAATCAGTTATGTTACTCATCTTGAGTGTCGTATTCTTATTGCCGTCCTGTATGGTAACGAAGACCAATGTGAAGAACTATGCAGATCTTGAGGGACAAGAGTATTACTATGCCAAGGGAAGGCACATGTATTTATTCTGGGGTCTGCTGCCTGTCGGCAAGCCGGCAATTACCCAACCCGTTGAGATCGAACCCTGTCAGGTTCGCACTTCTATCGAATTTGTGGATGGCCTCGTTTCTACCATCACCGGTGGTATCTTCTCAATGCAAACCGTTGGGGTTTTGGCCAAGCGTACAGAACCGCTCAAAGTGGGCGATGCAGTGAACTATTACAAAGGGGAAGAAGTCATGAAAGGCAAATTGGAAACCATCATAGACAACAAGAAATGTATCGTCCTGACCGCTGACAACAAACCCAAAAAGATGAACCTGAAGAATGTCTGGAAAGCCAAATAATGACGGCTGAGAAAGAAGAGCGGCAGAGTGAGACTCGCCGCTTTTTTTGTCGGCATACAATGCCGGGCTGATTTTTTGCACAATAATTCCACTTGCTCTTGCATATTCCAAAAATTTTGTGTATCTTTGCACTTGAAATCGGGAAATAACTTGCTCCGGTTCTAAACCGGTTTGCACTCAAAATCAGAGTCATCTCAGGGGAA
>CAMHOY010000006.1 GCA_946186915.1 uncultured Bacteroidales bacterium | reverse complement strand
TTTTAAGCATAAAATACCCCAAAAGTTTTTTGTTCAACTTTTGGGGTTCATTACATATTGGAGTGCTTTTTCTATGACTTCGCTGATGTCATGCACGAAGTGCAGTTTCAGACCTTTGAGGTAAATCGGTGCTATTTCCGCAACATCCTTACGGTTGTCTTCACAGAGGATGATATCCGTGATTCCTGCTCGTTTTGCCGCGAGCAGTTTTTCTTTGACACCGCCTATAGGCAGCACTTTGCCGCGGAGCGTCATCTCACCCGTCATGGCGATGCGCGGCTTCACAAGACGTCCCGTAAAGGCGCTCACGAGCGCGGTAGTCATCGTTATACCGGCAGAAGGACCGTCTTTGGGGATAGCGCCTTCCGGCACATGGATATGTACAGAGGTCTTTTCGAAGACTTCGGGCTTGATACCTAATTCTTTGGCGTGCGCTTTCACGTAGCCCAACGCCAGCGTGGCGGATTCCTTCATGACGTCGCCTAAGTTACCCGTGAGGGTAAGGGTGGGAGCTTTCGATGCTGAGAGGCTTGTCTCGATGAACAAGATCTCACCGCCCACCTGGGTCCAAGCCAAACCGGTCACCACTCCGACATATTTGTTGGTCTCCCAGCTGTCGCGGCTGAAACGTGCCTGGCCGAGATATGAGCGCAGGTCGTCAAGCGTCACGGAGACATTGTACTCCTCGCCCAGCGCAAGTTTGGTATCGATCTTGCGGCAGATAGTCGCGATCTGTCGCTCCAGACTGCGCACGCCGGATTCACGGGTATAATCATCGATGATATGTCCGAGAATCTCTTTCTTGAACTTCAGCTGCGTTGGCTTGAGGCCGTGGTTCTTCAGTTCTTTGGGAATCAGGTGCCGTTTTGCGATTTCTTCTTTCTCTTCCTGAATGTAACCGGTCATCTCGATGAGTTCCATTCGGTCGAGAAGAGGACGCGGAACGGTGTCCAGACTATTGGCGGTCGCGATAAAGAGCACATGACTCAGGTCGTAATCGACATCCAAGTAGTTGTCATGGAATGCGCTATTCTGTTCCGGATCCAGCACCTCGAGCAATGCGGACGTCGGGTCGCCTTTATAATCGGCACCGATCTTGTCTATCTCATCGAGCACAAAAACAGGATTAGACGTGCCGCATTTCTTAATGCCGTCAATGATTCGTCCGGGCAGGGCGCCGATGTATGTACGGCGGTGTCCGCGGATCTCCGCCTCATCGTGCAGACCGCCTAAAGAGATACGCGCGTACTTGCGGCCAAGGGCTTCAGCGACACTCTTTCCAAGACTTGTCTTACCGACACCCGGAGGGCCGTAAAGGCATAGGATAGGGGACTTTACCGGATTGGACTCCTTCTCTTTCTTGCTGCGAAGACCCAACTGGCGTTGCACAGCAAGATATTCGACAACACGCTCCTTCACTTTATCCAAACCAAAGTGATCGCGGTTAAGGACCTCCTGTGCATGTTTCATGTCGTAGTTGTCTTCGGAATAAATACCCCAAGGCAACTCAAGCATCAACTCCAAATAACTGAGTTGGGTGGAGAAGTCCGGAGAATGTGTTGGCATGTGTTCCAGACGTTGCAACTCCTTGTTGAATACCTCCTGAACGGCCTCTGACCAACGTTTGTCTTGTGCACGCTCGCGTAACTCTTTGATAGTCTGCGCACCCGTGTCACCCAGGTCTTGTTTGATAGTCTCTATCTCTTGTTGCAGGAAATAATCGCGCTGCTGCTTGTCCATGGCCTCGTGTGTACGACGACGGATATCGGCTTTGATATTCATCATCTCGTTTTCTTTCTCCAGGAGTGTCAGTACAGCCGTGGCGCGTTCTGTCAGCGAATCGATGGCCAGCAACTCCTCTTTCTGGGCTGTGGAGAAGAAATAAACCGCGCAGACGTAGTTCACAAGGGTAGGGCCGTTGCCGATACTGCGAAGCGTCATTTGTATATCCACCTGGGGATTCGAACCCTCGCGGTTGCTCAGGATACGAAGTACCAGGTCGCGGATACTCTCATGCGCCGCGATGAATTGTTTGTCACCTTTCTGTGGCATTTTCTCCTTCAGAACGAGGGGGCGGGCTGTCCATATTTCGGATTCATTCTCCTGAAAATCAACAGCTTGCACACGTGCCGCACCTTCTAAAATGGCCATCACATGGTCTTCGCCCATATCCGGCACGGGAACAATCTGAACCACACGGCAGATAGTTCCTAATGGATAGAGGTCGTCGGATGTTGGTTCCTGAACGGAATCATCTCTCTGTGTGAGTACGATGAGCGGTGTCTCGTTCTTGCGGGCCTCTTTGATCAACTTAAGGCTCTTCGGACGGGAAACAGCCACAGGTAACAACACACCGGGGAAGAGTACAATATTCTTCACCGGCAATACCTCATACCATTGGTCTTCTCTTATATCGTTTTCTTTCATAATAATCAATATCCTTCTTTGTTATAATATATTTCTCTCTCTATTTCTATTATTTATTATCTTCTTCTTTTCCTAACTATTCTCTTTTCTCCTATATGCTATTTTACATAATCGTGATTAGGTTTGCAATGGGGCTATTTGAATTCAATATTGCAATTACAATAATCATACCAAATATTTCTATATGACAATTTGGCAGAATTTGACTTTGTTTGTTGTTCCGGTATTTAATACCGATTATATGATTTGCCCTTGGCATTCTACGGCGGTTTGTTTATTTGCTATGTTTTTTTTCCGTCGTAGTCTGCCGTGGCTTTTACTTGTTTATTCTCCGTTCTGTTCTTTTTTCTCTTTCAAAATCACCATCCGCACAAAAACCGGAAACATCCCGTAAACGACCTTCTTCTCGCGCCCTTCATTTAAGAATGCGTCGCCGCCGCCATTAAACTGCGCGTTCCATCGTCCACGCAGTTCTGCGTATCTCGGATGATTCTTGTTTTTGATGATTGCACTCGCCTCGCGGCAAACCTCGCGCCATACCGCTGCCTGTGCGGCCTCCGCCGCTGTTCTGGGGCTATGTTTATAATCCCGGCTCCGACGCTTAAAAATCTCTTGAGGCCCAACTTTAATCACATGCCCCGAGTCATCCTTCCATTTCTTAAACCTTGCTTGCATGCCGGACCAGCCGGCAAGTTTTCCGCGCAAACTCTCTATGCCCGGACTCAATTCTGCTCTTGCCATATTCTATCTATTTTTTTAATATTTTTACCTCCAACCCCTAAACTCTAACCTCTAAACTTAAAACCTGTTTTACATAATTCTTTAGTTCTTCTTTAGTCCTTATTTAGTTCTTATTTAGTTCATATTTGGTTCTTCACCATATTATTACGATACATTCTAGTACTGTTTTTACGACATAAATAGCTCCTTTATTAGGGGCGAATCCCCCACTCTCACTTGTTTTTCTTGAGTTTGGAGGCGAAGACGAGTCCGTTCGTGACGGCTAACAGTACGGCAACCAGGTCATCTATCCATCCTACAACCGGCATAGCGTCCGGGGCTACATCTACCGGAATCAGCACATAAATCAGCGCGATCAACGCTCCTATTCCGATGTTCATTTTGTATTTTGTAGCTTTCTGCATACAGAAAAACCTTTGCGAGTGCAAAGGTACAAAAAATATTTGATATATGCAAATGTTAAAGGTTTTTTAGTCAAAAACACAAAAAAAAGGGCGAGGCACTGCCCCACCCTGCATGTTTTCAGTGAACTTTCCGGGTGACAAGAATGCTTACCTCGTAGAGTAAGTATAGCGGAATAGTCACGAGTACCAAAGTCATCAGATCCGGAGGAGTGATGATTGCGGCAACTACCATGATAATCAAAAAGGCATATTGGCGGTACTTGGCAAGTGTTTCGCTTTGGACGATTCCTAATTTCGCCAAGAAATAAGCTATTACGGGTAGTTGGAACACAACTCCCATGACCAAAGTGAGTGTTACAAAAGTAGAGATATAACTATCCAAAGTGATGGTACTATGCACTTGTTCGGCAACGGAGTACGTGCCCAAGAAACGGAACGATATTGGAAAGAGGATGAAATAACTCATCAGCACGCCTACAATAAAAAGCGCATAGATGATGAACAGTACAGGGATGGAGTACTTGCGCTCGTTCTCATAGAGAGCCGGTGAGACGAAGCGGAAGAGTTCAAACAGGATATAGGGCGAGGCGCAGAGCAAGCCGAGATAAAGAGAGGTGGATATATGTGTCATGAATTGGCTGCTCAGGTCGGTTGCAATCAAATCCACCTCAAATGGCGCAAAATGGAAGTCGTACCCCACCCTTGCAAAGAAACGTTCTATCCAATGATAGAGACAGAAATCACTTTTGCTTGGAGCAAGGAGCAGGTTGAAAGTGGTGTCCTTGAAACAGAAGATGGCACAAGCAAAAACGGCTGTCACAATCAACACCCGAAACAACATCCGGCGGAGCACCTCCAGATGTCCGCCAAATGTCATCAATTGGTTATCTTCACTCATGTTTCGGCTCTTGCGGAGTTTCCTCTTTTTCCTGTTCTTCGGATTGCGGTTGTTCTTGCGGTTGTCCGTTGTTGTTTATTTCTTCTTTCACATCCTTCATGCCCTCCTTGAACTCTTTAACTCCTTTGCCGAGGCCACGCATCAGTTCCGGCAGTTTCTTGCCGCCGAAGATAAGGAGAGCTATGCCACCAATGACAATTATTTCAGTGGTGCCGATAAATAATAGAATCATGTTTAGCATAATTATTCCTCTTTAGTTTTCCGGTATTACAAGAAATATCTCACGAGTCTCAAAGTTGATTTCCCAGTTTCCGTTCTCTGCGGACTCCCATTGGTATTTCTGCGCCATGGTGTCCCACCAGTTTTGGAACTTGGAGCCAGTCTCGCCCATGTCTTTTACCAACTTCTCATACAAATCCGAATTATCGGCTGTCAGAATTTTTGCCAACTCATTCAAACCATTCCGACGCTCAAAGAGCGTTTGGATCTCATTCTTTTCTTCAGGTGTAACCTGACCTACTAATTTTTTCATAATCATTAGAATTGTTCCCGTACATCAAACGGGTCGAGGTAATCAATTTGTTTTATTTCCTCTCCGGCTATTAAGCCTGCCGTCATCAGTTGTTGTTGCAAGTCGCGTGCCGCGTTGCGTTCCAAATGTGCCAACACACATTGCTGATGCGAAGGCGTGTTATTGTCCCATGTCAATTTCTGGTTAAGCCAAATACAGCGGTTACAATGGTATGCATCACAAATACGGCAGAGCGGCGCATGATCAAGTTTAAGTAACTGCGGATTCGGTATCTGCAAACCTGTTTCCAAATCTCCAACCGAGCGTTCAGAAGATGGTTTGTGATGGTTCAAGCGGTTGCTGATACCCATTTTCTCGTCGTAATAGAATGCCGGACATAGATAGAACTTGCCATTAGGCGCGATAGTGATATTGCTGTCACCTGCGCCGCAGTTGTGCATTTCCTTTAGTTGCAGACGGTCAGTAAGGATATTCAGTTGCGGTTGTTTGCCCGATTTGTATAGATTTACTAATACGGCATTAAGTGTAGCAAGTGCTTTCTTGTAATCCTCTGCTTGATCATCTTTGAAACTCTCTATATCCGTCAAACAGATATTTAGACGTGTCACTTGCGGCAACAGAGTAGCAAGATCATACTGTTTGGCGATAAATTCAGCAATGGAAAGACGTAATACTACATTTTCTGTAGCAATCGATTTCGGCACTCCGTTGTACACCGCTACATCGCGACCTATTTTCACATGGTCGATGGACTCGATGACTTCGTTGTATTCCTCCGTCAATTCGTAGTCGGGATAGACGTACTGGATCATCAGATTCTCTTTCATACCAAATAGAATAGCCTTTCTGAGCGTATCCAACGGTATGAGATTGCGCTCCTTGAGTGGGTTTTTGGCATGGCAGTATGCCACGCTTGTATCGTCCAATAAAATAACTAAGTATTGTAGCATGGCATTAACAGATTTCGGGTTTTACATCTTTTTTATTAGCTTCGAACTCTTCACGTTTTCCCTCTAACTCCAATTTGCGGTAGAGTTTGTTCCAATAATAATTGTTCGCCCGCACACGCGCCTTGTGCATTTTGCAGATAGCAGTTGCGCGTTCAAAGACAGTGTGTGTCTGTGCCGCGTCGAAGTTTTCTCCTTGACACCATGCACAGCCTTCTGCCACCTCGCAATTTACACATTCGGGGGTGGATTGCGTGCAACGATCTAATGTAAGGAAAGGACGGAGCTTGTTTTGGTCAATGCCGTCATGGATATTGCCAATTATCCATGCTTCTTTATCACGTAAAGAATACTGCGCAAAACGAGTACAAGGATAGAAATTACCTGCAGCATCTATAGCCAGCATTTGTCCGGCTCCACACCAGTTTTGATTATGTAGTTTACAATCCAAAGGTTTACCCATGTTTTCCGAGAAAAAAGAGCAAGCATAATCTTTGTACAAATCCCTATCAATAATGGCATCTGCCAACTGCATTAACTGATCTTCGAAAAGTTTGTCATCTCCATCTTTCCAAACATGCTCAAATACGCAGTTGATATTCACTATGTGTATACCCAGATCGTACAAGTGCAACACAGACTCGCAGATATACGGAATATCCGCAGATGAAATAGTTACTTTTGTGCCTTCATCTGGAAATTGTTTCATCCATAAAGGTATATTTCTTACTACATCTTTATACGATCCTCGCTCGGTATGCTTATAGATCCGATTCATGTCGTGTTTTCGCTCTGTTCCATCAATAGTTATCCCGATTGAAAGATGTTCTCTATTTTTCTTTATGAAATTTTGCACTTTCTCCGAATCATAATTAATACCATTGGTAGAGAAAGAGAAACGATACGAGTTGAACCAATGATGATTCCGACGGAATAACTCCATCTTTATATAATCGCATATTTTATCTATAAGATCTATCTCCAGAAATGGCTCTCCACCAATAAAGTCCCATATCACATTTTCATACGCAAACTCAGGGGAATTCTCATGATCAAGCACGTAGTCGATGGCAGCTTTTGCCACTTCCCATGGCATACGTTCTTTCTCATTTTTGCCAACAAGGTAACAATATTTGCAAGCAAGTTGGCAGTCCTTCGTTACAATAAAAGTTATAGACTTAGATTGGTCTTCCTTCCACGAAGCGGCAATTGACTTAATTTCATTCATACAGCTAATACGGTGAGGCTGTCTTACAGTCCATGTAGACAGCCTCACACTGCGATTTAATCAGATACATTTTTACAGCCCCGATAACACCCACTATAACATGTGTTATTACAAGTTCCTTTACATGAACTGTTACATACTTCCGTACATGACCCAACGCAACCGCCTGCACAGGTAGTACCACAATTCTTAGAACCATAATGCGGTCCTGCAGCAAATAATTGAGACGGTACATTTGACAAAATAACAGCTCCAATTACGGGTAACGCCGCCTTTGCTGCAGATTTGAAGAACTCGCGTCGCGACTGCAATTCTTCTTTCTTTTTGTTTTTCTTCATAACTTCATAAAGTTTGAAATTTCGCCTACTCTATTAGGTTTTCGGCTTCCCCTGTATTTTATTTAGTATAATGAGGATAATATTTCCCTTCTATACTTTCCACTTCGGCATTTTTGTTGATAAGTACCCTTGTGCAATAAAAATCATCCTCGCCTAAATTACCATAAAATGAATGGGCTAAAGGATAATTATTATCTATTGTTAACTCATACAAACCGTCATTAGGACGATAGGTCAATAATTTTGTTTGCCACATACTGACATGCAAAAGGCGTTTTATAGGATTTCCATTACATGGTAAAAAATAACAATATTCTGTTCCTTGACAATAGGAAATCTCATTATTTATTTTATAACAAGCCATCATATCATCATTACTTGTTACGTCAACTGCCCGTACGCGTGTTAACAGAGTATTCAACATGCTTTTTAATTCCTCATAAGGTATCTTGTCAAAGTAGATTCTCCTCAGCCAGAAATTCTCAATTTCCTCTCCTTTTTGATTGTACAAATGAATATGCCCATCGTATTCATCAATTCCTTGTCTTTCTATCAATTTCCCTTGTGGCATTTGGAATTCATTTAGATCTCTTTGCCATCCTTCTATATCCTTAATTAGTCGCTGTTTGTAATCCTTAGGGTACATTGCTACTAATTCGCATAAAATCTCACAACCTTTATTGAACAGTTGCTGCCGGATTTTAGGTTTTCTTACCAGCATTCTGATTGCTCTATCGCTGAAAAAAAGTTTATAGGCAGTTTCAATAAAATATGCACTGTATCCACCCTTGAGATTTTGTTGCAACATATTGTTAATCATCTCGTCTGATTGTTCCGGTTGCTCAGCTTCATTTTTAATAATCATAGCCAGTTGTGGTGTATATTTATTTGCGATACGTGATTCCTGGACTTTATATAACTCTTGATAATTACTATTCCATTGTGATAAATCTATAGTTGGTTCCACAAAAGTAATCTGTTCTGTATAGGATGCACGTTGTGAAAAAACAATGTTCGACACTAAAAGCGTCAGTGCAAGTAAAAAAACTTTTTTCATACAAATAGCATTTAATAATATTTTGCCTACTCTATTAGGTTTTCGCCTTCCCCTGTTATGTCATCTCCATCTTGGTCTGGTCTGTCCTTCTGGCAAACTAGAATTACCGACTTGTCTCTTTTCTCCCTCCCGACCATATTCGTCTATGTAAGTCTCCCAACAAAAGCCGTATTCGTCATACCAACGTACACGAGCACGACCATTCCTAAAATCATCGGCTGAATCATAGATGGGAGGCACAACAAAACGTCCAGCTGTGTCAATGTAGCCAAATCGCCAATGGAAGATACTTGTATCATCCCACACTTTTACGACTGCAAGTCCCTCGTGGAAGTCATTAGTCCATTCGAATTTTAGAGGAATAACAATCTTGCCTGTCTCGTCAATATATCCGGCAAAGTATTTTGGGCATAACATACTTCCATACTCATCTTTATGGATACCTTTTTTCTTAATTACAACGGCAAGTCCTTCGCGAAAATGATTGGCGATGTAGTACTTCGGTTTGACAATCCATTTGTCACTGCCCTCTTGTTTGTAGCCATACAAACCGGTACGAGAATCTTCCACGGGCACAAGATTTTGTGCAGTTAGCATATTACCAAGGCAACATGCCAGTATGCATAATAAAAATAAGCGTTTCATAATATCAATTTTAAAAATCAATGTCCGTACGGGTCATATATAGGCCTAATCGGCAGACCCACAGCTCTTCCTGTGTAATCTCGGGCACTAATAGAACCATCATCGAAAGAAATGTAAAATAAATACGCCTCATCACACACTCCACTATACGATGATAAAGGCAAATCCATCGTCCAATACTCTCCGACTGTTTCTTTGTCGTTCAAGCCATTAAACATCCACCCTGTTAATGGAAAAAAGATAGCATTGTGCTTCTGCGGAGAATAAGCAATTATTCCATTTACTCCTTTTAGCGAGAATTCTTTCCACTCGCATTTTTCTATTAATGCCATATAGTCGTCTTGTGTAGGAATACGCCAATTACCGCCCCAGTGCTGCTTTACAGCATCATCCTCAACAAGTAGTCTGTTTAATTTATCTGTATATATATTATATCTCCGGAAAGATACATTTACGCTTCCTAATGTAGAAGCAATCACATGCTTATAATTATACCAATTATATTCCCGTTTGGTTTCAATTTCTCCCCAAGCATAGTACCCGCCTATTTGTTCGGGCCGATTCGCGCCAAGATTATATGCAGCCCACTTAACAGAGGTTCCCATGTCCACATAACCATCCAAAGCTAAAGTATACTTCACTCCATCTATGTCAATTATCGTATCAGATTGTACCATTTCTTTCTTCAAAGGTATAGTATTTTTACGTTTCATAGCATTATACCTTCTCAAAATGGTTTGGCAAGAGTCTCGTAGTTCTGAATACGGCATGAAACCAGCTACGGACGATTTTCTCACTACATAATTTCGCTCTTCTGTAACATAGTAGAACACTATTAATGGAATAGCTCCATTTTCAGTCTCATATGAGAACCAATCTTTTTCACGATCTATATTCACTTTGTAAAAGTCTATTTCAGGAAATTCCTGTGCAAGACGTGATATGATAGATCCCTGTTGCTTGCATGGAGCACACCAATTAGCATAAAATTCCAACACTACCGGTTTTGTTATGTACATTTCGTCCCATTCATCTTCCGTAATGTTACGTTGCGCAATTGTCGGGAGCGCGAAACTTGCAATTAACAAAAGTAAGAAATAACGTTTCATATAAAATATTATTTTTGCCTACTCTTTATCGGATTTTCGGCTTGCTCCTTATATGTATTTACTAGTTGTTATAGACCGCTTTGCTATTCCAGATAATCTTGCTATTCCAGAAAATAGGCATAAATATACAAAAAAGCGGGACTGCAATATTGCTGTTCCGCTGGTTAAGGCTCTGGTATTGCCCTGATAACTGAACAAACAACACCGTAGCCCACGCTGTATGTATATATGTACGCCCAATACGCGCGTACATTATAGATATACACACTAATGAGCATCTTTGTGCTGCATTGTTTTGGTTATCATTATGAATTTACCAGATTCTAACCAGCCAAAACAAAGCGCGTAAGACGCTTTTTATTATGTCCTCCTGTTTTACGTCAGTGAGTGACGGCACTCAATTTTTCACCTTTGCGGTGCAAAGGTACAGTTTTTTTTTGATATACGCAATTTTTTTTCGAATATTTATGAAAAAATATGTACTTTTATGCCGGAATAGGTTGATTTGGCAGATTTTGGCATAAGGAAACGACAAGCATACCATGCCGGCCAATTGACAAAAGATAAAAAACGCGCAAACAGAGGTTGCGCGCACAGGACAAAGAAGGATGCAAATGTTAGAGGGGAAAATAATAAAAAATGAGCGTGTGTCATAAATCGATAATTGTTTTTTAGTCCAATTATCCAGAATTTTGATATTCCCTAATTTTTATCCACAAAAATGTAATAAATGTTCATTTTATTTGGCTGTTTACGAAAAAAGCAGTATTTTTGCACTTGTTTTTGTTTGGTACAATTTATTATACCAAGAATTATAAAAACGAAGCGTGAAACCGACTGTTGAGTATATCCAAACGTATTTTGACGCTTTTAACCGGCAGTTCTTCGGCGGGCAGTTACCGCCATTGCCGGTAAAGTTGAGTCATGCCAAGGGATTTCTGGGCAAGGTGACGTTTGTGCGCAAGCGCCAGGGATGGTTCGGCGGATACAGGAACGAAGATTTCGTACTGCGGATCAATGTACGGATAGATCTTCCCGAAGAACTGGTACAGGATACCATTCTGCACGAGATGATTCATTATTCTATTGCAGTCCGTCAACTCCGCGACACTTCCACGCATGGCCGTCTATTCCGTGCCGAGATGGCGCGTATCAACGCGGAGGGTCATCGGCATATTACTATTTCCCATCGTCTGAACGAGGAGCAACAAGCGCAGGCACGCGTTCATAAGCAACGTGTGGTGGCTGTTGTGCATTTCGCTGATGGAAAGACAGGCGTCAAAGTCGTGCCAAAACAGGAAAAGCATATACGCTATTGGAACAGGATGGCTCCGCGCCGTTTTCCGATTGAGTCCATTGATTGGTACTTGTCGGATGATTCTTATTTCGCGCAGTTCCCTTCATCTATTGCGATGAAGATCTTCATCGTCAACAAACCCGAGGACATCCCGCAGGGCATACCCTACTCCCTTTAATCGACATAACTCACGTAAGAACCCCGGACGCATTTCCAGCGGCCGTCATTGAGGAGTTGAACCTCATCGCCATAAACCCCATCTATCTTATCGCCGTCACTATCTACGGCGTACCAGTATTTTCCTTGTTTGATGAGAAAACAGCCGTTCCAAAACATAAACGGCGATTCATTTGAATAACACTCCACCTTACGACCGGAACAATGATAGATGTCCCAAGAGCCCGAACTGCGTTGGAACGTCACATAGCCAAATGGGAAATAGTAGATATGACTTCCGTAGATGCCGCTCACAAGGTCTCCGTCTTCATCGGCCAGATACCAAGTATTGCCGCGACGGACACGGTAGTAGCCGTTATAGAGTAATTCGATCTCATCGCCATAGAGGATGGAACTATTGTTGCGATAGATATATATCTTTCGGCCGGAGATTTTGACATAACAGCCATTCCAGAGATCCTGGTAGTTGTCTGTGCAAGCCACGGATTTACGGGTTGTTACTTCATGGTCGGAATCTTCGAACCATAGGACGTACTTGTCAGAAACGACGTACTGTGCCTGCATGCTCATGCAAGCCATTAGCGCTAAGCAAAAGGAATAAAATCGTTTCATAAGGCCAATCATTTTAAGCGTTCAACAATCCGTTTTCCGGTTATTCACAATTTCCGTGCCATAACTTATTTGAGTTTGGCGGAAAGGATGGGCAGCAGTTCGTTGTTCATATTATAGTTTTTTGACGGAATTCAGGCCGTTTTTTGAGCCGGCGACATAAGAAGCGCCATGCACATTATCCAGGTACATCGGCTTACCGATGATAAAACAAACGGCATCAAACGAATCACCGGCATGCAGTTTGGCATTCTCCGCCTCCTCGATCGTAAAATGCGCATCTCCTTCATAGCGGAATACACACCGCCTGTTCGGCAGCCATGTCACCTCTACCCTGTCGCCTTTCTTTAAGTCATCAATATGAACACCCTCTCCCTCAAAAGCTGCGCTCTCGATGTCCGTGCGAGTAGCAAGAGAAGCCACATACGCCTCCCAGTCGGCGAAACCGAGGAACTGTGAAAGGAGGCAAAGTGTCGTGCGGCGCGTCGTGTCTGCCCCTTCTATATAGCCCCAGAGGCGCTTGAGCGTTGTGGGAGAGATATTCTCATGCAAACGCTCCCAGATGACGCCGGCAAGAAACTCAAAATCATAGGGTGTGCGGATCTTGCGTTTCACGGACTGCTCAATATCCATCCGCAGGGTTGTTATTTCCGGTGCGTATTTATTCATAAGTCACTTTGGATGATAAGATGTAAAACAGTTCATTGTGCAGTTCGGTCTGTTTGTGTAAACACATTTGCCAGAACTGCTCCCGGCGCGGATCATTCTCATCATAGCATGCTGCTATCGAATCACGCACATGGTTGTACCGAACCATGTGATCCGCGTATTGCGCGGAGCACTCGGTATAAAGACGTTGTTCATTTGCATTTTTCACATGAAAGACCTCGTACCGGTTAACAATCTCCGTCAATTCTGCCCGTTCTACTGCAATGAGTGAGTCCACTTGCGCTTGCATCGCTTCGTATTTCCGTTGCTCGATTATTTTTGTGTATCGAGCCTGTCCAAAGAGAATCGAAGCGGCAATGAGCATCATCAGCGACAGAACTATCGGTATTGTCCGAAAGACTTTTTCACGCCTGTTCAAAGCCTTACGAAGTGCGTCAATGGTATCAAAACGACGGCGGGGCATGACACCAAACAGCCGTTGTACCGCCTGTACATCTCTCGCGGGATCGTTACTTTTCGCCGAGACAGACGAATCAACTTCCGACAGCCCGAAATCTATCAGTTTGACATTCTCGCCGTTGCGGGTGATAAGGATATTGTCCGGCTTGAGATCATGGTGGACGAGTTGCAGGCTATGGATGTATTCGAGCGCATCTAATAGTTGATTCAACGCACGTTTTTTAGCTGCCCGTGAGGGTTTTGCTTGCAGCCATTCGCCGAGCGTCACGCCGTCTATCCATTCCTGCACGATGCACATTCCCACACCGGGCACTTCTTCCAAGGAATACGTAGCAGCAACATTAGGATGATTCAGCGAAATGCCTAATTGAAACTCTTTCTGCTGCTGTAGTTGGTAATCGGTGAGCCGCTTGGCTTCCGATGTCAGCGACTTGAGCAAAAACCGCCTGCCGTAGCGAGTAGCGACATACAGCATTGTGTGCGAGTGGCTTTGCAGCAATTCTATATTGTGCCATTCGGAGGAAAAATCCATCGGTGCGACAAACTCAGAAGATGATGTTTCTGTCTGTAAACCCATGCATGAACCCTTTTAGGCTGCAAAGGTACAACTTTTTTACGACATATGCAAGTCTAACTGAAGATATTATGCCGTGTTCTGGAAGTTTTGTTGTACTCCATGAGTAGTTCCTTGATTCGTTTGCAATCGGATTTATCGAGACATTTAGCAGTTAGTTTGCCTCCAACGGCTTGGATGGTAATGTCCGCGCCAATAAGGTGCTCATCAATCTTTACACGACGGATGAAGCGAAAGGCGAGCGTCTCTTTATCTACGCCTATTAAAATGCGGTTTCGCTTACTTACTGTAATAGTTTGTTCGTCGGTGTCAATCTCAATTTGCCACGGTGTGAGAACATCCGCTGCATGTCCGTTAGCCACTAATGAGGCTTCAGATGAAGAAAAGGTATATGTCATATATACTATACATTTTATGCTATTTTATCACACTCCATTGTTTTCTCAATATAGTCATTTGTCGTGTCCATATTTTTAGAGAGTCTATATTTTCACTATTATTCAATGGGTAGTATCCATTGGATATATATGCCGATTCATAATGTTTGGCCTCTTCGTCTGATGCATAATAGCTCCACTCCAAATATGCATGATTAGTCATAAATTGATTGACTATATTTGAACATTCCTCATCGGATTGTGACGGTTTGCACAACAAAGCACGCAGAGTACGACGTAATGTAGAAGTCCTGAACGTTTGGCGACTACTATGTGGCAGATGGTTACGCAAACGATTTTTGGCATTGGCAGCTTTCCCTACGTATAGTGCGTACAATTTTACGCCTTTCACTGTCTTAGTTCGAATAAGACTTATATCTACTCCACCTTGAATCACTTTCTCGGGAATTACATCAAACCACCATCTATACACTGCCGGTTTTGTATCAATAACATCCAAACAGATGTCTTTCACAAAATAAGCGTTTTCAATTTTAAACTCCATAGGAAAAATAAAGAAAGCAAGGAGAGACTAAATTTCTCTCCTTGCCTGCATGATTAATTACCATTAACAAATGCAATCAGTTTCTTACCTAATTGCTGTACGGTCCAGTTGGCATCGTATTTGAAGCCAGCTTTTTCAGATAGTGCACGTAACCCGGCTTTTACGCTGGGATAACTCGTGTCGCTAATCTCAATTGAATTGTCGCTGTTCAGCCAAACAGTTACGCCGCCGATGACAGCTTTTTCTTTGTACTTTTTTGCAGTAACAACAGGTGTTGCCATAATATTGAAATTTAATAATTGTTGCCTACTCTTTACAGGATTTTCGGCTTACTCCTACTATTAAAGCATGTAGATTATTTTGCATGTTTTCGTTCTGCTCTCAATGATGCTATCTTCGCTTTGCAGGAAGCTATTTGAGCGCGCGCGTTAATATCTTTTTTCTGTAATCCAGTCGCCTGAATACTTGCTATTCTACCCTGAAGATTTGCAATTTCACGATCAATGTCCGCTTTAGAGCGAGGACCAAATAATCCAAATAATCCCATAATGGTATGCAGTTTCCTGTACACTGCAAGGTTTTTAGGTAAAAATGCCTACTCTTAGCGGTTTTCGGCTTCCCCGATTTAATTAATAACACTTTACGCCTGCAAAATTACTGCTTTTTTGCGATATATTCGTAGTCCTTTTTGGTCCTTTTTCTCGCGAAAGCTTGTATATGTCCGTTTTATGTTGTACTTTTGCAGTGTTTTCGAGCAAGCGTCCTTGCAAAACATAGAAAAGCACGAACGGTTCTTGTTCATGCTCTGTGGTCCTAGGAAAACCAGTAAATACCAACAAGAAACGCCCGTGCAATGCAAGGACGCTTGCTCGTTTTGTTCTTGGGTATTTACACGATTTGAAATTTCCTAGGTTTCAGAGCCGTGCCGAACAAAAAGCAAACGATTTAAATCAATATGTCCTCCGGTTTAACGTCAGTGAGTGACGGTTGGTTCCGACAACAATAATGTCTACCAAACAGCTTGGATAAGGGCAGTGAGCATCAGACCACAAGCGATGAGTTTGATAATCGTACCGAAAAGGATACCGATAAAACTCCCCCATCCTGCGCGCAAGGCTTCCTGAGCGGCTTTTCCACCAAGCAGTTCACCGATGACAGCTCCTACAAGCGGCCCTAAAATCACGCCCCACGGTCCGGCGAACAAACCGACAAAAACTCCGATGGTACTACCCCATACTCCCCATTTCGTGCCGCCATACCGCTTTGTTCCCCATGCGGGGACAATATAATCCAACGCAGAGATAACAACCGTGACAATACCCCAAACAAGAAGAAATTGCCAACTGAAATCAACGCGCTCTGTGATCTGAGCAATCCATAAGCCGGCATAGGCTATCGGTGTGCCCGGAAGACCGGGCACTATACAACCGATTATGCCTATCAGCATAAGGATAAATGCTATGACAAGAAGCGCTATATCCATGTGTTATGCTTTTGCTGCCAAAGGCGACGGAGTCGCATACACGCGTGCAGCGAGTTCCTGGTCAAGGACATAAAGCCCGTAGGAATTGCCGTCCAACATCTTCAGTTTGTTGATGATATCCACGGCATTCTCTTCTTCCTCTACCTGCTCGTCGATGAACCATTGGAGACGACTCTGAGCGGCAAAATCTTTCTCATCTACGGCAATCTGCATAAGATTGTTGATGAGCGAAGTTACATGTTGCTCGTGCTTGTAAGTATGTTCAAAAGCAGCAAGCGGAGATGCCCATTCCGTCTCCACCGCATCAATCGCCTTCAGCAGCACACGGCCACCACGGCTGATGAGGTAGTTGTAGAAAATCTGCGCATGGTCTTGCTCCTCCTTGAATTGGATAGCAAACCAGTTAGCCATACCCGCTAAACCTTTGTCTTGGCAATAAGCAGACATACTGAGGTATAAATACGCCGACCACATCTCGGCATTGATTTGGGCGTTAATAGCGTCCTCTAAACGTTTGGAAATCATAATGATAATGTTTAAAGTTTAATTTTTGTAATTATATACTTAGGGTGAGAAGGGCTTGCCATGAGTCTTCCTTGACATCCTTTTTCTGATGAATGGCCTTACTCAGGGGAATGAGTACTATGTCATCATTCTGGATACCAACCATAACGTTGCGTTGCCCGTCCAGCAAAGCTTGCACTGCAGCCACCCCCATGCGGGATGCCAATATACGGTCATAGGCGGAAGGACTTCCGCCGCGTTGTAAATGGCCAAGGACAGTAACGCGGGTGGAGAATTCCGGATGGATCTTCTCAATCATTTTGGCTACCGTTGCGGCTCCGCCTTCAACGGCGTGCTCCTGAACCAGCACAATAGACGAACTCTTCGTTTTGCGTTTTCCGCTACCAATTGCTTCTTCAATCTGTTCCTTCACCTGCGCACGCTCGGGAATGATAGCTGCTTCACAGCCTCCCGCAATCGCGGCATTAAGCGTCAGAAATCCGGCATCACGGCCCATGACTTCTACCAAGAAAACACGTTCGTGTGATGTAGCAGTGTCACGTAGTTTATCTATACATTCGGTAATCGTACCGAGCGAGGTGTCGTAGCCGATTGTAGCATCTGTGCCCCATAAGTCATTATCGATTGTACCTGGCAGGCCAATTACAGGAATATCGTACTCCTGGGCAAAGAGACGGCCTCCCGTGAAAGTGCCATCACCGCCTATAACCACCAGAGCATCAATCTTTTCCTTCTGAATGACCTTATGAGCCTGTTTACGGCCTTCTGGCGTCATGAATTCCATACAACGTGCTGACTTGAGGATGGTTCCTCCGCGTTGTATAATACCTGACACATCTTGGGAAGTAAAACTCTTTACTTCGCCATCTATTAGACCTTTGTAGCCACGATAGATTGCTTTTACTTGCAAACCTTGCGCAATAGCAGCTCGTGTCACCGCACGAATGGCTGCGTTCATTCCGGGGGCATCTCCCCCGGATGTTAATACACCGATTGTCTTAATCATTTTCGTAATATTATATGGTGTATAGTGCAAGAAGTTATCCGACTTGCACGTCCGGATTTATCTTGCGAATCATTCCTTTGAGCACATCTCCCGGGCCAAACTCATAGAACTCTTTTGCGCCATCTGCAATCATATTTTGCACGGATTGCGTCCAGCGAACGGGGGCTGTGAGTTGTTTCAAGAGGTTTTCGCGGATAATCTCCGGCTCTGTTTCTGCTTTCGCAGTGACATTCTGATAGATAGGACAGAAGGGTTTTCTGAATTCCGTTTTGAGAATAGCAGCCTTCAGTTCTTCGGCAGCAGGTTGCATGAGGGGTGAGTGAAAAGCACCGCCGACATTGAGTCGTAGCGCACGGCGTGCGCCTGCTTCTTTGAGTGCCACACATGCAGCCTCAACCGCTTCTATTTCTCCGGAGATAACAACCTGCCCCGGACAGTTGAAGTTGGCACCTATTACCACTCCATCTATTGTCTGACAGATATCTACCACTTTTTCGTCATCGAGACCAATGACAGCCGCCATCGTGCCGGGATTCGCCTCACAAGCAGCCTGCATCGCCTGCGCACGCGCGGACACTAATAATAAGGCGTCCTCAAAACGCAAAGCTCCACATGCTACGAGCGCACTGAACTCGCCAAGACTGTGTCCGGCTACCATATCCGGTTTCTCGATGGTCATAAGACGTTGTGCCACCACGGAATGGAGGAAGACAGCAGGTTGTGTCACTTTGGTCTGCTTCAGGTCTTCTGCACTTCCACCGAACATAACATCGGTAAGCGAGAAGCCAAGCAGCCTGTCGGCTGCCTGACATATCTCGCGTGCCTCTTCATGTGCATCGTACAGGTCTTTGCACATGCCCGGAAATTGACTACCCTGTCCCGGGAATACAAATGCTTTCAGCATTTTCGTTTAGCGTTAATGGTTTAGAGCACTACGGGTTCGCCCATCAGACCGCCCATAAGAATCACTACGAGCAGTGCCAAAATAGCGTAGAACTCCGGGAAAGCGGCCATGATCATGGTACCTGCAGTCACATTGTGACCACTACCGGTAGCTGCCACACCGTTTGCGCAAACTTGTCCTTGACGGATAGCAGACAAGAGGGCAACCAAACCCAATGCAATACCGCCACCAAGAATAGCTGCTGCCTGCAGAGTCGTAATACCTGCAGTGAGGTACTTCTGAACCATAAAGTAACCTACGAAGCCGTAGATACCTTGTGTAGAAGGCAGAGCAGACAAAAGGATGTAAATACCCATCGCATCCGGGCGTTTCTTTAATGCACCGACAACCGCATTACCGCACATTGTCAAACCGTACACACTACCTACGCCGGACAGACCGACCATGAAAGCGATGCCAATAAAGGCGAGAATCAAATTTAATGTCATAATATTATAATGTTTAATGTTGAATATTTAATGTTTAGCAAAAGGTTTGTACTCTTTTCCTCCTCCCTCAAAGCCGGCATTCTTATAGAACTCGACAAAGGTAAGACGCATCGGGTGTACCACCGATGAGATAAGACACAACGCGAAGTTCAGAGAGTGACCGAAGACGAGGATAAGCAATGTCGGCAGCCATCCTATCCAGCTCGGACAAGCGCCGCCTGCCTGCAATGCAAGCGCATTGAAGACATTTCCGAGAATACCTCCGGCGAGACCTAACGCAAACAGACGGATATAGCTGAGCACATCGCCCAACAAGCCACTGACCATGTTATACGTTCCCCACAAACCTCCTCCGATATTGAGCAAAAGGACCTTACGATCAGGATTGCTGTAGAACAGGATAAACAATGCGCACAGGCCCAATATACCATAAATGGTATATAATCCTATCGGCGAGAGTGATCCGGAAAGAGCAAACCAGACGATGAGCGTCACCAATGCTACCAGCCAAGCGCAGTCGTATGCCGCATATTTGAAGCCGTCACGGAGCGTGATCTTCACTACCTTAAAGCCCATGGCAAAAAGAATCTGGAAGATACCAATCAGGATGGCAAAGACCATCATCGGATGGTATGCGCCGCCCATGAAGTGTACGGTAGCATTCGTCTCCGTTATGAAATACTGTTTTACCGGAGCAAGCACTGCTACTTCTTCCAAGTTGATACCGAAGAACATGCCGGTAAGAATACCTACGACCATGGTCGTCAAGCCCATGAATACGCCCAACCATCCCCACTCCTTGAGTTTCGGAGCCTTGAAAATCACCGCAAGTCCGGCGAGCAGGATAACCAAGCCGTAACCGCCGTCACCCAGACATAATCCGAAGAAGAGCATGAAGAACGGGGCAAAGAACGGCGTCGGGTCTAACTCTGTGTAGTTCGGCAAAGAATATAGCCGCGTGATAGGTTCAAACAACCGCGTATAGAAGTTATTCTTCAACTCAATGGGAGTGTCATCTTCTTTTGTCGGTTCCTCCGCTTCGAAATATACCTGTGCGGATTCGAGCATCTCATTCAGAGCCGGTTCTTTCTCTTTAGGGCAGAAACCTTCGATGAGACATAAAGCGCCATCTGCCAGTTTGTCGGTAGAGAGTTGTACGCGTTGCCAGTCTATTTGCTGACGAGCATCCGCCAACTGCTGCTTAATCTCCTCAATATGAGCGATTTGCCAAGCCTCAATACGTGCATTGGCAGCCGCGAGCAGACCATTGAGATGCTCTACTTCCTGCAACCATTGTGCTTCTGATTTCTCGGGTTGCGGGATTTCGGTTGCTTTCTCATGCAGTTCCGAGTTATCGGCATCTTGTAATGCCGGACTATCAACAAGCACAAAATAGGTCTTTCCTTCTTTCTCGGAGACCTTTAGACCCCACTCCTCTTTATATACGTTGGCACTACAAGAGAAGAACCGCAGTGTATAGCCGGCTTGTTTGAGGGCTTCGATACGTTGGGCATCAAAATCACCCCAGACAGCAACCTGCTTGGCGGATTCTTGCGCAGCAGTTATGCGTTCTTCGATAGCTGTACGCTCCTGGATGAGTTGATCGGTAGCTCCTTGTGCAAGTAAGTGGCGCAGTTCATCCTCATGCTGAAGAGCGGCTTGCAACGTTTCATCGTTTTCGATAAGCCCCGCGGCCTTTTCCGTGATATGAACCACACCCAAGTCGCGTAATTGCGTGAGGAAGGTATCGTAGTCACGATGGAATACCAAGAAGGTATATTTCTTCATCTTACTGATCATCGTTCTGCCCTCCTTTCTTTGCTTTTACGATCTTTTGGCTGGACTTGTTGAGGTTTTCCTCGTCTTCCATAAACCGTTTGATCTTGCGGATTGCGTCTTGATACCCGGGTATCTGTACTTTCTCAAAGAGGTTCACTTTCTGCGTGGTTTTCTTTCGCGCATACTCGAGCAAGTCCACTTTTCGACGCACAAACTCCTGTCTTATACCTACGTCCGCAATTGTTTTGAGTTGATCAAAGCCGTCAGCAAACCATTTCGGACTTGAGAAAAGTGAGAACTCTTTGGTCGTATAGACAACTTCATCCAGCACGGGGATTCGTACACCGGCAATCTTTTTTATCGACATGCGTACGTCATCTACGTGGATGAGCGAAGTGTCAAACTCGCCCCAAAGCGCAATCATCTGGTCGTAGTCCTTGATGCGGCGCTCGACTTCTTTGTCCAAGTCTTCGAGCTCTTTCTTTGCCTTCTTCACTTCGAGACGAAGTGCTGTCTCTTTGCTTTGCAAAGTAGGCAAAGTCCGTTGCCGCATCTTGAGGTCTTTCTCCAGGCTCTGCAACGATGTTTTATTGAATTGATAAGTTATAGCCATAAAACTTTCAACTTTATGCTTTCGGCCAGTATTTATCTACTAATGCTTGTTTGATGTTAACCTCTTCGGGTTTGAAGTACTTACCGAAGAGTTGCCATGCTATATCGAGCATCTGGACGGTATCGATATTCACGTCAATAGCAAGAATCTCGCGGCTGTAGTCGCGTGCGAAGTTCAAGCAGCGCTCATCATAGTCCGTCAAGTCGAAACCGTTCTCTTTCTTCGTCTTGGCATTTGCTGCGTCGGCATACAAGCGAACAGCTGCGTTCATTACCTGCGGGTGATCTTCGCGTGTCTTTTTGCCCGCAACCAATTGCTTCAGACGAGACAATGAACGGAACGGATCAACGATGACTTTACCGATTTCGGAGTCACGGCGGAGATAGAGCTGACCCTCTGTAATGTAACCCGTGTTATCTGGAATAGCGTGCGTAATGTCACCACCTGAAAGGGTTGTTACCGCGATGATGGTGATCGAACCGCCGCCGGCTTCTTCGGGGAACTGTACGGCCTTCTCGTAGATCTTGGCGAGGTCGGAATAGAGCGAACCCGGCATGGAGTCTTTGGAAGGAATCTGGTCCATACGGTTGGAGACGATCGCCAACGCATCAGCGTAGAGCGTCATATCCGTCAAAAGCACAAGTACTTTTTCGCGTTTCTCCACTGCGAAATACTCAGCAGCAGTCAATGCCATGTCAGGAATCAAGAGTCGCTCTACAGGCGGATTCTCGGTCGTGTTGACGAATGAGATAATATGGTCAAGTACACCCGCGTTGGTAAACACATTCTTGAAGTACAGGTAATCATCATTGGTAAGACCCATACCGCCAAGGATAATCTTATCAGCTTGCGCGCGCAATGCCACGTTCGCCATCACTTGGTTGTACGGCTGATCCGGATCCGCAAAGAACGGAATCTTCTGTCCGGAAACAAGGGTGTTGTTCAAGTCGATACCTGCAATACCGGTAGCGATGAGCTCTGACGGTTGTTTGCGACGAACGGGGTTCACAGAAGGACCACCGATCTCAACCTCTTTGCCTTCGATAGCAGGTCCGCCATCGATCGGGTCGCCGTAGGCGTTAAAGAAACGGCCGGCCAATTGGTCACTGACCTTAAGACTTGGCGATTTGCCGAGGAACACCACTTCCGCATTCGTCGGAACACCTTCGGTTCCCTGGAACACCTGCAGCGTTACCTCGTCACCGAGAATTTTTACTACCTGCGCCAACTTGCCATTCACCAATGCCAATTCGTCATTGCCTACTCCTTCGGCCTTCAGCGAACAGGTCGCTTTCGTAATTGCAGTAATCTGCGTATATATCTTTTGAAATGCCTTTGCCATAATAATTAAAAATTAAAAATTAAAAATTACGAATTACGCAGCAATCTGCTTTTCTGCAAGTAGAGCATCTAGTTTCTTGCGGTAGTCTTCAAACTCTACGGAGTGGAACTCGCAATAGTTCATCTGCTTGCAGAGGTTGATGATACGTTTGAAATAGTCGATGACATCGAGGAAATTATCGAAATCGTAGTCATGATTACAAATATCCATCACGAGACGCAGCATGTATTGCTGACGCTCAAGCGGACAAACGGCGTCAATCTTATCGAAGGCATCCTGCTGAAGGATGACGAAGTCGATGACCTCGGATTTCCAGAAGGTCTCGTGGTAATCTACCGGTACACCATCATCGCCGAGGATGTTGATCTGCTCCTGGATCTCTTTACCGCGCTGCAAATAGGTCTTCATGTCGTTGACCATCGGCAGCCAGTCTTTGTCAATCAAGTTGGAGATATATTCCTCAAACTCCGGGTACTCCACATATTTGGAATAAGAGTCGATGGGGTTGACAGCCGGGTAACGCTTGCGGTCAGCACGCGCTTGCTCCAACGCATAGAAACAACGTGCCACTTTCTTTGTACCTTCAGTAACCGGCTCTTTGAGGTTACCGCCGGCAGGCGAAACCGTTCCAAGGAATGTAACGGATCCCGTAGCGCCATTATTAAGGTACACGTACCCTGCGCGTGCGTAGAAAGCGCCAATGATTGCGGAGAGGTCCATCGGGAAAGCATCCTGGCCCGGAAGTTCCTCCAGACGGTTGGACATCTCACGAAGCGCCTGTGCCCAACGGGAAGTCGAGTCCGCCATCAGCAGAACACGCAGACCCATCGAACGATAGTACTCAGCGATGGTCATGGACGTATAAACGGACGCCTCACGGGATGCGACAGGCATGTTGGACGTGTTGGCGATGATGATGGTACGCTCCATGAGCTTGCGACCTGTGTGCGGGTCATCGAGTTCTGGGAACTCGGTGAAGGTCTCTACGACCTCGTTGGCACGCTCCCCGCAGGCAGCGATGATCACGATGTCTGCCTCCGCTTGTTTGGAGATAGCGTGCTGGAGCACGGTCTTACCGGTACCGAACGGACCGGGGATAAAGCCTGTACCACCCTCGCAAAGCGGGTTTGCCGTGTCGATGGTACGAACGCCCGTCTCGAGCAGTTTGAAAGGACGCGGTTTCTCGCGGTATGCGAGGATGGCTTTCTTCACCGGCCATTTCTGAACCATGGTCACTTCGTGGTCAACACCATCCGCATCAGTAAGAACTGCCATCACTTCGTTGATGGTGTATTCACCGGCTTTGGCGATAGACTTCACGGTGTATGTCCCTTCGAAGACGAAAGGCACCATGATCTTGTGCGGCTGGTGGTTTTCGTCCACTTCACCGAGCCAAGCAGCTGCCTCCACCTTATCGCCCACTTTGGCGATAGGAGTAAACGCCCATTTCTTTTCTTGGTCCAATGGGAAATTATACTCACCACGTTTGAGGAACACACCTGTGAGTTTGTCCAAGTCGTTCTGCAGACCGTCGTAGTTACGGCTGAGCAGACCAGGGCCGAGCGTCACCTCCAGCATGTGTCCCGTAAATTCCACTTTGTTGCCCACTTTGAGACCACGTGTGGACTCGAACACCTGCGCATATACGTTGGCGCCAATAACCTTGATGACCTCAGCCATCAGTTTTGTCTCACCTACGTAGATGTAACAAATTTCGTTTTGCGCAACCGGGCCATCGACTGCGACGGTCACCAGGTTGGCAATAATTCCTTTAACTTTTCCAGTAGTCATATCTTGTGTTTTATTAAATTCGTAATTACGGTATCACGTTATTACAGGATTCCGAATCAATCCAGCTTCACACCTTTTTTCATGTCTGCCACCAGTTCGCGGAATACTTTCTCGCCTTCTTCAACGGTCAACAGACTCCAGCGATGGAGCATAACCGCCTCAAGATAGTAACTGAAGACCATCTCCGCGGAGAAATAATCAAATTCCGTGCGAGACTGCAACCATTCAAAACGAATAGCATCAATGGCTTTCTCGCGCGCCATAAGGTCTTCTATCTGCGCAAGTGCAAGAACCTCCTGGTACTCATCCATCACCTCTCCCAATCCGAAGTCTTTTTGTGCATTATGTGTACGCAGATGTTCCGCCACTTCACCCTGCCCTACTATCTTCTGCTTTGGGTCAAAGCCATGCTTTCGGCAAATCTGCGCCACAAGGACGTTATTCAAATCTTGATTAAAGCCGAACCACGCCCGTACGAACTTATTGTCGGCTTTCAAACCTTGCTCCAGGGTCTGCTCGTCAATAGGCGCACGCAACAAGTCCAGCAAGGCTCTATCCGACTCCGTCAAGCACTCGTCCAACAACTCGTTGAGTTTGTCCAACGAGACGGGGGCGTCTGAGCCTGCTTTCAACTCAGGTAGTCCGGCCAATAAATATTCGTAAGTCATATAAATTTACGATGTAACGATGAACACTTTTCCGATGTACGAATCAGAACAATTCTTCCACTAATTGGGGACGAAGCATTTCTTTGAAGTATGCAATAAATTCCGCATCGCCAAAAGCGAGTTTGTATCCGCCTTTAGCCGGCTGGATGGTGAAATCCGTTTTGATACCCTTAACCTCTGCGATCTTCACGCCCTTCTCAAGCAACCCTTTGGCATTTGCGGCAAAGTATTTCTTAAGTGCATCGGCATCTTTGGCTTCAATCAGCACCTCACCGTTCTTGGCCATCTGCTCTGCCAATTTAGCGATCAGGCCTTGCATGAACTTCGAGTCTGCAGTAGCTGCTTTCACACTATCCGATGCAATCTTATCCGAAAGCAAGTTCACAATCTCAGTCTTTACGGCACTCACACTCTGCTCGGCGTAGAGCTTCAACTCTGCGCGTGTTTTCTTGTCCAAGTCCGCAGACTTACTCTCCGCGTCAGCGAGGATAGCTTTGGCTTTCGCATTGGCATTAGCTACAATCTCCTCGGCTTTCGCATTGGCATTAGCAACGATTTGCTGTGCTTCCGCATTGCCCTTCTCTACGCCCTCCGCGTAGATTTTGTCAGTTAATTCAGAAAGATTCATTGTATAGATATTTTTATATGATATTCGAATTTGCGGGCAAAGATAGTAAAAAAAAATGACATACACAATAGTGTATGCCACTTTTTCACAATTTTTGTCAATTTATTGCGCTATTTGTTGCCCTTGGGGCGTGTAAATCCTTTCGCCTTTTTGGATGAGCAGTTGTCCTTGACGGATATATTTAACGGCGCATGGTATTTCTTCTATTTCTTCAAATCCTTGCGGCTCTGCAGCATTGATATACAACGTCGGATGCAGATCATCGGTGACATCGGCATAGAGGGCAGACTGTCTTTGAGTCTTATCTTCCACGATGGATTGTACAGAGACTTCTGCCACGGAGCGTGCCAGTCCCGGGAATACAGGCAACGCGGAAACGAGATTACCGAATATCTCTCCAACCATACCATTCATGCCATCATAGACTGCATTTGCCAAGGTTGTGCCGAGTTCAGGGCGTTCATTTTCATTCGCTTCGGAATGGAACAGATACAGATTTGCCGCTGGTTCGCCCAGATATTTTTGCGTAACAGCCACTTGGTCTTCTTCGCTTTGCGGTAATAACTTTTTAATTGCCGCTATCAGATAAGATGGTACACCTGCCTGCTCCATCACAGGAACTACTTTTTCGTCCCATTTATCCAGTACTTTTCCCCAAGCTCTACGGGCAAGTCCCGGAATCATATTTTGCGTATGCTCATACATCCACTCACGGCCATAGGTCACGAGGTCGACAATAGTATCCACTGCTGTGACATAATCGGTCGTTACGGCAACCTGCTTGCGGTCCGCAGATAACGTGAGCCAGCGATATGGGCACGGATAAGTGATAGGAGAACCGGTAGTGATCTCAACGAGGCTGTCGTTTGTCAAGCCCGTTGTGTCGCGGAAAGTAGTGATACCATTCACGTGGAAATGACCGGTGAGTACAAGATGAACCCCGTGATGCATGAGGTCATCTCTCAATTCGTCCGCGTTAGTGAAGCGACACGCGCTCTCAAGTGTGCCTTGCTGATCAAAATGCTCCAGTATCTGCCAGTGGCTCATGGCAATAATCATATTGCCTTTGGCAACTGCGGCATCAGCCTGATTCAAGATCCACGCTTGTGTAGCATCAGATAATTTTCCAACCGATGCATTGCCATCCGAACCATCGATACCAATGACCGTCAAGCCGGAGATGGGCTCTACAGCAAAGGAATATGAATCCGCGTCCTTGACGGCGTCTTCAAAAGTACCCGGATACAGGGTCTCCCAGTTATCGCCAGGCAAGTCATGGTTGCCCGGGATAACCAAGGTACGAATCCCTGCTGCTTGCAACCGAAGAATACCTGCCGAAACTGTGTCGTGCGCAGCAGTCTCTCCATCGCGAGTGAGGTCACCGGGGATAAGAACCAGATTCGGTTTGTACTTCAGCGCAGTGTCCAGCAATGCATGCCAGATCGGCTCACTCAGATCCAACATCTTACGCTGGGTCTTCATGTACTCGGCAAAATCTGTTTCCTGCTCAATAACCGACTGCGGCAATACATGCGGGTCGGCGATGACCATAATCCGCTCTTGAGCAAAACTCAATAAAGGAAACAATACTGCCAAAAAGAAGATTTTTTTCATATTTATTCTATTAATATTTCTACGCGCCGGTTTTGTTGCCGGCCTTCTTCGGTCTCGTTGGATGCCACGGGTTTTGTATCTCCGTATCCAAACGCTCTTATCTTGTCTGCGTTACAGCCATAGGCTACCAACTGTCGTTTGACAGACTCGGCACGGCGCTGCGAAAGTTCTTTGTTGTCTTCTGGCTTGCCGACATTGTCCGTATGTCCGGCGAGTCGGACGGTAAATCCGTACGTCTGTACGAAGAGTGCAATACGTTTCAATTCCGGCAGCGAGACGGGAAGAATCTTGTCACTGGCCGTCTCGAAGAGCAGATTATTGATAGCTACCGCTTTATTCGCACTGAGCACGGTAATAGGTTCAGGTCGTTTGTCTTCGGGTAGTGTGATGGTATAAATATCATGTCTGCGACCGCTTTTCTGTGCATATATAGCCGTCTGACCGTCCGCGAAAATTTTATACCAGCAGTCCCTGCCTGCTGTATTGATTGTAGGTCCGAGGTTTTCCGGTTCAGACCAACAATTCCAACAAGTGTCTGCCAAACGACGCGACACCCATACATCCAAATCGCCGAGGGTTCCTTCTCTGTCCGAAGAGAAATAAAGGGTTTTCATGTCGGGATGCAGGAATGGCGAACGCTCCATGCCGGTTGTGTTAATTGCCGGGCCGATGGAATATGGTGTGCCCCACCCGCTCCCGGTACGTTCGGAGACAAAGATATTAAGGCTGGCTTTTTCTTCCCCTTCCGCCGGATAATTGGCAGCAAAGAGCAGTGCTTTACCATCGGCTGTAATCATCGCATCCGCCTGCCAATTGCCTAACTGCAAATGGCGCGGCAACGGACGCGGTTCAGTCCATCCCTGTGGCCCACGCACGGAGAAACACATGCGGCCTTCCACGAAGACTAACATCGTTCGGCCGTCTCCGGAAATAGAGGTAGGAGCTTCGTTGCGATACGGACTGCTTAAACCGGGTACCACCTGCGCAGTACTCCACTCGCCGGTTCTCCGGTCCCGACGCGAGACAAAGATATCTTCCGTTATATTCGTTTCTCCACGGTTGAGCCCAACGAAATACAATGTATTGTCGTCTATTGTCAATGTTGGTCCGTATTCCTCTCCTATCGCCGTATTGACTGTGTACGGCAAAGCTTGAGGGGCTATGCTATCCTGCGGAGTAAAAGAGCAGAAGATGAGAACCAACAGTTGTGCCGCCATGACGCGGAGGAAAGTAGTAAACGGATAGACTGTAGCGTAGCAAACCGATGCCTGGTTATTCTCTGACGAGAGAGACTGCGCATAAGGCAATGCCATGGCTGAAGTCATCGAACCAATCAACAATCCCATGACATTGAAGAAATTCACATGCAACCATTTATATGCAATGCCACCCACCAATACCAACGGAACGATGGTAATGATAAATCCGTAACCAATCCACAGATAACCACCGTTGACCAAAGTCGGCACGAAATTCTCTCCTACGGAGAGTCCCAAGGCTGCCAGAAAGAGTGTCAGACCTACTTGGCGCAGCATCATGTTAGCCGAAGTGGTAGAGAACGTGACCATGTTATAATAGGGTCCATAATGGCCGATGAGAATGGCTACGATGAGCGAACCACCCACAAGACCTAACTTAAAAGTGGTTCCCATACCGGGCAACGGAATAGGCAGTAACCCGACGCATATACCGAGCACCATTCCAAAGAAAACCGGCAAAAGATGCGGTACATCCAGACGCTTGAGTTCGTTTCCGAAGGTCTCTGCTACTCTGCTCACGTCGTCTTTGTCACCCACTACCATCAGTCGGTCACCTAATTGTAACACCATATCGGGGGTAGCCAGAAGATCAATACCAGCGCGGCTGACACGCGTGATGGTAGCATGGTATTGCTGGCGCAGGTTAAACGAACGGATACGTTTTCCGTTACATTCCGGCCGCGTCACCGCGATACGTCGGGAAATCAGATGGTCGGATTTCTCGCTTTGAACATGCAGGTCGTAGTTCTTCATCCGTCCCAGCAGACGCAAGGTGTCCACGTGTTGCTTGTCGGTTAATACACGAAGTGTATCGCCGTTACGGAAAACAGTCTGCTCATTCACCAATTCATCCGATCCGTCCATCCGGATAACCCGGCTGATAACCATTTCCTTCACGGGACATAGATGTTGCAGTTCAGCAAGCGTAAGCGTATCTATCTGCGGGTTATTGAGCGTAATATCCACGCAGATGGGCTCTTCGGTAGTCTCTTTGGCCGCTTCTTTAAGACGTTTCTCTTCTTCCGGAAGGCTGATTTTAAAGGATTTACGGATAAGTTCAAAGGCCAGGATCACACCAACGATACTTAATGGATAAGCTACTGCATAACCGGTTGCAATGTCAGGATTAGAAGTCCCGGTAAGGTCAAAATATGCCTGCTGAGCGGCCGCTAAAGAAGGTGTAGAGGTGGTAGCGCCGGACATGACACCGGCTAAAGTGGACATCTCGATACCTGTGATATAATGCAGGATGATTGTACATACGCAACCAAGAAGAACAATTGCGGCAGCCAACATGTTGAGTTGCAATCCTCCTTTTTTAAAAGGAGAGAACGAAGGACCGACCTGCAAGCCTATGGAATAAACAAAGAGAATCAGACCGAAATCTTTGGCGAACTGACCTACAGAATGATCTATCTTGACTCCCAGAGACGCCAATGCAATGCCGATAAAGAGGACCCAAGTAACGCCTAAAGAGAAATTGCGTATCTTCGCTTTCTCTCCCAGCCAAAGGCCAATAGTCATCACTATTGTCAGCCATAAAAGTGACTGCGTAATGGATGGTTCAAATAAAAATTGCGCTATCGAGTTCATAAGTTCTAATCCTCTAATCCTCTAATCCTCAAATCCTCTAACCCGTTCTATCATACCCACCAATGCTTTGGTGCACGCGCGATCCGTAATCTGTTCGCGTAACTTACCCAGATGAAAACATTCGGCAGTAGTACCTTGCGGTGTCGCCCACGCTATCCAAACAGTTCCTACGGGTTTTTCTATCGACCCTCCGGTAGGTCCCGCGATGCCGGAAGTGGCTATACTATAATCGGTGTTTAGTTGCCTGCGAACAGACTCTGCCATTATATGCGCCACCTCTTCGCTTACTACACCGCGCGTTTTTATCAGTTCGTTAGGCACTCCCAAAAGATGCTCCTTGACACTGTTGTCATAGCTGATAATTGAGCCGTAATAGAAGGCGGAACTCCCCGCATGCTTGTTTAACAGAGAGGCTAATTTACCTCCCGTGCAGGACTCGGCGGTAGAGATTGTCTTCCCCCTTGCGACAAGGAGTTTGCCCAATATAACTTCCAAGGGTTCGTCCGTATCGGAAATCAGGTACTTGGCTACTAATGTCTTCAGTTCCGCAAACCACCTGTTCATTTCTTCTTCACTCAACTCGCCGTATGACGACAAGCGCAAGCGGATGATGCCGTCCTTGGGCAAGTACGCCAAGTGCAAATCAGCTGGCATGGATGATTCATATCCTTCCAAAAGGATTGCCAGAGACGACTCCGGGATACCGGTCACTTGCAGCGTACGATGAATAATCTGATTGCTGATCGCTGACAACTGACGACTGATGTATGGTAAAATCTGTTCCTCCATGGCAATTTTCATCTCATATGGAACACCGGGCATGGAAGCCAGAAGTTGTGAACCATGATGAAAAACCATCAGAGGAGCGCTGCCTACTCTATTCTCAAGAATCTCTGCATTTTCAGGCACTAACCATTGCGTAGCGGTTAATCTGTTCAACACATCCGGCCGCTCGTGATAAAGATCCATGATATGCGCGCGCACGCGCTGATCTTCTATAAGGTGTGTGTCGAAATACTCACACAACACATGTTTCGTGATATCATCGTTTGTTGGGCCCAAACCTCCGGTTGTCAACACGATATCGGCTCTGCTGAACGCCTCGTCCAAAGCGGCAACGATATGTTCACGCCGGTCATGCACCGACGTAATCTGATATAACTCGACACCTATCTCATTGAGCCGTTCTGCCATCCATGCGGAATTGGTGTCCACGACTTGACCGATGAGCAACTCGTCACCTATGGTTATTATCTCTGCGCGCATTGTTTCTTCCACTCCTCTGCTGTGAGGCATAATTCATCATACCATGCTTGCCCGAAACGCCGTATAAGAGGTTCCTTAAGGAATTGATATAGCGGCAGATGGAGTTTTTTCCCTTTCTGCCGGGCACAATGACATATATCCCAGCGATGGTATTCAAGTCCTGTATATTCTCCGACTTGCGTCAATCGTATCGGATAGAGATGACACGAGACGGGTTTCTTAAAATCTATCTTTCCGGCGTTATACGCTTTCTCTATCAGGCAGTAACACCACCCGTTATGATCCGTGCGGGCAAAGACACAGTCTTTGTTGTTGACGATAGAGGTAACGCGTTCACCCGAAGGGTCGTTATATGCGATGCCCTGTTCTTCCACCACGGATTTGGCCTCTTTGGTCATTTCCGGCAGCAAGACGGGAAGTATCTCATTGATTTTTGCTTCTTCTTCTGCAGACAGCGGTGCACCGGCATCGCCTTCTATACAACAGCAACCGCGGCAACTATCCAGATCACAGCAGAACTCCTTCTCAAGTATGTCCAGACTGACTAATGTATTATTACCAATGACAAACATATTACAATCCGAAAAATCCTTCTGCCCAAATCTTGATACCCAAAGCGATCAGGACAATACCGCCAATGAGTTCCATGTTTATCTTCAGTTTTCCCACGAAAACGCCTGCTAAATAGCCGCCTATAGAGAAGATTGCCGTAATGACGCCGATGATAATCACAGAAGGCAGCAACCATTCCGGATACGGCACGAACAGCAGCCCAGTAGCCAGAACATCTACACTGGTAGCCAATGCTAATAGCAACAAGTTCGATACATGCCAGTTAGCCGTCGTTTCTGCATTTTTGTCTTTGCGGAAGGACTCCCATATCATCTTTACGCCCAAGAAGCCTAACAGCACCAACGCAATCCACGGGGCATAAATCCGCATGAAATCCACAAAGAGTGAACCGGCGTAATAACCGACAATCGGCATCCCCATATGGAAACAGCCGAAAATAAGCGCCATAAGCAATGCCCGTGGGTGCCATCGATGTTCATTCAAACCCTGCACAGCCGAGACGGCACAGCAGTCCATGGCCAACCCCACTCCCATGATGATCACATTAATCCAGTCCATCCTCTAATCTCTCAACACTCAAATCTAATTTCTCCGATATTTATATCGCGCCCCCACCTTGCCTTTGGCAATTGCCAGGAGTTTATTGCGGGTAAAGGTCTTGCGAATCGGCGAGATACGGTCTGTGAACACATGACCTTCCAGGTGGTCGTATTCGTGTTGAACGATACGCGCCTGAAAACCCGTAAAGGTCTCTTCGTGTTCTTGAAAATCCTCATCCAGGTAGCGCAAACGCACCGATACCGGACGTACTACGTTCTCGCTGATACCCGGTAACGAGAGACAACCTTCGGAATAGGAGCATGTTTCTTCACTCTCTTCAATCAGTTCCGGATTGATGAAGGCACGTTTGAACCCTTTGCATTCCGGATAGTCTTCCGCCAGTTCATCACCGTCCACCACAAACAAACGCCAAGGCTTGCCTACTTGCGGAGCCGCCAAACCGCAGCCTTCCGCTTGCGTGAGCGTCTCGTACATATCCGCAATAAACTGCTTCAATTCAGGCGTTTGTTCTATCTCCTCAGCCTGCTTGCGTAGTACCGGCTGCCCGTACAAATATATTGGTAAAATCATTTGTCAATTCGTGATTTTTAATTTCTAATTTTCTCAAGGTACCCCTCGAGAATGATGCACGCGGCTATTTTATCCACCACGGCCTTGTTTTGCCGGTCTTTCTTCTTCATGCCGCCATCTATCATCGCTTTGTGCGCCAGAACCGACGTGAAGCGCTCGTCATACATAGTTATCGGTTTATCGGGAAAAGTTTTTTTGAATAATCCCAGGAACGGACGGATATAATTCATGGACTCCGACTCTTGTCCGTTCATCTGTGTCGGATGTCCGATGACTACTTCATCCACCGGCTCGTGTGTGAAATAGTCGGTTAACCATTGGATTAGTTCCTTCGTCTCAATCGTAAGCAACGGATTAGCCGTTATGCGGAGAATATCCGTAACGGCTAATCCTGTGCGTTTACGACCATAGTCTATTGCAAGAATTCTTCCCATTAGAGGTTGTTAAGTTTCTCGCTGACTTCTGCGTACTTGTCGTCCATTCCGAAACGATAGTAGAGTGCCTTGAGGGTCTGCAGGTAACTGCGGTCTTCCGGAGCCATCTCATGGGCTTTCTCGAAGAACGGCAGGGATTTGCGGAATACCTCGTTCATCTCGTCCAACGCTTTCTTGTAAGCCTTGTTATCCGAGATAGTAGCAGCAGCCTCGTTCAGTTTGACAGCCTGGTTGTAATATACGCGTCCCTTGCCTGCCTCGGCGTCTGCCATCGTAGGATCAAGCGCCAGTGCCTTGTCGAACTCAGCCAGAGCCACATCGTAGTTACCTTGGTTCTCATCGAGGTTACCCTTGATCAGATGGTATTGTGCTACATTCGGCTCACGCTCGATAGCGGTAGCCAGGTAGTCGATAGCCGTCTGCTCCTGACCGGAGAAGATATAGAAGTTGATGAGGTTCTGCAGGAACCACGGTTCTTGCGGGAAGCGCGACACAGCGTCTTGCAGCGTAGCTACGAAATGTACGGTATCTTTGAGTGCCAGATACTCCTGATACAGGAACTGGTTCACAGCGATAGCCTCGTAGTCACCGTTCTTGAGTTGTTCCAGAAGTTCGATAGCCTCCTCGTGCATCTCTGCCTGTACAGCGAAGATAGCAGCGTAGTATTTGTACTGCGTATAGGTGGTGTCACGCGGCATCTCCTTCTGCAACTTCGGATCCTGCATCAGCGTCAAATCGGGAAGCTCGACGTGCTTCTTGAATGCGTTATAAGCACCCGCATAGTCACGCATCTCGTTCAGATGGATACCATACTTCACCAGTTCCTGATTCTTGTAGTACTCAAGCATGTACTTCGAGATCTTTCCGCGCATCTTCGGATCTGTCGGCACTTGATTGCCTTTCTTGTCGAGCACGGGAACCTGAGCCAGTTCGTCGGCTTTAATCCAGTACTTGTAACTCTCCTCGCAGGCAGCACCTTCTGCTGCAGCGTCCACACCCTGTCCCATCATCTGGTTATAGAGCTCGCGCTGAACCTCTTTGTAGCCAACCATACCTGCCCAGTAGTAGTTTTCTGCCGTCGGCTCTGCTTCCAGGGCCTCTTCTACGGCGTCACGAGCAGCACGGAAATCCGGAGTCTCGGAGTTCATCAGGCTTTTAGCCTTCTTTACCAACGGGTTTTTCTGTGCGAAGCAGCCTGCACTCATGAGCACAACAGCTGCCAAAATCAAACTTTTTTTCATAACTTATTCGTTTGTTTCGTTGTTAGTTTCACCATTCTCACCATTCGCGTCATTTAGCGAAGCTTCACCATTCTCTTCTTCGTCTTTCGGAACGATACAACCGCTTACGAGCGTGTCGTTGCGTTTTTGGAGTTCGATCAGTTTGACACCTTGTGCGGCGCGGCCTGTCTGACGAATAGTCGAGATATCCATGCGGATTGCTGTTCCAGACTTTGTCATAAGCATCAGGTCGTCCTCATCGGTAACAGCCTCGATACCTACCAAGTGACCGGTCTTCTCGGTTATCTCGATGGTCTTGACACCCTTACCACCACGATTTGTCACGCGATAAATCGGATTGCCTTCCTCATCATCGACAGGCGTACGTTTACCGAATCCGTTTTCAGAGATCACGAGAATAGTCTTCTCTGTACCCTTCTCTACACAAACCGTGCCAATTACGCGATCTTGACCGTCTTCTTCCAAAGTTATTGCCTTTACACCGGTTGCTCCACGGCCCATCGGACGTACACCGCCCTCATTGAAACGGCACACTTTACCGTTGTACGAAGCCACGAGCATTTCGCTCTGTCCGTCAGTCAGGGTAACACCAATCAGCTCGTCGCCTTCACGCAGACCGAGCGCGATGATACCGTTGGCGCGAGGACGGGAATAAGCCTCGAGTGTGGTCTTCTTCATCAAGCCGTTCTTGGTGATGAAGATAAGGAAGTGATTCTCCACATACTCCTGGTCATTCAAGCCCTTGACGTTAATACACGTACGTACCTTATCACCCTTCTGGAGGTTGATCATATTCTGGATAGCGCGGCCTTTCGACTGTTTGTTACCCTCCGGCAGGTCATAGACTTTCTGCCAGTAGAGACGTCCCATCTCCGTGAAGAACATCATGGTCGAGTGCATCGAAGCCTGATATACTTTCTCGATGAAATCCTGGTCGCGTGCGCTACCGGCCTTTGAACCGATACCGCCGCGGGTCTGCTGGCGGAAGTCTGCCAGCGGAGTACGTTTGATATAGCCAAGGTGCGAGATAGTGATGACCATGTCGTCATCGGCATACATATCTTCGGGGTTGAACTCCGTAGCCATTTTTACGATCTGTGTCTTGCGCTCGTCGCCGTATTTCTCTTTGATCTCCACAAGTTCGCTGTTGATGAGGTCATAACGCATCTCCTCGCTGGCGAGCAGTTCGTTCAAGTGCGCGATGAGTTTCTCGATCTCTTCGTACTCATGTTTCAACTCGTCGATACGCAGGCCGGTGAGGGCGGAAAGACGCATATCTACGATTGCTTTCGACTGCAGGTTGTCGAGATTGAAGCGTGCCTCGAGGTTCGCCTGTGCGTCTGCCGGAGTGCGGCTGGCACGGATGATACGAACCACCTCGTCGATATTATCCACGGCAATGATCAAACCCTCCAAAATGTGCGCTTTCTCCTCGGCTTTACGGAGTTCAAAGCGCGTACGGCGGGTAACAACATCCATTCGGTGCTCGATGAAGTTGCCAAGCAACTGCTTGAGGTTCAAAAGCATCGGACGACCTTTGACAAGGGCGATGTTGTTTACCGCAAAACTCGACTGCAGGGCGGTGAACTTATACAGTTTGTTGAGAACCACCTGTGCATTCGCATCGCGTTTTACCTCCACTACGATACGGATATCGCGTTTGGAATGGTCGTTGATATCGGCGATGCCTTCGATCTTCTTGTCGTTAACCAGTTCAGCGATATTCTTTACCAAATCGCTCTTTACTACGCCGTAAGGCAACTCGGTAATGATGATGCGCTCGCGACCGTTGTCATCGGTCTCAATCTCCGCGTTTGAGCGGATTACGATACGTCCGCGGCCGGTCTCGAATGCATCTTTAACGCCCTGATAACCGTAAATCGTACCGCCCGTCGGGAAATCCGGAGCCTTGACGTACTCCATGAGGTCCTCTACGGTGATATCCTCTATGCTCGCGTCATGCATGCGCGCCTTAATATTATCAATGTACGCGCAGCAACCGTCGATCACTTCAGACAGGTTATGCGTCGGCATGTTCGTCGCCATACCTACGGCGATACCGCTGGCACCATTCACCAACAGGTTCGGGAAGCGGCAAGGCAATACAGCCGGCTCGAGCAGCGAGTCATCGAAGTTAGGCACCATGTCCACGGTGTCTTTCTCGATGTCGCGAAGCATCTCCTCTGCCAACTTCGACAGACGTGCCTCGGTATAACGCATAGCAGCTGCGCCATCACCATCGACAGAACCGAAGTTTCCTTGACCGTCCACGAGGCAGTAACGCATCGCCCAAGGCTGAGCCATACGCACGAGCGTACCATAGATAGAACTGTCACCGTGCGGGTGATACTTACCCATTACCTCACCGACGATACGAGCGGACTTCTTGGTCGGCTTGTCGGAAGTGTTGCCCAACTCGTTCATTCCGAACAATACGCGGCGGTGAACGGGTTTAAATCCATCGCGCACATCAGGCAGCGCACGCGACACGATCACAGACATCGAGTAGTCGATGTAAGAGGTCTTCATTTCCTCTTCAATCTTCACGGGAATGATGTGATCATTCTGAATCAATTCGTTGTTTTCTTCCATTGTTATATAAATTTGTTTATTTTTTCACGTTTATTGCGTTTAGCGCAGTTTTGAGCTTCGTTGTTTACGCTCACACATTTTGCGCTGCAAAATTACTATTTTTTTTTCATATACGCAAGCGCGCATGACACTTTTTTTCATTTTTATACGTTTTTTGCCCATTTTCCTGCATTTTAACGCATTTTCTTCCTTCTACCGACACCCCCTCGACAGTCAATCACCAATCGCTCAGAGAGCAAAGTTTTTGAACTGTTTCAACAAATAAATTTGCATATGTCAAAAATTTTTTCGTACCTTTGCCATCGGATTTCTTAGGCAGGAAAATATCTTTATTACCCCTGCCCACTAAATGGCGTCTCCTCTTCGTGTGAGTGGCTGCAGATTGTCTTAATAGTTCGTGTATAATTCGTCAATAATTCGTGTATAGTTCGTGTTTGGAAGCATGAAAGGTGCGGATACACAGCAGACAAACAGCGGATGCACAGCAGAAAAACAGCGGATACATAGCAAAAAACAAGCAACAAAATTGCAAATTTAATGGCATACGCTTGCGTATGTCATTTTTTTTTAGTACTTTTGTGCCCGATTTTTGAAATGCGCACGAAGAGAGCAATATATAAGCGTTTGATTTATGCCCTGACAGGCATGTTATTCCTGCCGCTTTCGGTGTATGCGGAGCATCACACGTTGCACGCGGAGGCGGATCGTCCGGGAGCCGGAACAGGAACCAATGTGTTGGATTTCGGTGTTTTTCAATGGGAAACGGGACTCGAGGTGATGCACATACCGGGTCTTCATGTATTGACCCTACCTACTACCCTCTTCCGTTTCGGATTGCACGAGCGGGCGGAGTTACGTTTGGAATATACCGGCGGCTTGGCGCTCTCCGATCATCCGGATGGCGATCCGCAGTCAGCAGACGAAGGTTTTTACTACACAGAGCCGTTGTGTATAGGTACCAAGTTGATGTTATGGCCCGGCTCAGAGGAACCGCGTCTGCATTGGATTCCCCGCACGAGTCTAATGCTCAATGTCGGCCTACCGCTGACAAAGCAAATGGCGGACAGGATGCCTATTGCCGGTACAGCGGACCTGCTCTTTGAGAATGATATCACGGACTGGCTGACCGTCGAGTATGAGTTCGGCACCCACTGGCGTGAATGGGCTCCGATGCCGGATTTCTTCGTGGCTTTCGGCCTTGACTTCGAAGCCACGGACAAGTTAGGGTTCTTTGTTGAGAACTACGACTACTTCGACTGCGACGTCAATGCTGCCTTGTTCGGGTACTCCACGGCTTACGACGTGAATATCGATTTCGGCGTGACGTACTCGCCTATTCCCCGCGTACAACTGGATGCGTACGCCGGATTCAACTGCTATCACACCCTGCCGGAAGTGTGCGGTCCGAAGAACAACTGTTACTTCGGTTTCGGTGTGACCTGGCTTTATTACTCCAAACGACACGATAGTCGCAAACAATAAAATACAACATATATGGAATCAAAGTACAATCCTACAGACATTGAAGCCCGCTGGTACCAATACTGGCTGGACAAAGGTCTTTTTCATTCCGAGCCTGACGGCCGCGAACCTTATACCATCGTTATTCCGCCGCCCAATGTAACGGGTGTGCTGCATATGGGACACGTCCTCAACGAGACGATTCAGGACATCCTCGTTCGCCGTGCACGTCTGGAAGGCAAGAACGCTTGTTGGGTGCCGGGCACCGACCATGCGTCCATTGCCACCGAGGCAAAGGTGATCAAACGCCTTAAAGAACAAGGCATCAACAAGTCCGATCTGACCCGCGAACAGTTCCTCAAACACGCCTGGGACTGGACGGACGAGCACGGAGGCATCATCCTCAAACAGCTCCGCAAACTCGGTTGTTCATGCGACTGGGACCGGACAGCCTTTACGATGGATGAGACGCGTTCCAAAGCCGTCATCAAAGTGTTCTGCGACCTCTATAAGAAAGGTCTTATCTATCGCGGTCTGCGTATGGTCAATTGGGACCCGGAGCGTCAGACAGCCCTTTCCGACGAGGAAGTGATCTACCACGACGAGCATAACAAGTTCTACTATCTGCGCTACAAAGTGGCAGAAGAGCCGGGCAAATATGCCATCGTCGCTACCACCCGTCCGGAGACCATCTTCGGCGATATAGCCGTTTGTATCAACCCCAAAGAGGAGAAGAACCAGTGGCTCAAAGGCAAGCACGTCATCGTTCCGGGTGTCGGTCGTGTGATCCCGATCATCGAGGACCGCTACGTGGAGATTGGTTTCGGAACCGGTTGCCTCAAAGTGACGCCGGCACACGACGTGAACGATTACGCTCTGGGTCAGAAATATAATTTGAAGACCATCGACATCTTCACGCCGGACGCACACCTCAACATGGACACGGTGGAGGAAGAGTTGCAGCCGAACGTACGCAAGTACCACGGCATGGACCGTTTCGACTGCCGCAAACAGATTGTCGAAGATCTCAAGGCGCTTAACCTCGTGGAGAAAATCGAGGACTACGACAACAAAGTCGGTTACTCCGAGCGCACAAACGTACCTATCGAGCCGCGTTTGAGTCTCCAGTGGTTCGTGAAGATGCAGCATTTTGCCGACATCGCACTCCCGCCGGTAATGAACGACGACATCGTCTTCTATCCCTCCAAATACAAAAACACCTACCGCAACTGGCTCGAAAATATCAAAGACTGGTGTATTTCCCGTCAACTCTGGTGGGGTCACCGCATTCCGGCATACTACGATGCCGACCTGTTGGCACAAACCGGCCTTGAGAACTACCCGGACGACAAGATCATCGTTTCGGAGACGAAGCCCGAAGGCAACTATGTACAAGATGAGGGAGCTTTGGATACCTGGTTCAGCTCATGGTTGTGGCCAATCTCCTTGTTCGACGGCATTGAACATCCCGACAACAAAGAGATCAACTACTACTACCCGACCGCAGACCTCGTAACAGGACCGGATATCATCTTCTTCTGGGTAGCCCGTATGATTATGGCGGGTTATGAGTACGTCGGCAAGATGCCGTTCAAGCACGTCTATTTTACCGGTATCGTGCGCGACAAACTCGGTCGTAAGATGTCCAAGAGTCTTGGTAACAGCCCTGATCCGCTGGATCTCATCGAGCGCTTCGGAGCCGATGGCGTGCGTATGGGTATTCTGCTCTCTGCACCGGCAGGAAACGACATCCTCTATGATGATGCCCTCTGCGAGCAGGGACGTAACTTCTGCAACAAGATCTGGAACTGTTTCCGTATGGTCAAAGGTCTTGAAATTGCAGACATCCCGCAACCCGAAACCAGCAAATACGCGATTGAATGGTTCGACGCCAAACTGGACGAGACATCCGAAGAAATAGCCGACCTCTTTTCCAAATATCGTCTCTCCGAGGCGCTCATGGAGATCTACAAACTCTACTGCGACGAGTTCAGCGGCTGGTATCTCGAGATGATCAAACCCGCTTACCAGCAGCCCATCGACCGCGCTACGTACGAAGCAACCCTCGCTTTCTTCGAACGCCTGCTTGTACTCCTCCACCCCTTCATGCCGTTCATCACCGAGGAACTCTGGCAGAACCTCTACGAACGCAAACCGGGCGAGTCTATTATGGTGGCTAATCAGACTAACGAGACACTATCGAGAGAGAATCGAATCGGACTCAACACGGACTCAACACGGACTCAACACGGACTCATCCTAGACCATTGCGCTTATCTTAAACAAGTCATTACGGAGATTCGTGCCGTGCGTGCGTCGAAGAACATTCCCCAAAAAGAGCGTCTGACGCTTATCAGCCCTGTTGATCTCAACCCGCTTGTGGACAAACTTGCAAATGTGACGGTGTCCCCGTTAAGCGGGGAAACCCCAGACGGAAGGGGCAACTGCGCGAAGTTCATTGTCGGTACAGACGAGTTCGCTATTCCGATGGATCAGTTCATCAACGTTGAGGAAGAGCTCAAAAAACTCGAAGCAGACCTTGCACACCAACAGGGCTTCCTCCGCGGCGTCATGGCCAAACTGGGCAACGAACGCTTCGTACAGAACGCCAAACCGGAGATCGTAGAGTTGGAGCGCAAGAAGAAAGCCGATGCAGAGAGCCGTATTGCCTCCATCGAAGAAGCGATCAAAGCACTCAAGGGCTAATTTTGAATTTTGAATTTTAAATTTTAAATTGCACTCCGAAGGCAACATAGAAGTCATAGGCGCGCGGGTACATAACCTGAAGAACATCAGCGTATCCATTCCCCGAAAACGACTGACTGTCATCACCGGTCTCAGTGGTTCGGGTAAGTCCTCTTTGGCCTTCGACACAATTTTTGCGGAAGGTCAACGCCGGTACATGGAGACTTTCTCATCGTACGCACGTGGTTTTATCGGCCAGATGCAACGCCCTGATGTCGATAAAATCACCGGTCTCAGTCCTGTCATTTCCATCGATCAGAAGACCACTTCCAAGAATCCCCGCTCCACCGTTGGAACAGTTACTGAGGTGTACGATTTCTTGCGACTGCTGTTTGCAAGAGCTGCGACACCCTATTCGCATCTATCCGGCAAGCCGATGATTAAATTCACGGACGAGCAGATCATAGACCTGATTGTGCGGGAATATGCGGGAAAGAAGATCTTGATATTGGCGCCGTTAGTGAGGGGGCGCAAAGGACATTACAAGGAGTTATTCGAAACCATCCGCAAGAAAGGTTTTGTCCATGTACGCGTGGACGGCGAGGTACAAGAAATCACTCAGGGCATGAAACTGGACCGCTACAAGATGCATGACATCGAAGTGGTGGTGGACCGGTTGAAAGTAAAGAAAAATGAAGAAATGAGCGCATCGCTCAATGGTGACGCTACGCCTAATGATGCGCGCCGACTGCGGCAGTCCGTTGACAAGGCTATGACACAAGGCAACGGCATTATGATGATCGTAGAGAGCGATCAGCCTTCAGAAGTCCGGTTCCTGAGCCGGAACCTGATGTGCCCGGAGACGGGCTTGAGTTATGCCGAACCCGCCCCGCATACTTTTTCGTTCAACAGCCCGTCAGGTTGGTGTCCGTGCTGCAAAGGATTAGGAAAAGTACGAAGTGACGAAGTACCAAGTACCAAAGACGAAATAGATGACGCCATTCGTGAAGACAACTGGTGGGAGCGTTTGTCGGAGTTCTCTGAAGATGCGGAAGAGTCTGACAAGGACGAATGGGTCGAGTGTCCTGAATGTCACGGCCTGCGGTTAAGTAAGGAGGCACGGAGTTACAGATTCGGCAAATACTCCATTTCCGACCTTGCGAACATGGATATCGACGAACTGATTCAAGTGCTGTCGGACATATCGGATTTGCCGGACTTGTCGGACAAACAGAAAGCCATCGCTGAACCCATTATTAAAGAAATCATTGGTCGTCTGAGATTCATGCAGTCCGTAGGGCTGAGTTATCTTAGTCTGAACCGCAGTAGTGAGAGTCTGTCGGGCGGCGAGAGCCAACGTATCCGTTTGGCCACGCAGATTGGCAGTCGTTTGGTGAATGTACTCTATATCCTCGACGAACCGAGTATCGGCTTGCACCAACGTGACAACCAGCGACTCATCACAAGTCTGAAAGAGTTACGCGACATGAACAACTCCGTCATCGTGGTAGAACATGACGAGCAGATCATGCGTGAGGCGGACTGGATAGTCGATATAGGTCCCAAAGCCGGCCGTTTGGGCGGAAACGTGCTGTTTAGCGGCACACCGGATGATTTACTGAAGACAGATACGCTGACGGCGCAATACCTCAACGGCAAGTTGAAAGTTGAAAGTTTGAAATCGAAAGAAGTTGGAGAGTTAAAAGAAGACAATGTAAAATATATAACTCTAAACGGTTGCACGGGCAACAACCTCAAGAACGTGACAGCGCGTATTCCGTTAGGCAAGATGGTGTGTGTGACGGGCGTGAGTGGGAGCGGCAAGAGTTCACTTATCAACCAGACACTCTACCCCATCCTCAGCCAGCGTTTCTACCGCAGCAAAACACAGCCGTTACCATACAAAGACATCGAAGGTGTCGAATATATCGACAAGGTCATCAATGTAGATCAAGCGCCTATAGGCAGAACGCCTCGTTCCAATCCGGCAACCTACACCAATGTGTTCAATGACATCCGCGAACTCTTTGCACAGTTACCGGAAGCCAAAATCCGCGGATGGAAGGCCGGCAGGTTCTCGTTCAATGCCAAAGGCGGACGGTGCGAGGAATGCGCAGGAAACGGCTACAAGACGATACAGATGCATTTTATGCCGGATGTATATGTGCCGTGTGAGGTTTGCGGCGGGCAACGGTACAACCGCGAGACACTGGAAGTGCGGTTCAAAGGAAAGAATATAGCGGATGTGCTGGATATGACGGTGAACCAAGCCGTGGAGTTCTTCGAGGCACAACCCACTATCTTGCGAAAAATCAAAACCATACAGGACGTAGGACTTGGTTACATCAAACTCGGTCAGTCCTCTACCAGTCTCTCCGGAGGAGAGAGTCAGCGTATCAAATTAGCCACGGAACTATCGAGACCCTCTACAGGTAAGACCTTATATATCCTCGACGAGCCCACTACAGGTCTGCATTTTGAAGACATCCGAGTGCTGATTAACGTGCTGCGCCGGTTAGTGGACAAAGGCAACACCGTGGTTATCATTGAGCATAACACAGACGTCATTCGTGCCTGCGACCGGATCATCGACTTAGGACCGGAAGGAGGACGAGGCGGCGGACTGATTGTTGCGGAAGGAACCATTGAGGACATACGCCGTAATAAAAAAAGCATTACAGGGAAATATATATGATAACGAACCCGCTTGCGATTATTGCGCTTGTATTAGCAACAATCTTATTGGTACCGATGGCGTGCCGTAAGATTCGTATTCCCAGTATTGTGGGATTTATCATTGTCGGCATATTGGTCGGCCCTTACGGTTTTGGACTGATCCAAAGCGGCACGTCTATTCAGACGTTGGGCAAGATCGGCATGCTCTATATCATGTTACAAGCCGGTATCGAAGTGGACGTCAATGATTTCCGGCAGCAACGCAATAATGCTATCGTTTTCGGTTTCTACTCTTTTATCTTCCCGTTTGTATTGGGTTTAGCGACAAGTCTGCTGTTGGGTTTCAACTGGGTGACAAGTGCATTGCTCGGCGCGATGTACGGCAGTCACACCCTGATGACCTATCCTATCATCAGCCGTTATGGCGTGCAGAAAAACTCAGCGGCAAATATCGCCATCGGTGGTACTATGCTGACAATCACTCTCTCGCTTCTTGTACTTGCATACCTCAAGAGCCATTATGTCTATACGGACGACTTGAGTTTCTGGCGGCAGGCATCCCGCATCGCCATCACCCTGCTGAACATTCTGCTCGTCTTCCCGTTCATAGCCCAACGGTTCTTCAAGCGTTGGTCGGATGCAACGAGTGGTTTTCTGATTGTGATGACGCTGATGGTTTTCTCCGCATGGATGGCCGAATGGGCAGGGCTGGAAGGCATCCTGGGTGCCTTCGTATGCGGCGCGGCTCTCAACAGATTAGTCCCCAACCTCAGCCCTGTCATGCAACGAATCAACTTCGTGGGAAACAACCTCTTCGTACCGCTGTTCCTGTTAGGAGTAGGCATGATGATTGATGTCTCGCTCCTTTGGAGCGGATGGGCAACAATTATCATCGCGTTGGTGATGATAGCAACGAAGCTGGCCGGCAAATGGATCGCCTCCTGGTTAGCGCAAGTCAGTTTCGGCTTGCAACGTCCGGAACGTCTGTTGATGTTCGGTTTGACTCATGCGACAGCAGCCGGCACGCTGGCCATCGTCACCATCGGCTACGAGACAGGTATCTTCAATGCCGAGATCCTGAATGCAGCAGTGCTGATGATACTCGTGCTCTGCACTTCGGCATCGTTTGTAACGGAGTATGCGGCGAAGATTCTTGCTCTGCAAGAACAGGCACGTTTGGAAGCCGACAAGACGGATAACAGCTGGTTACTGCTGACGGTTGCCGAGAACCGGCATTATGAGTTACGCGAACTGAGTGAGTTAGCCGAACTGCACACACCTGATTTCTCCAACGAGTCCGATTGGTCCGATGCCCAACAACTGGTGAACAGTCAGAGAAAAGCAGCTATCATCTATCATCCTGCCCAACCCATCAATACCATCTCGCGTATTCTCGTAGCCGTTCCGCGTTATGCAGAGAAAGAGCATGATTTCATCTCGTGCTTCGGATTGATACGCCGTTTGAGTAGCCAGATTGGTGCGCGTGTGATCTTCTTTACTAACGAGGACACGCAGAAAACCATTCAGGCCCTCTGCCGCCGCAAAGGTAAGTTCCTGCGAGCATCGTATAGAGAGATGGAAGATTGGGAAGATGTACTGATGATTGCCAAGCAGATGGCTCAGGACGACATGATTGTGATGGTTAATGCGCGCCCCTCCACTCCATCCTACAACCCGCTCTTCGAGCAGATTCCGGACATGTTAGGACGGTTCTTCAGCAATCACAGTTACATGATTGTCTATCCGGAACAAGAGACCGGAAACGATATTCCTGACTTATTAACAGGAGATACAACACAAGCCAGCAAGACCTGGTCTTTCGTCAGCGCTGTCAAACAGCGGATTCTTCAGCTGATGGAGAAACGTCAGCGCCTCTGATGCCTTCGACGAACCAAACCCATAGACCAAAGAGCATCGCATAGAAGAGGTATTTGAAAATATAGTCGTGCAGCAGATGGAACCATTCCGGATGATGCTCGATGAAGAGTGCAATGAGGAATATCCGTAGGATATTAAACAAATAACAGCACACCCATCCAAAAGGGATAAACCATAGTTTCTTCAACCATAACGCTTTTCCGGAAGTCATTGTAGAGGACTTGACAGTAAGGATGAGGCAGAGCCATATAAAACTCTGTTTAAGAGCTGTACACCCCCATATAATAGTGGTGCCTGTTCCGGAAGCAAAACGGATGGTATGCGCATCGGTCATGTAGGCTGTGTCGCGGAAAAAAGATACCAGCCAATAGACCATCGAGGCAATGTGACAAGCCATGAATTCAAAAGGCGCGGTGATGTCCATTCCAAACCAAGTCACGCTGTCTCCGTTCTCGTCTCCCACCATCGTCCATTTCCAGGCGTAGTTTGCCACAAGGAGCGTCATCATAAAGATGATGACGTCAGTATACGGTTTGAGCCGTAATTGGAGATTGGATATTTGAGATCGAAGATTGGACATTTAGATTTGTGTTTTGGCGTATGGAACCTCATCTATAGCGCAGAAATCACGGTCCAAGTACTTGAAATAGCCCGCCTGACAAACCATGGCAGCATTATCGGTCGTGAACGAGAATGGCGGAATGAATACCTCCCAATGATACTTCTTCCCATAGTCCACGAAGGCCTGACGCAACGCACTATTGGCACTCACACCGCCGGCGACAGCCACCTGGCTGACACCTAAATCTTTAGCTGCTTTCTTGAGTTTGCGCATGAGGATATCGACTACCGTCGCCTGCAGCGATGCACACATGTCCTCACGTAGATGCGGTACTCGTTCCGCCAACTCGTCTATCGTCGTTACGTCATGCGCTTTGAGCATGTCCCGCAGCGTATAGAGGAAAGAGGTCTTATGCCCGGAGAAAGAGTAGTCGTAGTTCGGGATATTGGGTTTGGCAAAAAGATACTTGCCTGCATCCCCTTCTTTTGCGAGTTTGTCTATCCATGGTCCACCCGGGTAAGGCAGTCCTAAGACCTTGGCGCATTTATCAAAGGCTTCGCCAGCCGCATCATCGATCGTCTGACCGATGATCTCCATATCATTGTACGCACGTACAAGCACTATTTGACTGTTACCACCGGAGACCAATAGGCAAAGAAACGGGAAAGTGGGATGCGGAAGACCTGTACCATCCTCCACAAAATGCGCCAAGACATGTCCCTGGAGATGGTTCACATCAATAATCGGGATATTAAGCGAGAGGGCAAGCCCTTTTGCAAAAGAAGTGCCAACGAGCAACGAGCCTAAAAGGCCGGGACCACGTGTGAAAGCGATTGCCGAGAGGTCGTCTTTACTCACTCCGGCGCGTTTGAGCGCAGTGTCTACTACCGGCAGGATGTTCTGCTGATGGGCGCGACTGGCCAATTCCGGAACCACTCCGCCGTATTCTTCATGAACCTTTTGCGATGCGATGACATTACTCCGCAACACTCCGTCCACGATGACGGCCGATGAGGTATCATCGCAACTTGATTCGATAGCTAATATGACTATAGGTTTATCCATTTTCTCAAAAACGGCTGCAAAGTTACACTTTTTTTTGCATATGTGCAAATATTTTCGTACCTTTGCAGCCAATTATGAAAACTTTGCTACTGATATTATCCCTTATAATGACCTATCAAGGTCGTGTCGTGGACCAGAACGGGCAGCCAATCCCCTACGCGACCGTGTATCCGGAGGCTAAGCCGGAGGTTGGTACAGCTACCAATAACGATGGCTTCTTTGCCTTTGAAGCTGACCTTCCTGCGCAGAGCGAAGTTATCTTCTCCTTTATCGGATATGAGAAACAGAGCCTGCCGTTGCTATTACTGCGCGCCAATGACACGTTAGTCTCTACCATCACACTCAAGGAGCAACCTATCGCACTCGAAGAGACTGTCGTGGCCGCAAAAGCCAGCAAGCAAAGGAACAAGCGCAAGCAAATGGCTATTCTACTCCATTCCGTTTTTGTAAAACTCGAAGAGGAATTTCCTGATGATAATGCCCAATACCAGGTGGTAAGCGACGTGCGTATGCTTTCTGAAGGAAGTACGTGGGGCATGGAGCAGATGATTGCCAATATCGTGGTGATGCCGGAGAAATGCAGAGACGGGCGTGACTCAGTGCAGTTCCAAGGTCGTTTCTGCAAGCGTTTCTTCGATGCGCAGAAACGTGCGCAAGCGGACTCAATTCTGGCCTCGGATGCCTTGGAACGAATGGAGAAACAAAGCAAGGCGCCTGCCGGCACACCAAACAACTACATGCGCAAGGCGGCCAATGCCGTAGATTCCGGGGTCGTTGTGCACCGCGCACTCTTTGCGATGGGGAATATGCGTTTCGACTTTGAGCAGGCGATGAACGACCTCCGTCACTGGACTGTCAGCAATGAGTCCGAAGGCGAGACCGTACTCACGCACACACAGACTGTCAGCAAATACCTTGGATGCTTCAAGATGACCTTCCTGCGCCATTATATTGTGGACTCGCGTACCTACTCCGTGCGTCGTTTCTCCGAGCACGCAGAAGTAAAGGTGACCATTCCCTTTGGTATCAAACTGAATGCGGAACAGTTACAGATGTTAAATCTCGTAAACATGAACGACCAAGATATAGAGAAATTTCGCCTGAAGAAACTACGCGGCAATATTGACTTAAATACCATTTACCAACGTCGTGATGGGCAGGTTTATACTCTGGAAAAAAATATGCTTGTCAATGCCTTTATCTTGGGTTCCAAGAAAGCCGAGATCCCTTTGGTTATCAAGGCTACGCAGCGTGTCACGGGACTTCAGACACAGGATGTCAAGCCCCTTAAGCCGTCCCAAATCACCCGACGCCTGAAACGCGAAATTGTAGAGATATATTAGAAAAAAACAACATATGGAAAGAAGAGTAAGAGTTCGCTTTGCGCCGAGTCCGACAGGCGCGTTGCATATTGGCGGTGTGCGCACTGCCTTGTATAATTATCTTTTTGCTCGTCAGCACGGCGGAGACATGTTGCTTCGTATCGAGGATACGGACAGTACACGCTTCGTGCCCGGAGCAGAGGAATACATCCTCGAAGCCCTCGACTGGCTCGGTATAGGCATTGACGAAGGTCTTCGTATGCATAACGGCAAGATCGAAGCCATCGGAGAACATGGACCTTATCGTCAGAGTGAGCGCCGTGAGATATATCATCAGTACGTAAAGCAACTGCTTGACAGCGGACATGCGTATATTGCATTTGATACGCCGGAAGAACTGGAGGCTAAGCGCGCAGCGATATCCAATTTTCAGTATGATGCCCGCACACGCATGGAGATGCGCAACTCGCTGACTATGCCCGCCGAAGAGGTGCAAGCACTGGTTGAAAAAGGAGAGAAATATGTTGTTCGGTTCAAAGTAGAACCCAACGAGAACGTACATGTACATGACCTGATTCGCGGTGAAGTGGTGATTAACAGCAATATTTTAGATGACAAGGTGCTCTATAAGTCCGCAGACGACCTGCCCACCTACCACCTCGCTAACATCGTAGATGACCATCTGATGGAAGTATCGCATGTCATCCGCGGTGAGGAATGGTTGCCGTCGGCTCCGCTGCACGTGTTGCTGTACCGCGCGTTCGGTTGGCAGGATACGATGCCGGAGTTTGCGCACCTGCCCTTATTGCTCAAGCCCGACGGAAACGGCAAACTCAGCAAGCGCGACGGAGACCGTCTCGGTTTCCCTGTTTTCCCGCTGGAGTTCCACAACCAGAAAGACGGAACGGTTTCTTCTGGCTACCGCGAGAGCGGCTATCTTCCGGAGGCTGTGATTAACTTTCTGGCATTGCTCGGCTGGCACGGCACAGGAGATCAGGAGTTATACACCATGGAAGAACTGATCAAGGAGTTCTCGTTAGACCGCGTATCCAAGGCTGGTGCCAAATTTGACTACGAGAAGGGAAAATGGTTCAATCATCAGTACCTGCAGTTGCGTAGCAATGAGGAATTGGCAGAGATGTTCCTGCCTACCCTCGCGGCACATGGCATTGACCATCCGGACAGGAAGATGGTCGCTCAAGTGATCGGCCTTACCAAAGACCGCGTAAACTTCGTTCCCGAGCTATGGGAACAAACCAATTTCTTCTTTGTGGCTCCTACGGAGTATGACGAAAAATCCTTGGCGAAACGCTGGAAAGAGGATTCACCGCGTCACATGACCGAGTTGCTCGAAGTGCTCGAAGGTGTTCCTTCCTGGGACGCAGAGACTCTCGACAACATCGTTATGAATTGGATCGCCGCCAAAGAATACGGCGTAGGTATCGTGATGAATGCCTTCCGTATCTGCCTTGTAGGCGCTGCACGTGGTCCGCATATATGGGCCATCACCGACGTTCTCGGAAAAGAAGAGACGATTAAACGCGTCAAAGATGCCTTGACACGTATTTGACATTTTCGTTTGTCATTTATGACCCCGAAGGAGGCATTACATAAGTTTTTTGGATACGATGATTTTCGTCCTTTACAGGCGGAAATCATCGATTCTGTATTAGCGCACCGCGATACGTTAGCCCTGATGCCTACCGGAGGAGGAAAGAGTCTCTGTTTCCAGATTCCAGCCCTCGTGATGGGAAGTGAAAATCCGGAGAAACGCTTATGTCTCGTCATCACACCGCTCATTGCGCTCATGCGCGACCAAGTGGCGAACCTACAGGCACGCGGCATCTTTTCGGAGGCTGTATATACGGGGCAGAGTTTCGACAAACAGCGTGCTGCTTTGGACAACTGCCTTTTCGGACCATACCATTTCCTCTATTGTTCTCCGGAACGATTGGAGAGCGAGGAATTTCGCAAACGTTTGCAAGACTTGCCTATCGGACTGATTGCCGTTGATGAGGCGCATTGTATCTCACAATGGGGCTATGACTTCCGTCCCTCATATCTGAATATCGCAGCCGTACGGGGATTGCTGCCGGAAATACCGGTCTTGGCACTTACAGCGACTGCTACTCCGGCTGTCGTAGAAGACATACAACGCCGTTTAGGTTTCCGTGAACCAAACGTACTGAAGATGTCCTTCCGCCGCGAAAACCTTCAGTATATCGTGCGCCGCACGGACAATAAACCAGAGCAGATAGCACATATACTGTCCAAAGTTCCCGGTTCAGCTATCGTCTATGTGCGCAACCGCAAACGCGCCCAAGAGTTATCCGAATGGCTGGCGGCTAACGGCGAGAGTGCCGAATTCTACCATGCCGGACTGACTACCCGCGAACGTAATGAACGACAGGAAGCGTGGAAAGAAGGACGTACGCGCGTTATTGTTGCGACAAATGCTTTCGGGATGGGTATCGACAAGCCGGATGTACGACTTGTGCTTCACCATGACCTGCCATCGCATTTAGAGAGTTATTATCAGGAAGCGGGGCGTGCCGGGCGCGACGGGAAGACGGCTTACGCGGTGTTGCTCTATAACGATGAAGACAAAGCAAAGGCCCGCAAGCGCGTAGTGGACACCTACCCTCCCAAAGAATTCGTGGAGCAGGTTTATCACAAGACCATGGACTTTTTGCAGGTCGGTGCAGGTAGCGGTTTGGGGCATCGTTTTACGTTGCACATGGACCAGTTGTGTCACGTCATGCATCTTCCGGTCATACAAACCTACTCCGCCCTGCATCTGTTGACGCAGGCGGGATACATCGATTTTCAAGAGGAGTACGAAACACAACCGCGAGTATGCCTGCGTGTACCCCGTGCGCAAATAGGAGAATACGAACTCTCGTCTGCACAGATTGAGTTACTCGACCGTCTCATGCGTCAGTATTCGGGAATATTCACCGACCTCCAATACGTGCGCGAGGCAGATAAACCAGAGGACCACGAGATCCTTGTTTCTTTGGCCCAACGCGGTATCATCACTTATATTCCGCGGAGCGTGGGATGCTGTTTGACGATAACAAAAGAAAGAGAGGCAGATATCTACCTCTCTCCCTCTATCTACGATGATCGTCAGAAACTCTTTGCCGAACAACTCAAAGCGATGGTTGAGTACGCCGAGCAGAATCAGTTCTGCCGAGAACAGGTACTACTCGCTTATTTCGGCGAGACGAGTGCTGTCCCCTGCGGTCATTGCGACGTCTGCCGCGAAATTGCTCACCGTATCATTGCCGAGTGATACAGAGTCTTCGCCTAACAACTCCTGCATCTCTCTTAATTCCGCCTCATTCACTGATTTATTGCGGTCATTCACGCCCATCAGCGGACCGAAGAACACTTTCAGTAACGCGCGGCTGATTACTTTCCTCAGACTGAACTTGGGATTTGTCACGTCTCCTGTCAACGGCACATCCACCACGATGATATCCTGCGCAGATGTCAACAATTGGAATCCCAAACGCACAGGGATATTCTTGTACGGTGCTTTGGAGAACCTCTCTTTTCTACCTACCCTCGGATGATCAATCTCAATACGATTTGTACCATTCAGCTTAGCAGACTCAACGTCAAGATGGCTGTCAATAGTCAGCATACCTCCGTCTATCGGATAGCCGGTATAATTGCGGCAAAGAGCACTGAAATCCTCGATATGCACACCACGTACCTTAAGATCAGCCTGCGTATCCTGATTCTTGAGGTCCAAACCTCCCTTGAAATCCAAGTTAATCGAGCCGTCGTTGGGCAATGTAGCCTGCAGTTTGATGCTGTTACGACCATTGCTCGCTACATTCTGACCTTCCACGCGCAGTGTCTGGATAGCATAACTCCAGTCATGCTTTTTCGAATAGTCGTGGTAACTGATATCATGTCCGGTAAGCGTTACACGTTTGGCCATCCATACAAGCGGTTTCGCGGACTTTGGTTTCTCCACTTCTATCGGTGTCTCCAAGGAATCCGTTGCCGCGCTGTCCGCCATCTCTTCCTGCACTTCATGTTTGCTCTTCATCAGGCGTGTCAGGGTCGTCCATCCTTCATGCACCTCATAGTTGGCTGTCAGTCCGCTTATTGTCAGACTGTCAAGAATATATGTATTCTGCGCTACATCTCCTCTGCTGATCGCAAGACGCAGCTCATCCAGCGCTGCAACCTCATCCTTATGCGAGTCGCGCAGACTCAGACCTGACAGGGAAAGGTGTCCGGAGAGCAGGATGTTGGTAATCACATCCAAACTGCCATCCACATGCAGCGAACCATTTATCTTTGCACCCAAACCGGTCACATCCAGATAGTCTTGTACCAGCGGCAACACGACATCCGTGTGCACGTCATGCAGGTTTAGCTTGACCGCATAGCGGTTAGATTGCAGTTTCATGCCGGCAACAATACCCACCCGACCGCCTGTCGGCAGACCAAATTCGATACCGGCGTTCGTCTGCGTGTTGTCGAAATATAGTCCGGGCACGCGCAACGTGAGATCCTCCAATTTCCATTGTTTGTCACTCACTACATCGCGGTAACGAATATTACTGTTGTTTATTCGAATATCCTTCAAAATAACCGTCCATGCACTCTTCGCTGTATCCACGGGCACAGAATCCTTTTGGGAGAAGCGCTCGATAATGTCCGAGAAATTGACCTTGTCATTACTCTTGAGCACTTGTCCGTTAAATCCGTCAAGGTGAATAGCGCGCAGTTTTACTGTCTTGCCAAGCAGTTGCGGATAGGCAATCTGAACGTAGAGATGATCGAACGAAATGAAGTTCGTTTCTCCATTTGTTTCCTTACATTCAAAGCCATTGATGGATACACCACCCCAATACGGATTGATGATGACGCGGTCCACGTGCATTTGTCGGCCGATGAGTTCGTTGCCTTTGTTATTGATGATGTACTTGGCTACCGGTGATGCGACAGCCAGTATCAATGCAAAGAGGAGCACTATTACTAGCGCTCCCCATCCACATATCTTCCAAAATGTTTTCATTATTCAGCGGATAATGTGATGCGGCGGAAATCAATAATTTGCACGCCTTTTGCTTTGAGGATATCCTTCACGAGCTCTTTGGATTCGCTCATGATGTAAGCTTGCTCCACGAGGGTGTTCTCTTTGAGGAACTTGCCCAGACGACCTTGTGCGATCATCTCAATCTTCTTAGCCTGATTAGCGAGGTTAGCCTCTGCCTCCTTCGCAACGTTAGCGCGAATCTCGCGAGCGAGTTGAGCCTGCTCAGCTGTGATCCATCCCTTAGCCTGGTTGGACTCAATATGGTCATCGCTGTCCACGTGAGCGGGGTTGATACCTGCTTTACGGATGGCGTTCTCAACAGCCTTGTTGATCTCGTCTTGTTTGGTTTTCTCAACGGCAACTTCGAGCTCATGTTTTTTAACGTCCTCAGCAACGTGATCAGCGTCAAGAGCAATCGGGCTCATTGCAGCTACCTGCATCGAAATGCCGTGAACGGTCTCTTTGTCAGCGCCCTCGTTAGCAGCAACGAGCGAGCTGAGTTTGTTACCGAGGTGGTTGTAAGCATCGACTACCGGTGCCTCAAGGCAAGCGTAGTCAGCCAACTCCATCTTTTCACCCGTCACACCGGAACGCTCTGTGATGATCTCAGCCACGGTGAAGTTACCAATCTTAAGGTTCTTCAACTCCTCCTGCGAACGTACTTTGTTATCCAAAGCAGCATCGAGGATTAGTTTAACCATGCCTACGAAGTCCTCGTTCTTAGCCACGAAGTCGGTCTCACACTTCACGCCAACGATAGCGCCGAAGGTGCCCTTTACTTTTGCGAGCACACACCCTTCCGAAGCCTCGCGGTCGCTACGCTTTGCAGCGATAGCCTGTCCGCGTTTACGGAGCAAGTCCTTTGCCACTTCGAAATCGCCGTTTGCCTCTTCGAGGGCTTTCTTAACATCCATCATACCTGCGCCGGTGATGTCGCGCAGTTTTTTGATATCAGCCAGTGTAACTGCCATAATTATGCCTCCTCTTCTGCTTTGGGTTCTTCTGCTTTAGCTTCCTTTGCTTCTGCTACTTTCTCAGCCTCTGCTTTGGGAGCAGCTTTGCGGATACGTTGACGACGCTCTTTGGGTGCGGGTGCCTCGCTGGTAGCCTGCTCCTCTGCAGCAGCACCTTCGTCTGCTTTTTCTACCTTACGCTCCTCGAGACCCTCTTTGATAGCCTCGCATACAGCGCCAAGGATGACGTCGATAGCCTTCGTTGCATCGTCGTTAGCAGGAATTACGAAATCGATGTCATTGGGGTTGGAGTTCGTATCTACGATACCGAATACAGGGATACCCAGACGGTTAGCCTCTGCTACAGCGATTTTCTCTTTGATAACATCTACTACGAAGATAGCGCTCGGCAGACGGGTCATGTCGGCGATAGAACCGAGGTTTTTCTCAAGTTTCTCACGCTGACGTGCAATCTGCAGTTTCTCACGTTTCGACACATTATCCAGCGTACCATCGGTAGTCATCTTGTCAATCTGACTCATTTTCTTCACAGCCTTGCGGATGGTCGGGAAGTTGGTGAGCATACCACCAGCCCAACGCTCGGTGATGTACGGCATGCCTACTTCCTGAGCATGAGCAGCTACTACTTCCTGAGCCTGCTTCTTCGTGCCAACGAAGAGCACCTTGCGACCGCTGCGAGCGAGATTCTTGAGAGCCTCTGCAGCCTCTTCAATCTTAACAACAGTCTTGTTCAGGTCGATGATGTGAATACCATTACGCTCCATGTAGATGTACGGAGCCATGGCAGGATTCCATTTGCGTTTGAGGTGACCGAAATGTGCGCCAGCCTCGAGCAATTGATCAAAATTTGTTCTCATTTGAGTTTTAATGTAATTTAATTTGTTTATAAAAATCCTCCTTACATTTTGGTGTTCCGTTTACGCGCATAATACATTATTAAATACACGCGCACGCATGTGCGTTTGGGACTCCAAAACAATCGTGTGGTAATCCCGAAGGAGTCCACACGATTTGGAGTTGTACGATTAACGTTTACTGAACTGGAAGTGCTTACGTGCCTTCGGCTGACCCGGTTTCTTGCGCTCAACCTCACGAGCGTCACGAGTCATGAAGCCTTCTGCTTTCAGAGCAGCTTTGTCTTCCGGATTGATCTTCACCAATGCGCGGGCAATAGCCAAACGCAGAGCCTCTGCCTGACCTTTGAAACCACCACCATCAAGGGTAACCTTGATATCGTATTTCTCAGCAACGCCAAGCTTGTTCAGCGGCTGGAGAACGATATAGCGCAGAATAGAAGACGGAAAATATTTCTCGATGTCGCGGCCGTTGATCTCAATCTTGCCGGCACCTTCATTTACATAAACGCGGGCTACTGCCTCTTTACGACGTCCTAATGCATTAACTGTTTCCATGTACTTCTATTATTTGAGGGTGTTAATATCAATTTGTTTCGGTTGCTGAGCCTGCATGTTGTGCTCCGGACCCTCGAAGATATAGAGGTTCGTGATCTGACGAGCACCGAGGCGGTTCTTCGGAAGCATACCTTTTACTACTTTGCGAACGAGTTTCTCTGCACCTTTGGCCATTAAATCAGCCGGAGTGAACTCACGCTGACCGCCCGGGAAACCGGTGTAGCGTACATAAACGCGATCGTTCCATTTGTTACCCGTCAACTGCACTTTGTCAGCATTGACGATGATTACGTTGTCTCCACAATCCACGTTCGGAGTGAAGGACGGTTTGTACTTACCACGCAGCAGTTTTGCTACTTTGGAGCACATACGGCCAAGAATCTGACCCTCAGCGTCCACAACTACCCACTCTTTCTTAGCGGTAGCTTTGTTGACAGACACTGTCTTGTAAGAATTGTATTCCATTAATTTGTTGTTTTTTGTAAGACCGACGGACTTCCTTTACGACTTCCGTTTTACAGGCAATTCCCTACGTTATCCACCGCCCAATCTTACGATTAATAATTTGTTTTTACGCGTTCGCGTGCACTACACACGCAAAACGGCTGCAAAATTACTACTTTTTTTTGACATGACCAAAAAAATCGTACTTTTTTTTCAAAAAAAGTGCATTTTAGTCGTTTACGTCTTCAAAATAAATCTTTTTTACCGCATTCCTTTGTCTGAGTATAGGTGTGATAAAAGATAAACGAACATGTACGAAAATTTGGTAAAAAATGCGACAAAATAAAGAAAAAAGCGCGCGCGCTTGCACATGTCAAATTTATTTTGTATCTTTGCAGCCGCAAAAGTGTGTGAAACGGGAAAAGTGTTAATCGTGAATTTATGGCATTGAAAATCGCATTCACAACCATATTACCGGAAGAAGGATTTAAGCGCCTCGTAGAACGAGGCTTTTGTCATTTACCCTTGGTCATTTGCGATTTATCTACTAACGATGCCGAGTGGACGGAGGCAGAAGTATTGGTTAGCACGTTCGACTACAAAGTGCCCCGGGAGTTGATCGAGTCGATGCCGAACTTGCGCTTGATTGCCAATTTCGGAGCCGGGTTCAACAATATAGACTTGGATGCTTGCCGCGAACGCGGTATCCGTGTGACGAACACTCCGCAACCGGTGATTGAGCCTACGGCAGAACTGGCCTTTGCGCTGATGATTGATATCGCAAGGCGAGTGAGCGAGTTCGATAGAGCAGTCAGAAGTCAGCTTTCATCCGTCAGCCAATTTGAAGGATTCGGTGTGATGAAGAATTTGAGTCACTCGCTGTACGGGAAGACCTTAGGTATCCTGGGAATGGGTCGTATCGGTCAGGCGCTTGCCCGCAGAGCGATAGCCAGCGGCATGAAAATTATCTATCATAATCGTCACCGTTTAGAGGATGAGAGGATTAGGGGATTAGAGGATGTTCGCGCTCAATACGTGGATTTTCAAACCTTGCTGCAGGATAGCGATTACCTGAGTCTGAACCTACCCTACACGCCGGAAGTGCATCATATCATCGGAAAGCCGGAGTTAGGAATGATGAAACGGACAGCATACCTTATCAATACAGCGCGGGGCGCGCACGTGGATGAGGCTGCATTGCTAGAAGCGCTCAAGAGCGGCATCATCGCCGGCGCGGCACTTGATGTATATGAACACGAGCCCCAGATCAGCCGAGAACTGATGACCTTGCCGAACGTCGTGCTATCACCTCACACCGGAACAGGCACGTGGGAAGGCCGCATCGACATGTGTGAGAACGTGACAGACAACATTATTGCTTTTATAGAAAATGACACAAACAAAATGAATATAGTCTTATGAAAAAAATCATTCTTTTTGCAACCGCTATCATGATGGCAGGTTGCGGTTTCATGCAAAACAGCACAAGTAACACAACTAGTAATCAAGCAAGCACTACGAGTAGTCAGCAGACGGTTCAGAGCGGTAACGCAGCCAGCAGTGCCGGTCAAGGAGCAGGAAATGCCATACAGGCATTGTATGCGCAGTACAAAGCGGACGGCAAGTACGACTACAAAAACATGCAAAACATCCTGAACACCGTCACACTCGTTGCAAACTGCGAGGGTCTGAAAGAGAACTACAAAGACAAGACGTATCTGAAGGAGTTCGGCAAAGGAATGATCGCTTCGTCGCTGGGGCTGGTAACTCAGAACAACGTGGAGACTGTAACGAACAGTCTCGTAGAGATGGTCAAGAGTAACGAGACCGTACAAAACGCGACAACGAAAGTGCAGGAAGGTGCCAGCTCCGCTGCTTCGTATGCCAACACCGCAGCCCAGTACGCTACATCCATCGGTTCACTCCTCTCTTTGTTTGGTAAATAAGCCTAACCCATAACCTTCCGTAAATGGAAGTGAGTTATCGCAGCTATGGATATAGTAGAACGATTTTTGAAGTACGTCTCTTTCTGCACGACGAGCGATGAAAACACCGGCATGACGCCTTCCACGCCCGGACAGATGGAGTTCGCGCGGTACTTAGCCGATGAACTGAAGGGAATCGGTTTGACCAACGTTTCCCTCGATTCCAATGGGTATATCATGGCAACGCTGGAAAGCAATCAGCCGTCAGAAGTCAGCAGTCAGATGCCTGTCCTCGGTTTTATCGCCCACATGGACACGTCTCCTGATGCGAGCGGCAAACATGTGAAGGCCTCGATAGTCAAGGCCGAGGAGCGCGACTATATCGATGCGCGCTACGCAGGTCAGGACGTCATCGTGACGGACACCACTACCCTGCTCGGCGCTGACGACAAAGCCGGCATTGCAGAGATTGTGACAGCAATGGAGTACCTGATACAGCACCCAGAAATCAAGCACGGCAAGGTTCGTATCGGTTTCACACCGGATGAAGAGATCGGTCAAGGAGCCGACCATTTCGACGTGAAGGCTTTCGGCGCGGACTTCGCCTATACGATGGACGGCGGTGCCATCGGCGAGTTGGAGTTTGAGAACTTCAATGCCGCGGCATGCAAGATCAAAGTTCACGGTCTGAATGTTCACCCGGGTTACGGCTATCACAAGATGGTCAACTCAATGCGCATCGCCTACCAGTTGGCAGTCATGCTGCCGCGTTGGGAGACACCGGAACATACGCAAGGCTACGAGGGATTCTATCACCTGGTCGGAATGAACGGCACGGTGGAAGAGACGACGCTCAGTTATATCATCCGCGACCATGACCGTGCGCGATTCGAAAGCCGCAAACGCGAATTGGAACACCTCGTGCGCAAGGTCAACCGTGAGTTCGGAGAAGGTACCGTGGAGATCGACATTCGTGATCAATATTATAATATGCGCGAGAAGATCGAACCCGTGATGTATATCATCGACCTCGCCAAAGAAGCCATGACTGCAGTAGGCGTGACGCCAAACGTCAAGCCTATTCGCGGCGGCACAGACGGCGCACGGCTGTCATTCGAAGGCCTACCCTGCCCGAATATCTTCGCCGGAGGCGAGAACTTCCACAGCCGCTATGAGTATCTGCCAATCAAGTCTCTTGAGGCTGCCAAAGATGTCATTCTTGAGATAGTTAAAAGAGTTAAATAAATTCGGAATACCGGAATACCGATATACCGGAATACCGATATACCGGGATACCGACAAAAAAATAAATATTATGTTAAAAACAACTCCGTTTACAGACATTCACATTGCGTTAGGCGCAAAGATGGCAGAATTCGCAGGCTTTAACATGCCTATCCAGTACCCGACAGGTATCAACCAAGAGCACATGATCGTTCGTGAGGGCGTTGGAGTGTTCGACGTGAGTCACATGGGCGAGTTCTGGGTAAAAGGCGAGAAAGCCCTGGATTTTCTGCAATACATCACGACCAACGACCTGTCGGTGATAGCTGCCGGCAAGGCACAATACACCTGCATGCCGAACGGCAAAGGGGGCATCGTAGATGACCTGATCATCTATAAATACTCCACGACAAAATACCTTATGGTAGTCAATGCCGGCAATATCGACAAGGACTGGGCATGGGTCAATACAATCAAAAACGAACATCCTGAATTCAGCGATGTATCCCTTGAGAACGCCTCCGAGCGTTACGGTCAATTGGCTGTTCAGGGTCCGAAAGCAGTGGAACTCTTACAACTCCTCACAGACGCCGATTTAAAGTCAATTGACTACTACGCATTCCGCGAATGGAGTTTTGCGGGCGTTCCTGGCGTCATTCTCAGCAATACAGGCTACACCGGTGCCGGCGGTTTTGAGTTGTACTTCCCTGCCGAGAAAGGCAAGCAGATCTGGGATGCGTTGTTCGAAGTAGGCAAGCCTTTCGGCCTCGCACCGATTGGTTTGGGTGCACGTGACAGCCTGCGTCTGGAGAAATGGTATTGCCTGTACGGCCATGACATCGACGACACCACTTCGCCGCTTGAAGCCGGATTAGGATGGATTACCAAACTGGATGCAAAAGAGTTCATCGACCGCGATTTCTTGAAGAAGCAGAAAGCAGAAGGCGTGAAACGCAAACTCGTGCATTTCGAGTGCCTGGAACGCGCCATTCCTCGTAACGGCTATGAGATCTGCGACGAAGGCGGCAACACCATCGGTAACGTAACTTCCGGCATCATGCTGCCGAACACCAAGACAGGTATCGGTATGGGATACGTGAAAACCGAGTTTGCCAAGAAAGGTGAGATTATTTACATCAGAATACGCGAGAAACTGATTCCGGCTAAGGAAGTTTAGTGGATTAGAGGCATGGGAAAGAACGTAGCACTGGTTCTGGGTTCCGGCGGAGCACGCGGATTAGCGCATATCGGGGCGATTGAGGCACTTGAGGAACGGGGTTATACCATCACAAGTATAGCCGGTTGCTCAATGGGTTCGATTATCGCCGGCATGTATGCTGCAGGACAACTGAAAGAGGCCAAAGAGTGGTTTCTGAGTGTGGACAAGCAGTTGATACTTCGCATGATGGATATCAACCTGCTCAGCGGAAACTCCCTTGTCAAAGGAGAACGTATCATCAAGGAGTTGGAAAAAGTAGTGCCGGACCGACCTATCGAAAGTCTGAACATACCTTGTACGCTTGTAGCTACGGATATGATTCACTCCGACGAGGTGCTATTCCGCACAGGAAGTCTGTTTGAGGCAGTGCGCGCATCAATTAGCATTCCGTTGTTCTTCAAACCCGTACAGATAGGTCAACAACTGCTGATAGACGGCGGTATTCTTAATCCGTTGCCATTACACGTGGTAGAGCGCACCCCCGGTGACATCCTCGTAGCGGCCGACATCAGCGGAAAAGACAGCCTGCCGATAGAGGCAGTATATGAACCGATCGATGTGGAAGGTAAGTTAGCGGAAGTGAAGAAGAGTGGCATTCCTGTTCCTAAATCCTGGGAGCAACAGTTGCGCCTATTGGGTAAAAAAGTCGATCGTATCCTGGAGCAACGCTCAAAAGACTTAGGACGCAAAGTGAGTTTCGTTTCGCTTCTTGACCGAATGAGCGACATCCAAATCCAGCAAAACACCCTACTCTCGCTTCAACTCACCCCACCGGACGTACATTCCGTCATGCGGCAATATGCATACAACACCTTCGACTTTGACAAAGCGGAGCAGATTATTGCGGACGGCAAGAAACTGATGTCGGAGGCATTGGACAAATACGAAAAGGAACATTGAAAAACCGTCAGGAATATATACTTCGCAAGGCGATGGAACTATACGCGCTGAAAGGTTTTTCCAACGTGAGCATCACCGACTTGCAATTCGCGCTCGACATCGGTCGAGGTACCTTATATTATTATTATAAGGATCAAGACGAACTCTTCTATGCTTGCATGGAGCGTTATTTCCTGGAACCGAAACAACGTGTGCTAAGTATGGCGAACGAGGATGCGGGTATCGACGGCATGATACAAACGATGTTACATTACTTGCAGGGGCTTGAGGAAGCGCTGATGACTTTTGACGTCAAATCAATTAACACCAGTAACGTCAATAATCTGATGTTTACCGCTTATAGTAAGTTTCCTGCACTGCATCGCAAGGCACAACGTCTGGCCCTCAGAGAATTGGAACTATGGCGCAAGGCTATTTATCACGACCAACGCGCCGGACTCATCCGCAGGGACATCGATTGCGAACAAATTGCCTTGATGTTCACTCATATCAAAGACAGCTACGACAACGGATTGGGACAGACACAAATGGACTTTAGATTATTGGAAAAAACATATTCCGAATTTCATAAATTACTCAAAGTAATATAAAAAATATGATTTTCGAACGATTATTCGAAACAAAAGCAGTACCTTTGCAGCGGATTTAAATTTAATTAAAAACAAAAATGGCTACAAAACATTATTTTGCATATCTGCAGGACACGATGGCTCGTCGCTGGGATTGTTTGGCATTGGAAGATCTCGATGGTGAGAACAAATATACCTATGCCGAGTTGGCTGCAGCAATCAAGAAGCTGCATATTACCTGGCAAAAGTTGGGTATCAAGGAGGGGGACAAGATTGCGCTCTGCGGTCGTAACTGTGCCAACTGGGGATTGCTCTTTCTCGCGGTAGAGAGTTACAAAGCGGTAGTAGTGTCTATCTTACCGGACTTCACGGCGGAAGGCATTTACAGTCTGGTGGATCATTCAGAGTCTACCCTGCTCTATGTAGGTCCGAATGTAAAGAAGAAGATCGACACCACCCAAATGAAGGGTCTGAGGGCCACCATCTTCATGGACGATTTCTCGATTGTGGATGCAGATGAGAAAGTAAAGAAGGCTTATGCCGGCGTGGATGCCGCGTTCGCGAAAGCATATCCGGAGGGAGTGAAGATTACAGATATCCAACTGCCGACAGACAACCTCGATGATCTCGCAGTCATCAACTATACTTCCGGCTCGACCGGCAACCCGAAAGGAGTGATGCTGAGCCATCTGAACCTGAGCGGAAACGTGGAATTCGCATGTCAACGCATTCCGCACAAACCGGGCGACAAAGTGCTCTCGATGCTTCCCATCGCGCACATGTTCGGACTGATGTTCGAGTTCCTCTATCAGGTATGCGATGGTGCTGAGACTTATTTCCTGATGCAGGCTCCGACTCCGACAGTGCTCATGAAAGCTTTTGCGCAAGTGAAGCCGTTCATGATTCTTACAGTACCTCTTGTCGTGGAGAAGATTATCAAGAAAGGTGTGATGCCGAAGATCAGCAGTCCGCTGATGAAAGTTCTATGGCGCACTCCGGGTATCAAGCGTATCATACGCGGCAAAGTCAAAGAGGGTCTCGACAAGACTTTCGGCGGTGAACTGCGTTACCTCATCATCGGAGGCGCTGCCCTCAACGGCGAAGTGGAGCAAGTACTGCATGACATCAAATACCAGTACTGTGTAGGATATGGTATGACCGAGTGCGCACCGCTTATCAGCTATGAGGACTGGTGGGAATACCGCTTCCATAGTTGCGGAAAAGATCTGCCGCAATGCAAAGTCCGCATTGATAGCGAAGATCCTATCCATAAAGACGGCGAGATCCAAGTAAAGGGTATCAACGTCATGAAGGGTTATTACAAGAACGAAGAGGCGACAAAGGCTGTCTTTACCGAAGACGGATGGATGCGTACGGGTGATCTTGGCGTGCTTGACAAAGACGGAAATATCTTCATTCATGGTCGTTCAAAGAACATGATTCTCGGTCCTTCCGGACAAAATATCTATCCGGAGGAGTTGGAGGACAAGTTCAATTCCCTGCCTTGCGTTCTGGAGTCAATTGTCGTAAGCCGTGACGGCAAACTTGTAGCACTGGTCTTCCCGGATTCATCGGCGGAGGGCAAAAAACTGCTGGGTACCAAGAGCCTGACGCAACAGATGGAAGAAAACCGTCTGGCTGCAAATAAGACCCTGCCGCAGTACAGCCAGATCAACAGCGTAGAACTCGTAGCGCAAGAGTTTGAGAAAACGCCGAAACGGTCTATTAAGCGTTATTTATACAAGTAAGAATGCAGAGACATTATCTACATTACCTCACCGACGTCATGTCGCATCAATGGAATGATGCGGCATTGACTGATTATGGCGAGAACCACGAGTACACCTTTGGTGAATTGGCAACCGAGATGCTGCGCCTTCATGTGCTCTTTGAGCAGTTAGGCCTTAAGTGCGGTGACAAGATCGCTCTCGCGGGTCGTAACTGCGCCAACTGGGCAGTTGCATACCTGGCGATTGCGGCGTACGAGGGGGTGTGCGTATCGATCTTGCAGGACTTTACTGCAGAGGACATCGCCCATCTGCTTGACCATTCCGACAGCGACTTGCTCTTCGTAGGTCCGTATGTATGGAAAGAGTTGCAAAACCAAACACTGCCAAAACGCCTCAAGGCCGCTCTTTCCTTAGAAGACTGGCGCGTGTTGTATTGGGGGAAAGACGCCAAAGGCAAGAGCGAGGAGTTGTGGGACCATGTAGATGCTGCCTTCAAAGCAAAGTACCCGAAAGGACTCAAGCCTGAAGACGTCCGTTTTACAGCAGACGAGAACAATCTTGCGCTCATCAACTACACTTCCGGCTCAACCGGCAGTCCGAAGGGCGTCATGCTCAATGGACGTTCGATAAGCAATAATATCGAGGTGGGCATGAAAATGCTGCCCGTAGATCCGGGTCAACGTCTCGTATCCATGTTGCCTCTGGCTCACATGTTCGGTCAAGTATGTGAACTGCTCTACCCGCTTTGCAGCGGCACGCATATCTATTTCCTGACCAAGAGCCCGACGCCATCTATTCTGCTCAAAGCGCTAAGCGACGTGCAGCCGTACTTGGTGGTTACCGTGCCGCTTGTCATAGAGAAGATTTACAAGAAGAATCTTGACCCGCTGCTCAGCAAACGGATTATTCGCATGTTCTGGCATACACCGATCATCAGCACCATCCTCAAGAGCCGTGTCAAGAAAGGTCTGCGTAATGCTTTCGGCGGCAAATTGCGGTATTTCATCTGCGGCGGTGCGGCGATGAACCCCATCGTGGAGAAATGTCTCATGGATATCCATTTCCCCCTCTCTATCGGCTATGGCATGACGGAATGCGGGCCGCTTATCGGAGGTAACCCACCGAGGTACTTCAAGGCCCGAACGGGAGGTGTTCCGGTGATGAACATGGAAGTCAAGATCGATCAGCCCAACTCAGCCGGAATAGGCGAAATACTCGTCAAAGGCGAGAATGTGATGCTCGGTTACTACAAGAACCCGGAGGCCACAAACGCTGCCTTCACGGAAGACGGATGGATGCGTACCGGCGACCTGGGACGTCTGGATAAGAAAAAGAACATCTACATCAAGGGACGCTGTAAGACCATGTTCCTCGGCGCCTCCGGACAGAATATCTACCCCGAGGAGATAGAGGACAAACTGAACAACCAAGAGGCTGTAGGCGAGTCCCTGATCGTAGAGCGCGAGGGCAAACTCGTTGCACTGGTCTTCCCGGACGAGACGCTCACCAAGCGAATGACGCTGGAGGAGGTACAGAAGATCATGAAAGAGAACCTCGAGAAACTCAACCACCTCATCCCGTCCTACAGCAAGGTATCGAATATCGAGGTGCAAGACAAACCTTTCGAGCACACCCCGAAGAAATCAATCAAACGATTCCTCTACAAATGAAAAAAGCGGCGCAACGCCGCTTTTTTTGTTATTCCTCTCTTCGGATCTTGGCGCCGATCGCATTGAGACGGTGCTCGATGTCTTCGTAACCGCGGTCAATCTGGTCGATATGGTCAATCTTACTGGTACCTTCGGCACTCATGGCAGCGATGAGCATGGCGATACCTGCACGGATGTCGGGACTGGTCATGTTATTGGGTGTGAGTTGGCGCTGATGGTCATGCCCGACAACAACCGCTCTGTGCGGGTCGCAGAGGATGATTTGCGCACCCATATCGATCAGTTTGTCCACGAAAAAAAGGCGTGACTCGAACATCTTCTGATGAATAAGTACCGTTCCTTTCGCCTGCGTAGCAACAACCAGTAATACGGAAAGCAAGTCCGGCGTGAGTCCCGGCCAGGGTGCGTCTGCCACCGTGAGGATGGAGCCATCGAGGAAGGACTCTATCTGATAATGTTCCTGGGCTGGGATGATGATATCATCGCCGTCCACGTCAATGCGGATACCAAGCCGGCGGAAGGCATCGGGGATGATACCGAGGTCGCGATAGCCGACATTCCGGATACGCAGTTCCGAGCCGGTGATGGCAGCCATCCCGATGAACGAACCCACCTCAATCATATCCGGCAGGAGTGTGTGTTGCGCGCCGTGGAGAGCACGAACGCCTTCTATCGTCAGGAGGTTAGACCCTACTCCGCTGATCTTCGCCCCCATAGCGTTGAGGAGTTTGCATAGTTGTTGCAGGTAAGGCTCGCAGGCGGCATTGTAGATCGTCGTTGTTCCTTCGGCGAGTACAGACGCCATGATGATATTCGCGGTACCGGTGACAGATGCTTCGTCGAGCAGCATATACGTGCCTTTGAGGTGCTTTCCGTTAAAACGATAAGCGAGTAAATCATGGTCGTACTCAAAGGTTGCGCCGAGGTTCACCATTCCCTGGAAATGCGTGTCCAGACGACGACGGCCGATCTTGTCTCCGCCGGGTTTGGCGTAGGTCACCTCACCCAGACGCGCCAAAAGCGGACCAATAAGCATGACCGAGCCGCGCAGTTTATTGCATTTCTTGAGGAAATCCGCGCTGCGCAGGTAAGCCGTGTCGAGATTACGGGCCGTAAAGGCGTACTTGCCCTTCGCGAGCTTCTCCACCGTCACACCCATCGAAGCGATGAGGTCGATGAGGTTATTGACATCAAGGATGTCAGGCAGGTTGTTGATGACTACCGTCTCCTTGGTGAGCAACACGGCGCAGAGCACCTGAAGTGCTTCGTTCTTCGCGCCTTGCGGGGTGATGGAACCATGCAGTTTATGTCCTCCTTCTACGATAAATGAAGCCATGGATATTTCTGATTTCTAATTTCTAATTTCTAATTTCAAATATAGTTCACCTCGGGGTTGATGGTGATGCCGAATTTCTCCTTGACGCTGGCACTGACGGCTGCCGCGAGGTCGATGATGTCTTGCGGCGCCGCGTGATCGGCATTAACGATGACCAGCGGTTGTTTGGGCCATACTTGCGCGCCACCGAGTGTCTTGCCTTTCCATCCGCATTGTTCGATGAGCCATGCGGCGGGAATCTTCACAAGCCTACCCCTGTCCCCTCCCTGAAGGGAAGGGAAGTTTGGCATGTCGGGATATTGCTTAAGCAAAGCATTAGCTTGCTCTTCGGGTACAAACGGGTTCATGAAGAACGATCCCGCAGAACCCACTTCTCCGACTTTCGGCAACTTACCGTTACGGGTCTCTATGATCTCTTCACGGGTCTTGCTCGCATCGCCCGGTTTCACTTTATACACTACCGATGTGACGATATATTTGCCTTTGAGTTCATGCTTGAACGCACTGTCTCGGTATCCGAAACGGCATTCCTCATTACGGAACACCCGCTCTTCGAGCGTCTCGACATCGATGGTATGAACGCGCAGGATGACATCTTTGGCCTCGCAACCGTACGCGCCGACGTTCTGCACGGCACTCGCGCCCACTTCGCCGGGAATGAGACTCAGTTTCTCCATCCCGCAGTACTGCATGTCGGTCAGTTGGGCAATGAGGTCATCCAGTCGCAAACCATTCTGCGCCTCCACAGTCTCGTCGTCCAAGAACTTGGCACGCGCCATGCCGGAATGTAGAATGACGCCATCGAAGTCTTTGGTAAAGAGCAAGTTAGACCCCTGCCCTATATGCAAAACACGTTCGCCGCGATGATCCTTCAGCACCTGGCGCAACTCATCCAACGAGTAGTACTCGATGAACAGCCGCGCCTTCACATCTATGCCGAAGGTGTTATATGGCAGCAGGGATATATTTTCTTTTATGGTCATATTATTCGGAATAACGGCATTACGGGATTACGGGATTACGGGATACCGAAAAGTTAAATACAGCACGCATCGCTCGGCATTCTCCAGTCACCGCGCGGGGACAATGAGACAGCCACTACTTTCGGTCCGTCGGGCATACAACTGCGCTTGAACTGCTGGGTGCAGAAACGGCGCATAAAGACGTTGAGCCACTTGTCGATGGTCGCCTCGTCGTATTGGTCCTCGAAAGCCTGGCAGGCCATGTAGCGGATCTTCTCGCGGGTAAAGCCGTAGCGCAGGAAATAATAGATGAAGAAATCATGCAGGTCGTACGGTCCCACTTTGTCCTCGGTCTTCTGTGCTATCTCCCCGTGCTCATCCGTCGGCAGCAGTTCCGGCGATACCGGTGTGTCCACGATATCCAACAGGATCTCGCGAAGCGGTTCGCTGTACATGTTCTCCGCCGCATAACCAACAAGGAAACGCACGAGGGTCTTGGGAATACCGGCATTGATGCCGTACATCGACATCTGGTCGCCGTTGTAAGTACACCAGCCGAGCGCCAACTCACTCAGATCACCGGTGCCGACCACGAGTCCGTTCAACTCATTGGCGAGGTCCATAAGGATTAAGGTACGTATACGCGCCTGCGCGTTCTCGTAGGTCACGTCATGGTTCTCCATGTTATGCGCGATGTCGTTGAGGTGCTGGGTCGTCACGTCGCAGATAGAGATCTCGCGGTGGGTGATGCCCAACTCGCTCATGAGGTGCAACGCGTTCTGGTACGTGCGGTCGCTCGTTCCGAAACCCGGCATCGTCACGCCGACGATACGCTCGCGGTCATAGCCTAAAAGATCCGCTGTCTGAACGCATACCAACAAGGCCAGCGTACTGTCCAAGCCGCCGGAGATACCCAGCACAAGGGTCTTTGCGTGCGTGTGTTCCCAACGACGAGCCAAGCCGTTCGTCTGGATAGAGAAAGTGTCCAGGCAGTACTGGTCTTCCTCCCCTTTATTTGGCAGGAACGGCAACGCCGAGAAATGACGGTGTACCGGCTCGGTCATCTGCTCTTCGCGCTCTATCGGAGCCACGTTGATATGACGGTAGTGACCGGATTTGTCTTTGGTAAAGTTCGTGTTGCGCTGGCGGTCGGTACGCAAACGCTCGACATCTATCTCCTGGATATTCATCGTGCTCTCACGCTGGAAACGCTCGCCCTCGCAAAGCATCGTGCCGTTCTCGGCGATGTAGGTACTGCCGGAGAAAACGACATCTGTCGTGGACTCGCCTACGCCCGAAGAAGTGTATATATAGCCGCAATGAACACGGGCACTCTGCTGCGTGATCATCTGACGACGGAAAGCGTGCTTGCCAACGATGCAGTTGCTGCTCGACAGGTTAAAGATCAGCTCCGCGCCTTGAATGGCCAATTGGGTCGAAGGAGGTAACGGCGACCACAGGTCTTCACATATCTCCACGCCGAAAGTGTAGTTACGGGTGGTGAAAAGCAAATCTGTGCCAAAAGGTACTTCTCCGCTCCAAATCTCTATCTTCGGAATACGCGGAGCGATACCGCCGGGTGTGAACTCACGAGCTGCACGACCCGATGTGAACCAGCGTTTCTCGTAGAACTCACCCGTGTTCGGGAGGTTCACTTTCGGAACAACACCCATCACCTCGCCGTCCGTCATCACGAAGGCGCAGTTGAACAGATCGTTGTCCACTTTCAGCGGAGCACCGACAAGCACGATGATTGCCTTGCCGCGCGTGTAGTCGCAAAGACTTTCCAGCTCGCGCAGCGCGCTCTGTTGCAGGGCTTGCGTGAAGAAAAGGTCCGCGCAAGTATAGCCTGTTATACTCAGTTCCGGGAAGCATATTACTTCCACCCCTTCGGCGATCGCTTCGTCAATCTGCAAACGAATCTGCTCAGCGTTGAACTTACAATCCGCTACACGCATAGTCGGCACTGCCGCCGCCACACGCACAAATCCCAAATTGGTTTCCATATTCAAACAATTTTGCGCGGCAAAATTACACAAAAAAAATGATATATGCAAATGTTTTGCATTTTTGCGGCAATTTTTCACTTTTATTTGCATATATGAAATTTTTTCTGTACCTTTGCAGCCGCAAAGGTTAAACGACACCATTATGAGCAAGTATGAAATTCCATTTTTGACTAGTGCGATACAAGCATTTGCGAACAGGTTTTCCATGACACGCCAAGCTGCCTTCCGCTATTTGCAACAATACAAAGCACTTGCATTCTTGATGGAGTTCTACGATGTAGAGCACCTGCAATCAATGGACGACACCATTGATGATATGCTCATCGTATGTCGCAAAAACGGAGGGACACTGGCATGATACTTTTCCACGGCACGAATACAGACATAGAGAAGATAGATCTTTCTCGCAGTCTTAATCATAAGGACTTCGGCAAAGGCTTCTACCTCACGGATTCGCGTGAAACAGCCATTCGTATGGCTACCAAGAAAGCGCGTCTTTTCGGTGGCAAAGCAACGCTTATCAGTTATGAGTTCGATGAATCGGCTTTGCATTCGGACTTAAAAGTCAAAGTCTTTCCAGAGAGAGCAAGTGTAGAATGGTTTGTCTTTGTGGATGCCAACCGCGATCGCGCTAACACATTGCCGATACACGATTATGATATTATTGTCGGACCGATTGCTGATGATGGTGTAGTTCTGCAAATTACTCGTTATCGGGAAAATATCTACTCCGCCGAGGAGGCCGCAAAAGGTCTTCAAGACAAATTCCTTGACCAGCAATATTATTTCGGCACAGAAAAAGCTTTGCACTATCTCAAAAAATCAAAAGTACAAATACTATGATGCAGGCAAATCATCATCAAATAGCGACTTACTTGACCGACTATGCCTTGAGCGAGTTGGTTCGTTACGTCATGGAGGATACCGGCTGCAATCTGGAGCAAGCCATGGAGCGAGTTTATAACTCCTCGCTGATGCCTGCATTACAAGATGAAGAAAACGAACTCTATGTTCAAAGTCCTGCGTATCTCTATGAGATGATGAAAGGACAATAAAAATACTGCTGGCACCGACAGCATAAAAAAGCGGTGACATATTGAATATTCGCGTTTGCGATTTATTTGGTGTCCCAGAATGTAGGAAGTTCAAGAGATGCACCGATAATAAGTCAGCAAGCGTCCGTACTATGTATGGGCGTGACTTATCGGTGTATGGGCGTTTCCTACAGCCTTGGGACAGATAAGAAACGTCCATTTTTTATGTATAACCATTAAATAATTAATCATTATGAAAAAATCTATCTTTGTTATCGCAGCCCTCTTTGCTGCCACGTTTGCTGATGCACAGATTACTTTACTCCATGTTTGGGAAGGTCAAGCATCGGTAGCTGTCAACCCTTATGCCAGTTTATATGGCTATGATTTTGAAGCTCCTTATCTCTATGATATGCAAGCAACTAACGGCATCGTAAGATTATATAATAAGGATGACTTCTCCCTGTACAAAGCCGTTCAAACACCTCATACTGAGAGAGGCTTTGAGTGTTACCTTGTATCCAGAAACATTTTGACCACGGACAATAAGGTTTGTTTCGCTTTGGTAGATCAAGGAACAGGAACAAGTAATTCTATTTTCATTTATAATGAAGACGGACAATTAGTAACCACTCTTACAGGACAAACGCCTTTTTTAATAATGCTTAACGACACTTATTATCTACTCACTTATTCCTACACTTTTAATGGGGGTGAAACAAAATATGAGACTCGCGTCTATTCTGTACCCGGTAATGGCAAATCCGGCCAAGACATATCTACTCCGATAGCTCCGCGCAACTCGCATAAAGTCCTCAAAAAGGACCAAATTCTTGTTGAGAATGCAGACAAAACCTATACCCTCCAGGGACAGGAAGTGAAATAAGAAAGCGGCATAACATTCTGCGGCAAAAGACAAAATGAACCCGCATGGGATGCGTGGCTAATAAACGAAGGGCAGCGAGGGAAAAATACCTCGCTGCTTTCATACAGCAGACATATAGCAAAAAGGTCCGAAAACCTCGCACTTATCACGCACTAACGACGTACTTATCACGCACTTATCACGCACTAAATTTTGCTTCTTAATGCGTTGGTATTATATACTATGTATATAATACTGAATGAATGTGTGTTTTGGGGAAGTAAATAAACAAATGATGCGAGTGTTGCTCGCGGCTGACTATGCGCAATGATGAAAGGGCGACCGAGAGGCCGCTACTGAGATGCACCGCAGGTAATAGCCAAAATGAGCATGAAAGGCACAAAAATGCAACAAAAATGTAAAATTAATGGCATACGCTTGCGTATGTCATTTTTTTTTAGTACTTTTGTGCCCGATTTAAATTGGCTAATTATAGACTTATGATCACGATAGAGCAATTAAAAGATGTTCAGCAGCGGGCGGACAAGCTCAAAGCCTACCTTCAGATAGACGAGAAACGCATCCAACTGGAGGAGGAAGAGTTGCACACCCAAGCCCCCGGTTTCTGGGACGACGCCAAAGCGGCTGAGGTACAGATGCGCAAGGTCAAAGGGCTCAAGCGCTGGATTGAAGGTTACGAAGGAGTGCGTGCGGCGGTAGAAGAACTCGCCCTCGCCTTCGACTATTACAAAGAGGAACTGGTGACCGAAGAAGAGGTGGACGCAGCGTACGCGCACGCCCTCTCGGAGGTGGAAGACCTCGAGATGAAGAATATGTTGTCGCATGAGGAAGATCAGATGCCGGCCGTGCTGAAGATCGTTTCCGGCGCAGGCGGCACAGAAGCCCAGGACTGGGCCGAGCAACTGATGCGTATGTATATGCGTTACTGCGAGAAACATGACTACAAGGTCACCATCGAAAACCTGCAGGAAGGCGACGAGGCCGGTATCAAGACCGTGACCTTCAACGTAGAAGGCGAGATGGCGTACGGTTATCTCAAGTCCGAGAACGGTGTACACCGTCTGGTTCGTGTCAGTCCCTACAACGCGCAGGGCAAACGAATGACGTCCTTTGCGTCGGTCTTCGTGGTACCGCTCATCGACGACACTATCGAAGTGGAAGTCAACCCTGCCGGCATCAGTTGGGACACTTTCCGCAGTTCCGGTGCCGGAGGACAGAACGTCAACAAAGTCGAGTCCGGCGTGCGCTTGCACTATAAATTCGTCAACCCCTTAACGGGTCAGCCGGACGAGATCGTCATAGAGAACACGGAGACGCGTGACCAGCCGAAGAACCGTGAGAATGCTCTCCGGCACCTCCGTTCGCAGCTCTACGAGTTAGAACTCGAGAAACGCCGTCAGGCGCAAGCAAAAGTGGAAGCAGGCAAGAAGAAGATTGAATGGGGTTCGCAGATCCGTTCCTACGTCTTCGACGACCGCCGCGTGAAAGACCACCGCACCAACTACCAGACATCGAATGTCAACGCCGTCATGGACGGAGATATCGATGCGTTCATCAAAGCATACTTGATGGAATTCCCTGATTAACGCTCGGTCATATACTCTTCGGAGTAACTCGCCCCCTGCAATGAATAGAATTAACCCCTTCCCGTGTTACGGTTTCCCCGATTAGCGGGGACACCTAGCCTCCGAGAGAGTATAAACCTCGCTAAGAAAAAAGTTTATGAAAGAGTTAATGATCATAGCCGCTCTGGCGGTAAGTTTAAGCGCCTTTGCGCAGACAGACAGCACACAAGTGAAGAAAGACAGCGTAGAAGGCTGGCAATTCACGACAGTGGACAGTGTACCTATTACGCGTGTAAAAGACCAACACCGCAGCGGTACCTGCTGGGCCTTCTCCACCCTCGGTTTTCTCGAGTCGGAAGTGCTGCGTATCAAGGGCAAAGAGGTGGAACTCAGTCCGATGTTCGTAGTCAGCAAGACACTCATTGACCGCGCGACCTACTGCGTCCGCCTGTATAACGAGCCCAAATTCGCAGAGGGCGGTTCCGCTTACGACGTCATCTACTGCATGGAGCACTACGGTCTTGTACCGAAAAGCGCGATGCCCGGTATCCGTTATGGCTGGACCGAAGCGGACACTCTACCCGTCTTCAGCGAGTTGACAGCCGTGGCGAGCGGTTATCTGAACGGGCTGAAGAAGCAGAAGAAACTGTCGCCCGTATGGCGCGAGGGCCTGCAGGCTATCTACGACACCTATCTGGGCGCATGTCCTACGGAGTTCGAGTACGAAGGCAAGAAATACACGCCGGAGTCGTTCGTGAAGAGTCTGGGTCTGAATGCCGAGGACTATGTGTCCATCACCTCTTATACCCACCACCCTTTCTACGAGCGCTTCGCGCTGGAAGTGCCGGATAACTGGCGCATGGACCAGATGTACAACGTGCCCATGGAGGATATGATGCGTATCATCGACAACGCCCTCGCCAACGGTTACACACTCGCTTGGGGAGCGGATGTGAGCGAGATAGGTTTCACCCGCAAAGGTATAGGTGTCGTGCCCGATGCAGACAAAGGAGCGGACCTCACCGGTAGCGACATGGCCAAATGGGTGGGCATGACCAAAGACAAACAGAAAGAGGAACTGACCAAGAAACCTCTGCCGGAGAAGACCATCACCCAACAGATGCGTCAGGACGCCTTCGATAACTGGGAGACAACAGACGATCACGGCATGCAGATCTTCGGTACCGCCAAAGACCAGAACGGCAAACGCTATTACATGGTGAAAAACTCCTGGGGCACGCTCCGCTCGGATTACAAAGGCATCTGGTACATCAGCGAGGCGTTCATGCAATACAAGACCAACGACGTGCTGGTTCACAAGAACGCTATCCCGAAAGACATACTAAAGAAATTAAAAATTAAGAATTAAGAATTCAAAATTGGCAGCTGAAGGAATATATAAGGACCGCGGGAGTAAGTTCCTCGGGTTCGCGGAACCCATTACGGACGAAGAGCAGGCGAAAGCGCGGGTGGCATGGTATAAGAAGAAATACCATGACGCACGGCATGTATGCTATGCCTATCGTCTGGGCCCGAACTTATGGCGCACCAAGGATGACGGCGAACCGCACGGCACTGCCGGCGCACCTATCCTGCGCTCCATCGATGCCCGCGGACTGGATAATATCTTAGTGGTCGTTGTACGCTATTTCAGAGGCACATTACTCGGCACAGGAGGACTGATGGTGGCGTATAGAGAGGCAGCTAAAGCTGCGTTAGAGGAGTATAAAGTGTAATGTCGCTACGCGACGTGTAATAGTTGAAATGGATCAGTTTAAAGACATACGTGCGTATCGTGTAGGATGGCTCCTACCATTTACGGATTTTCTGCTTGCCTTCCCATTGCTCGGGATATGGGCATGGCGGACGACAAAAGGAATCCGTCTGGACTATTTAGGCGACCGCAAACAGATAGAACGCGACATCAAACATGGCGCATTCTTCCTTACCAACCATCGGGACATCATCCTCGATGCCTCATGGCTATCCCTCCTGTTGCGTTGCCGCTATTTCATCCGTCCGTACATGGGAATCGGCAATAATCTCTTTGCAAAGAAATGGATTGAACACCTGGTGCGCTATAACCGCTGCTTTGTGGTCAAACGCGGCGCCGGTATCCACGCACAGTTGGAGAATGCCATACAGTTATCCGCTTACATCCGTCACCTTCGCGGGCGTCACAAGTCCATCTGGCTCGCTCAACGCGAAGGTCGTGCCAAAGACGGCAACGATCGCACACAGGCCGCGGTACTGCACATGCTGACGATTGATTTTGAGCAACAGAACCGACCCGTGGAGGAGTTCTTCGACTATGTCAAGGAACTCAATATATGTCCTGTAAGTATCAACTACGAGTTCGATCCGTGCGACTATCTCAAGGCCCGCGAGATGCAACTCAAACGGGATAATCCTAACTGGAAGAAGCGCGCGAAGGATGATGTAGAGTCGATGGTTACCGGTATTCGTGGAGAGAAAGGGCGCGTTGTGTATCGCCTGACGCCGAGCATCAATCATGACATCGACCGGATGTTGGAGAAGTTCCCGTACTACCGCGGACTGCCAATCAAAGACCAGATAGAACATCTGTGTTTCATCATCGACCGGCATATTCACCAAGGATACGAGATCTATGAACGTGGCACGGATTTTGATGCCTACATAGAGAGCCGACTGGCGAAGATAGAACTGCCGAACAAAGACGAAGCGTTCCTTCGTGAGAAACTGGTTGAGATGTATAATTTTCCTGTGATAAACCACCGTAAAAGTTTAGAGTTTAAAGTTTAAAGAAATGAAAAGAGCAATATTCCCAGGGTCGTTTGACCCGTTTACAGTAGGCCATTACGACATCGTAAAGCGTGGCCTGGAGATTTTCGATGAGATCATCATCGGTATCGGTCGTAACAGTACCAAGAAAGAGACCTTCCCTATCCGCGAACGGGAGGAAGCCATTCGTAAGATCTTTGCAGACGAGCCGCGCGTGAAGGTAGCGATTTATGATTGCCTTACGGTCGATTTCGCCAAAGAGCAAGAAGCGCAATTCATCCTGCGCGGTATGCGTTGTATAGGCGACTTCGAGTACGAGCGTAACATGGCGGAAGCCAACAAACAGTTAGGCGGCGTAGAAACTATCATTCTCTATACCCGCCCCGAGTACGCACATATCTCCTCTACCCTCGTTCGTGATTTATATGCTTATGGTAAAGATGTCAGCGAATTTGTACCGAATCATCTGCGTTAATCTCCTTCTTGCCTTATTACCTTTGAGCGTAGTAGCCCAAGAACGCCAAGAAACAACGCGTGCCGACGAGTGTATCAGCATTTTCAACGATGTACTGCGTCAGGTGGACGTGAACTACGTGGATACCCTCAATTATGAGGATCTGACGGAGACGGCTATCAATGCCATGCTCCGCAAGATAGACCCTTACACGGTCTATTATCCCAAGAAGAACGACCGCGAGTTACGGATGATGACCACCGGCAAATACGGCGGTATAGGCAGTATTATCCAGCAGCGTCCGCGTCCCGACAAAGCAGGCAAGAAGCAACCCAAAGACTCGCTTTGGACCTACGCTGTAAACCCGTACGAAGGCAAACCGGCTCAAAGAGCAGGCATGCTGGCAGGTGACCGCATCCTCTCTATCGACGGCAAGACAACCAAAGGCCTGACTGTCAGCGAGGTGAGCAATAACTTACGCGGCGTGCCGGGTACGACCGTGGTGGTTGAAATTGAGCGAGAAGGAGTTGCCAAGCCCATTAAACTGGAGATCGTTCGCGAAGACATCCATCTCGATGCCGTCAGTTACTACACGACCATAGAGGCTGACAGTCTTTCCACGCCGGTAGGATACATAGCCTTCAACGAATTTACGGAAGGCTCCGCGCAAGCATTCTCCAATGCCTTGGATGAACTCTATTACAACCGGGGCGCACGCAAACTCATCATCGACCTGCGGGGTAACGGAGGTGGTATCGTGGACGAAGCGCTGCAGATAGTGAACCTCTTTGTGGACGAAGGGCAAAAAGTCGTTGAGACGAAAGGCAAGACTTCGCGCAGCAACTATATCTATCAGACCCGCAATAAACCGCGGTACAAAGATCTGCCGTTGGTGGTTCTGGTGGACAAGAACTCTGCGTCTGCAAGCGAGATTGTCTCGGGTGCATTGCAGGACCTGCACCGCGCTACCTTGATAGGACAACGTACCTTTGGTAAGGGACTTGTGCAAAATGTCCGCCCTATCATCTATGGCGGTCATATCAAAGTAACAACCAGCAAGTACTACCTACCCTCCGGACGTTGCATCCAGGCCATCGACTACAGCGAGCGCCAGAAAGGACATGAACTCAAACGCGACACCGCAGGAGGTATCCTGCCGGATATCGTACTGAACGACAGCGCAAAAGTGGATATCTGCTATTCGTTGTTCCTGAATCATTATTTCTTTGACTACGCTACGCGTTACCATCGTCTGCACGACAGTATTGCCAAACCGGATCAATTCATGCTCACGGATGGTGATATAGAAGACTTCTGCAAGTTCCTCGATGAGCGCAAATTCAAATACGAGACAGAGACAGGCAAGTTCTTCGCCGACATGCTGAAGATGGCAAAGCACGAAGACATTGACTCTACCACCCTCGCGCAGTTAGAAGCTCTCGAACCTATGCTCACGCCGGATTTCCGCGAAGCCATAGAACGCAACAAGGACGAAGTAAAAGAAATGCTTGGCTCCGAGATAGTATTACGTTATTACTACCAACGAGGCCAAGCAGCTTATAACCTGCGCTTTGATGACGAAATCAAGCGCGCATTAAGCGAATTAAAATAGTTCCACGCCTTGTGCAGTAAAGGTTTTAGTACCTTTGCGAATCAATAACTGACCGTCTCGCAGTATTTTCTGTACTTGCGGGGCGGTTAGAGTTTGCTCAACGTCCTCCGTCCTTGTGACAGTCACTTCGGCATTCAGCCTGTTCATTCCCGACTCCGCATCCCATGTACCTACGTTCGCAAAACGAACTGCATAACGGGGGTCTGCCGCCAATGAAGGAGCTGCATCCGGCAGATGTAAAAAGAGTTGGTAGGTGCCATTCGGAACATCGGAAGGAATAGTCAAAGTCTCTTCTACTGCGGACACTTCGCCATTCGGCAGCCAATGCCGCGGATCTGTAGCGAGTTGAACAGAATAGGTCTTATTAGCGTTCTTAAGCACAATATACGCATGCCGTTCGTTATACAACGGAGCACAGCCTACATTGCGTAACTGCAGATGAACCGGCATTTGGTCGCCTGCGACCACTGTCTCCGGAAGAGAGGAAGATATCAGTTGATACCTATACCCCAACACACGGTTCATCTCATCAAAAGTACCATTCGTACGCCATGTATCCGTGACTTCTTCGGAATACTGCGCTCCGCAGAAAGTCCAGTGGTACCGGCGTAACTCAGCCATCGTTGTGTCGTAAGCCGAGACAATAGAAGCCAAGGGTTGTTCTTCCACGTTCGTCTCCCCGCCATTCGGAACATAAAGCGTCTCGTTGGCTATATAGCGACGCACTTTCGGATCATCGTCTTCGTCATTGCTTGCATACGTCCCGTCATTTCCCCATGCATTCAGGAAAGCATCGTTATGATGCCCGATACGTGCACGCGGAGAGGAAGAATACGCTTCGTCGTACTTAAGCGACACGGTGTCTCCCAGGTACTCGGTCTTAATCATCGAATAGCGAGTGAGCAAATAACGTCCCTGCGGACAAGCTGCTAACATCGCTTGTAGAATACGACGACGCTTGGCATTGAGATGTTGGGTCTCATTACCGTAGTTGGAACTGTAGTACCACTCGCCCCAACGACCGACAAACCCCGTCTCAAGCACATAAATGACATCTTTGTTTGCCTCCAGATGCGGAGCAAGCTGCTCAATATGACGCAGAGCCCAGGTGGTATCCGCATCGTTCTTGCTACTCCAGTCATAAGCAAAACGGAGCACGCACTTGAAACCGTGGTTACGCAAGATCTGCATATCCTCATCGAAACCTTTTAAGATCTTATCCGACAAGGCTTTGGTCTTGTAGTTCTTCAGGTAATACATCAGCATGACAAGGGACTGGTTCTTACGATCGGGATAGTTCTCATCCTCTTTGTCCCAATACCATTCCTCCTCCGGTTTTACCACATGATTTTTGGAATCCGTCAGGGCTACTTCCCCGCCCAATTGATCGGTGAAACCACGTTCAGGATTAGGAAAAATCGTGACGTCATCTGGCGTGTAAGTGATGTCCTTAGCGCACAATGCCAGCGCAAACACGCTGGCATTGAGTATCATAAGTATTCGTTTCATATACATTAATGCATGTATTGGGATAATTTCTTTTGAGCCAAGAAAAGCATCCAGTCCGGGGTATGCTTGAGAAGCGGTGTACTCAGCCAGTTAATAAAGCCCGGAGTGTCCGCCTTTTTATTGCGGAACATCTTCTTGAGTGCGCGCTTCACCAGTTTCTCCGGCGGAATACTTACCGTCAGGGCGACCGCTAACTTACGGAGATTGGGTGCGAGGCCAAACAAGCCTGTATCCACTGCCCCCGGCGCCATCACTGTGATACCTACGTTCAGCGGCTTCAATTCGTACCAGATGGACTTCGAGAAATTATAGATGAAAGCCTTCGTAGCGTTATAGGTCTGAATACCCGGCATAGCCATCCATGCGGACATCGAACTCATATTCAATATGTACCCGCGCATGCGCTTATGCCCGCATATACGTTGTGCCGCCTCTTCTTCCGTCAACTCGCGCTTGCACATATCCGCCGCAAAAAGACGCGTCATCTTTGCTACCGTTATCATGTGCAACTGGAGCATCAGTTCTATGCGTTTCATGGAAGTCTCGCAGTACGGATTGAAGAAGAAGATACCGGCATTATTCACCAGGATATCCACTACATACTTATTCTCCACGCACCAGTCATGCAGCGTTTCTGCTGCATCAGGGAGGCTCAGATCCGCAAAGCGCGCGACGGTATTCACGTTGTATTGCGCAGCCAAGTCTTTCGCTACTTGCTCCAACTCTTTCTCCTGGTTGCTGACAAGGAGTAGATCACAATGATAATCTCGCGCTAACTGCGTAGCATATTGCAATCCGATGCCTGACGAGGCACCCGTTACTAAAGCCAACATCTTACTTTCCTGCTTTCTGTTGTTCAACGGACTTCTTGGCATTCGCTTCGAGTTCTGCTATCTCGCGTTGGATACGCGGAGATATTTTCTCGCCGTCACGCTCTACGCACTCATGGCATTTCATATCAAGTGTGTACATACGTCCTACGCAGTAATTCGAGCGGCCACAACCGGCATGGTAATGCGGGTTCTCCTGAACATGCTTAACAAAATCCGGATCTTTGATCAGTACGTGCGCAATCTGGAAGAGTTCGAAACCTTCGTCTATAATCTGCTGGCAGTTATCGCCACTCTGCACACCGCCGACATAGATCAGAGGTACGTTGGTATCCTTGAGCGCTTTCTGGAAAAGCTTTGCTTTGTCCATGAAATATAACTCTTTGAACGGCTGTGTCGGCAACATAATCTGGTGTACACCGGGTATGTTCAATGCCGCCTTAAGCCACCAGAAGGACTTCATGTTCATATAATGCGCAAGGGTCTTGTACGGCATAGCTCCGCCAAGAATCGTCATCGGCGAACGGCTTACGGTACCGCCGGAAAGCACGATACCATGTACGTTATGCTTGGCAATCTCCTTCGCTACTTGAATACCCTCTTCGATACTTACGCCTTTCCAGCAGTCGTCCCACATATTGGTTTTGACGACCACTGCCATATCGTTACCGGCGTGCGCCATCACTTCGTCCAACACCTCGTTCATGAAACGAACGCGGTTCTCAAACGAGCCTCCGTATTCATCATGACGATGATTGGTACGCGGAGCGATGAATTGGGAGATAAGATATGCATGTCCCGCATGAATCTCCACACAATCGAAACCACACTCACGTGCCCAGTCAACAGCCTCACCGAATTTTTTCACAAGATTCTTGATCTCCGCTACCTTCAGACGACGGTGGATAGTCGGGCTATAGAGATTAAACCACGTATCGGCACTCACCGGCATACAATGACAGGTATAGAAATGCGTCATATTGCCGCAGTGTCCCAGTTGAATGCTGGCTTTTGCACCCTCGGCATGAATGGCATCGGTCATCTTCTTCATGTCCGGCACAATCTCCGGGCGCACATAGAGTTGACCGTCAAACGACACGCCACTCAGGTCCACAGCGCAATAGGCGACAGTCGTCATTCCTACACCACCGCGTGCGACACTAACATGATAGTCCTGCAGTTCTTTAGTCGGCGCATTCGCACGCGCCATGTTCTCAAAAGCAGCGCTGCGGATAATACGATTCCGCAGCGTAACAGGCCCTAATTGGAAGGGCGTAAAGAGCTTCGACGAGTTAGCCGGCTCCTTGGTCTTTTTGGTTGCCATTATCAGTAAATAAACGGAATAATACGTTTTAACTTCTTTCGGTCGAATTCATCGGGGAATTCTTCCTCATATTTTTTGTAGATCGAGTTGGCGCGCGGAACGAGGTTGCAACAACTGAACCAGAAGAACAGCAGACCGGCTAACGACCATGTAAGAATAGCAAATCCCAGCCATTCTGTGATTTCACCAAGATAATTTGCGCTCGTCACATACTTGTACATACCTTTCTTCGGCAAATAATGATTCGTATCCCCGGGTTGACGCAGGTGACGGATTACATGATCGGAATGCATGTTGATAATCCATCCCGTGAAGAATATGATAGTACCGATGATGAACTGCGGAGTGGTCACCCAAGAGGTGGTGTATAACTCCGGATAGTATTGCGGCGCAAGATGGAAGAGCCAGAATCCCTGGATATATCCATTAATCAAGTTCCACGCCACAGAAAGCAGCATGATAATCAGCGGCATCTTGCTCTTTCCTTTCAACAGGAATGGGAAAATGAACGAACGCTGAAAATAATGGAACTCAAAGAATAGGAAGAACAACCAATACGGGGCCTGCTTTGTCACTCCACCATACAGAGGGAAGGACTTGAAATACAAATACAGCATTACAAAGAATACCGGGCATTCCATCAAGAGCCATCCTACTTTGTTGCTAATCGCCGGGCCCCATTTCTCAGAGCGCATCTTGCCATAACCGGCGTCCACAAAAAACAACGATACAAATACGACCAGTCCTATCAAGAACATGACGTACAACAAATCGTAAAAGAAATCAATAGAGTAAATGTTTTCTATCGGCATAATATTGTTTGTTATAATTTTTCGACCAAAAAGTCTGCAAAGTTACGAATTATTATTCGTTTGTGCAAAGATTCTTAACAATCGTACATTTTTTCTTATATTATCGTGTTTCCTTTTTCTGACAAACAAAAAGACCGACTATGATTAGTATCATGCCTATCCACTTGCCTGCAGGCAAATGTTCGCCAAAAAAGAGAAACATCCACAAGGCGGTAAACGCCGGACGGATATTATTAAAAGCATTTGCCTGTGTCACCCCCACTTTACGCAGGGCAAAACAGAACAAAATAAATGCTATCACGCTGGCGAATACTGTCAGATACGCTACACAGCCAAGTGCGATTTGAGTCTCTGCCTGGTAAATGGAAAAACGCAAATCGTATATCGTTTGCGGTCCTTCCTTCCACAACCACAAAGGAATAAAGAACAGCAGGCTCACCACTTGGGCATAAAAGATGAATGTCAGCGATGTGTATTTGGCAGGCACCTTACGCATCATAATGGAGTCGATTACAGCGGCAGAAACAGCCGCAAATGCCAAAAGGATGCCCCAATAGTTACCGATAGAATAATCTTTGCTTCCTATCAGCGTTAGAGCAAACACGCCGGCCGTAGAAACGAGGATACCGATGATATTATTCCTCGTCACCCGTTCCCGCAACAAAACTGCCGCAAAGATCGGACTGATTAGCGGACTCGTGGATAACAACGTCTCTGCGATGGTAGGACTATGCAGCGCATCGTACGTAAAGGTTTCCAACAGATAATACAAGAAAGGCTGACAAAATCCGGCTATTAAGAATAGCGGCCAGTCTTTACGGTCTATCTTCTGGAGTCCGAACAGCGTACTTTTACGGCATGCCAATCCGATGACGAGCATCAGTAATACCGAAGGTATAAAACGAAGCACAATCATTGTCAACGGCGGTAATACCAGCAATGCATGTTTGATTGCGATACCGCTTACCGACCAAATGATCATGGACACAATCAGAGCTGTGACGGCCACGAATTCTTCTCTATTCCTGCTAATCGACATATTGCCTCATGTGAAGTTTTTAATAATCGTTCTGTTTCTACAGCACGCGGCGCGGTTCCATCGGGAAAAATCGGCTCTCCTATCACCACTTGTACCAGCGGTTCATCCTTCGGTCCCAACCAACGCCATATTCCCGTGCGCTCCCGATAGGTCACCGCGCAAGGAATAATCGGCATCCGATACTTATAGGCCATGGTAAAAGCTCCTTTCTGGAAGGGACGCAAGGGTTTATACCAGTCCCAACGCCGCGCTTCCGGAAAGATATGAAACCAGTATCCGCGGCGGTGGAATTCATCAAAAGCGGCATTAAAAGCCTTCATCGCACTTATACCCGCTTCCGGCGCCGGAATAGGAATCCCTCCGACAATACGCAAAAAGAACTGATCTTTGGTCTTAAAATTCGGAGCGAACATCGGTATACGTGTTCCTGTTCGGCCGCAGGCTCCGACGGCATTAAGTATTGATGCGCAGTCATGCCGGTAACAATGATTTCCTATGGTAATGGCTCCACCCGCCAGTTGCTGCTTATACTTACGCAAGTTCTCCCTACCCGTCCACCGCAAGCCGTATTTCACGCGCAACACTATCCCCATTATCGGCAAAATGAAATAGTAACACAGGAGCAGATTCAGTTTGTTCGTCCAGCTGTCATCAACATATGGATAATCGGCATCAACGGCCGGATAATCACGGTCATAAACAGGCTTATACAAGCCTACATACGGATCGTCTTCAGGAAAGTCCGTCTTCAATGGGGGTACATATGTACCGGGCACGACTTTCAAGTCTTTGTATCGTTTATTCTCCATTCTAATCTCTTAGTAAATAAAACTGCGCCCCTACACTTCTGGCCGCCCGGCCGTCCTTCTCATCTCTATCGCCGACAAACAAAGTTTCCTCCGGCGCCACTTCAAGCATCTCCACTACTTTTCTTGCCGCTTTCGCCGAAGGTTTGAGCAAGCCCAACGAAGGTGCTTCCACAAGAAAGGCAAACTGTGACGGATCAATATGCAGGGCTGCAAGTTTCTCTGTTACACAACCATAATCCGAATAAACAGCCGTCTTAATGCCTTTTCGCCTGCATTCATCGAGAATTTTCAGGGCTTCCGGCCTTATCGGCTGATACGCACCTATCATTTCCACCATCGCAGGCAGATACACCTCGCGGTGCCAACGAGTCTTTATTATTGCCATCCAGCATTTGCCTCGTGCCAAACGATCAACGAGTAGCAAAGGCAAACACCACCAGAGGCGTTTTATCATTCGCCATTTCAGGCCGCGTTTGTCGTACAACGTCCCGTCAAGGTCAAACACTACGGCTTTTATTTTGTCGGCGTTTAGCACGCTCTTTACGTCTCTCATCGATTTGATCGGCTTTATTGATAATATTCTCGCTCAACCGCTCAAAGCGGTTCTCCCAACGTTGCAGCAGGTTAAATTTCGTACGGCGCTTCTCGTCCTGCATCAGCAGGTTGAATTTGAATTGTCCGTCTCGAAAACCATCCTTCAAGCAGGCAGCCTTGAAGCGTGCATACGCATTAGACAACAGAATATGTGTCTCCGGTTCATGCAGGCGGAAGGACTTGCGTTTGCTTTCGTACTCGAGGTTAATATGCTGGAGTTTCTCGTCCACTACTTTTGTAAACTGCTCCGCCTGTTCCTGCCGGATCTTCTCGTCAGCGAACTCAAAGTAGAAATGGTATTTGGATTCCTCTATATCCGCGAATCCAACAAAGAATTTTGTCTTTATCCCCGTTTCGTCTTCCGCCTGATGTACCGCATCCATAAATTGCGGCTCGTATAACTTCTCGCCGGTCATGGAGACAATACCATTCACTTTCGACACCATGTGTACCGTCGGAGTATTAAGATATTTTCCCCCCACTTCTACGAGGTCATTCATGTTATAACGGAACAAACCTGCGTAGGTCGTGACGTATGCACAATAACGCTTTCCCATCTCCAATTCATCGATCTGCAGGAAATGCTTTCGCGGGCTATCCAATTCGCTTTCTTCCACGAACTCGTAGTAATGGAATTGCGGAAAGAGCACGCTCTCGTTCGTATCATCCAGCGAGAACCCAAAGCGGCACTCCGTTGATATATATCCCAATTCCTGATAAAAAGTCTTATCCCAATCGAATTGGTCCATGTACTTATCCATATAAATCTTCGTGTTACCGCATTTCCATGTACTGAGATGCTGTAACCAAGGCCAGAAGTCTTTCGGGTATAAATGTCCCTTTTCATCGAGGATTTTACGTAATTCAGCCGCCCGTTCCGGATTAGGGAAGAGGTACTCGTCGAGTTCATCGCGGATGACAAACGGGATATCGAAATCCTCGCATATCGTTCCGTGTTCTATATCATAGAGCATCTCTTCGATGTTTTCGTTCATCACGCGCAACAGTTCGAGTATAGTAGAAGGATTAGCTGTCGCCCACATAGTCACATCGCGGTGTTGCAAGGCCAAGCGCATCAACGTATAGTTCCGCGCGTTGTAATCCGGAATAGACATTACCGCCGCGGGGGCTGTATAATGCTTTTTGATAATTGCCGGCAGATCACGCACCAACACGCCGCTCACTGCACCGAATAATGTACCATCCGGCGCATAGCCCTCACACTCCTTGCCTACCGTAGTAAAAATGTGCCCGCCGCACACGCGGTCGCGATGTTTGACAAAATTCCATGCCCAGATATGGCTCATCTTGCCATATACGTCTTTCAAATACTTATGGGTCATTGGAATCCATTTGGGTTCACTCGTTGTTCCGGAGGTCGTAGCATACATGACCGGTTTACCGGGGAAGAGTACATCCTCCTCTCCGTTCTTATGGCGCTCCACATAGGGGCGCAGCGTCTCAAACGACTCGTTCACCGGTACGTAAAGCCGATATAATCGGAATAAATCCTCTGCCGAAGTGGCAGATAAAATACGGTCAAAATGGTGCTCTTTACCATAAACCGTATTACGAGAGATGGTTAAGATATCACGTAGCGTCTTCTCCGCTGTATGGCGGGGCTTACGGCTCCAAAACCGTAAACGCAAAGTCTGTGCGCCGCCAACAAGCATCAACATTATGTTGATTATCCACGGATACGGTAACGCACGCCCCTCCTGATCCAAATAGGGTTTTATCTTTTTAGCCATACCCCGCCAAGATACAAATCGGGTGCAAAGGTACAAATAAATTTGCATATATCAAAATATTTTTGTAATTTTGCAGCCAAATTTTGCAATTATGACTTTTACACATTTACATGTGCACTCCCACTACTCGCTGTTGGACGGGCTATCGAAGGTAGAAGAGATTGTGGACAAATGTCTGGAGACGGGCATGCCGGCTGTAGCGTTGACTGACCATGGCAACATGTATGGCATCAAGGAGCTCTTGGACTACTGCAAGAAAATCAACAAAAACCGCAAGGCGGCATGCGCTGCTTCCGGTGAAGAGTTCGTGCCCTTCAAGCCTATAGTTGGTGTAGAAGCCTATTGCGCGCGTCGCGGTCGTTTCTCCAGAAAAGACGATAAAGCCGTCAACGGCGAAGGACGTACATTCTTCATCGACCGCTCGGGCTGGCATCTTATCTTGTTAGCCAAAAATATGGTGGGTTATCATAACCTCTGCCGGATTGTGTCTCAGGGCTACATGTCAGATGCCTATTATTACACACCGCGTATTGACCGTGAGTTGCTAGAGAAATATCATGAGGGCATCATTTGTTCCTCCGCCTGTCTCGGAGGTGAACTACCCCAGAAAATTCTCGATGGAATCGTCAAAGGAGGTGATTTCAGCGAAGCGGAAGAGACGGTACAGTGGTTTAAGAACCTTTTCGGAGAAGACTATTATATAGAACTTCAGCGCCATGAGACGCAGAAACCCGGCGCCGACGTAGAAGTGTATGAACGCCAGAAACAAGTCAACCCTATCCTTATAGACCTTGCCCGCAAATACGGTGTAAAAATCATCGCCACCAACGACTCGCACTTTGTGAACGAAGAGGACGCGGAGGCGCATGACCGGCTTATTTGCTTGAGTACCAACCACTTCGTAAATGACGTAAACCGCATGCATTACACGAAGCAGGAGTGGCTCAAGACTCCGGAAGAGATGGCAGAGATATTCAGCGACATCCCCGAGGCACTCGCTAACACGCAGGAAATAGTCGATAAAATCGAGATATATGACATCGACCACGGCCCTATCATGCCGAAATTTGACATTCCGGCCTCGTTTGGCAAGGAGGAAGATTATCCCGACCGACTGGCTTTCGAGAGCGCCTATCTGCGTCACTTGACGATGGAAGGAGCCCTTGAACGCTATGGAAAAGAGCGACTTGAGAACGACGATGTGCTCAAAGAGCGCATTGAGTTTGAGTTGAACACCATCATTTCAATGGGTTTCCCGGGTTATTTCCTCATCGTCATGGACTTCATCCGTGCAGCACGGGAAGAATTGGATGTTTCAGTAGGTCCGGGTCGTGGTTCCGCTGCCGGATCTGTTGTGGCTTATTGTTTGAAAATCACGGACTTGGACCCGTTAGAGTACGACCTCCTGTTCGAGCGTTTCTTGAATCCCGACCGTATATCCCTACCCGATATTGATACCGACTTCGAAGATTGCGGTCGCGGAAAAGTGCTGGACTATGTAAGCCGTAAATACGGCGAGACACACGTAGCTCACATCGTGACTTACGGCAAGATGGCAACCAAGTCCGCGCTTGCTGACGTAGGACGTGTCCAGCAGATACCTCTGCCGCGTGTCAATGAACTAAAAGGGCTTATTCCAGATCGTGAATTTCCCGGAAACATCAAAGACGAAAAGGGCAAGTCGCCTAAGGTGAATCTCAAGAACTGCTATAAGTATATTGAGGAACTCAAACGTGAATATGAGCATGGGGATCCGAATACCCGCTCAATGCTTGAATACGCTGCGCGGCTGGAAGGAACTATCCGCCAAGTAGGCGTGCATGCCTGCGGTGTGATTATCGGCGCAGACGACCTGACGAACTTCGCTCCCCTTTCTTCTGTTGAAGACAAGACATCGAAAAAACGCGTGCTTGTTACCGAATACGACGGGCATGTGGTTGAGTCCGTAGGACTGATTAAGATGGACTTCCTTGGACTCATTACGTTAACGATTATCAAAGAGTGTCTCCGCAATATCAAGAAAGCCCGTGGCATTGATCTTGACATTGATCATATACCCATTGATGACGAGCTTACCTACAAACTGTTCCAAGAAGGCCGTACGGTGGCTGTATTCCAGTTCGAGTCCGCCGGCATGCAGAAATACCTGCGTGAACTTAAACCCACCGTCATCGGCGACCTCATCGCCATGAATGCCTTGTATCGTCCGGGACCAATGGATTATATCCCGCAGTTCATCAAACGCAAACAGGGTATTGAACCTGTGACGTATGACATCCCCGTCATGGAAAAATACCTCAAGGACACATACGGTGTCACGGTATATCAAGAGCAGGTCATGCTTCTAAGCCGCTTGTTAGCAAACTTCACCCGTGGCGAGAGCGACAAACTGCGTAAGGCGATGGGTAAGAAGCAGATGGACGTGCTGGCATCGCTGCAAGACAAGTTCATGGAAGGCGGTAAAGCGAACGGACATGACGAGAAGATCCTCACGAAGATATGGGAGGACTGGAAGAAATTCGCATCCTACGCATTCAACAAGTCGCACGCTGCATGTTACTCATGGGTAGCATATCAGACAGGGTATCTCAAAGCGCACTATCCGGCTGAATTCATGGCTGCGAATCTCACCGTCCATAAAGACGATATCAAAGAGGTAACTAAGTTAATGGACGAGTGCAACGCACTAAAAGTGAGCGTGTTAGAACCCGATGTCAATGAATCCGAACTCTCCTTCACCGTAAACCCAAAAGGCGATATCCGTTTTGGTCTTGGTGGTATCAAAGGAGTCGGCGAAGGTGCAGCAGAAGCTATTATTACAGAACGTGAGAAGAACGGCAAATACAAAGATATTTTTGATTTCCTCGAGCGCGTCAACTTACAGAGTTGTAACCGCAAGACCATAGAGAATCTTGCGCAAGCAGGCGCTTTTGAGTGTTTTGACGATATATACCGCGAACAGTTCTTTGGCACCGATTCCAACGGCAATTCCGGTCTTGACTTGTTGATGAATTACGGTAATAAATGGCAGGCTGACAAAGAGAATAACGCCAACTCACTCTTCGGAGACTTGGATACAGCCATTGAAGTGAAGCATCCAGATCTGCCGCAAGTACCGCGATGGGACACGATTGAACGGTTGAATAAAGAGAAAGATCTTATCGGTATTTATCTCTCTGCACACCCGTTGGATGAGTATGCCTTTGAAGTGAAAGAGCTATGTAATATCACCGCTAATGAGCTGACGCTTTTTGAGAACTGGCGTAAACCGGACGTACGCAAGGACGCCGAAAACATGTTGCGTGCCGCAAAAGCGGAGCAACCGGAAGAGGCTATACTCCTACCCTCAGAATTCCTTGCCGCCCACAAGAATCAGGCATGCCTGCTCGGCGGCATCATCACCGAGGCAGAGCAACGCATCAGTCAAAAAGGCAACCCTTACGGGCGCTACACGATAGCTGATTATAGCGGCACGTACCAACTCGTGCTCTTCGGGAATGCGTACACCCAGTTCGCACACCTTATGCTGAAAGACTTGTACGTACTTGTTACGGGTGTGATACAGCAAAAGAACGCCGGTCAGCGATGGTTCAAAGAGGCACAAGACGAAGAGGCTGAGTTCGAGTTTGTAGTGCAACGCGTCGATATGCTTAACGAGGTACAGAACCAACGTACGGAGGGCCTCAATATACGCTTATCGCTTGACGCCATCACGCCGGAAATCATTGATGAACTTGTGGAACAGACGACCAATAATCCCGGACAAGTACGGTTGCATGTGACCGTTTACAACCCGATGAACCGGCAACATGTGGTTCTAACCAGTCGTTCACAATCCATTCATGTCACGCCGCATTTCTATCACTGGCTCTGCGAACAGCGTGCTGACGGGGTATTGGATTTCTCGGTACAGACGAAAGAATGAAAATAGGTATCTACGGAGGGAGTTTCAATCCCGTGCATTTCGGGCATGTGGGTTTAGCGAAATGGGTCATTGAGCATACAGACCTCGATGAACTATGGTTGCTCGTGAGCCCTAACAACCCGTTGAAACCGGCAGGAATACTGGCTCCTGAAGACGAGCGTTTGGAGGCTGTGCGTGAAGCGATAAAGGAAATACCCGGTCTCAAAGCAAGTGATTTCGAGTTCTCATTACCACGTCCTTCTTATACTGCCAACACCCTGCGGGCACTACAAAAGGCATATCCGGAACACGAGTTCACATTGGTTATAGGCGAAGACAACTTAGCTATCTTCACCCAATGGCGGGAATATGAATATATTTTGAAAAACTTCCGCATCTTTGTCTATCCAAGGAAATCAGCAATCAGCGATCAGAAATCAGAAATTAGAAATCAGAAATCAGAAATCAGAACTGCGGAAAATATCGTATTTTTGGATTCTGCTCCTTATTTCAATATCTCTTCCACGGAGTTGAGGGCTTCCAATCGCAAATGACTTCCTCTCAGAACTGGAAGTATATGAATTGGTTATAATGAAATTGTCCCAGATACAGAATCATCAGCACGACGGCTACATAAAGGAGTCGTCGGAGCCATTGATTCGAGATTGTCTGCTGAATCGCAAAGTTATGCGTTGCCGCACGATTTATCCACTCTACGCCAATCATAAAAACAATCGTAAGGATAAGCGGAATATATTCCCATGAATGCAGTATAAAATGCGTTGTAACTGTATTTTGCCCCGCTATGCCGCATATATACCGCCATGCCTGCGTGATACTCTCTGCACGGAAAAGGATCCAGCCAAAGACTACAAGCACAAATGTACACACTATCTGCGGCACATGTCGCCAAGTGACGGGTTGATCGGTATAACGGCGATTCCGTCCTGATAGAATAAGCGGTAAAAAGAGGAGTGCATGAAAGGCACCCCATGCCAAAAATGTCCAATTTGCGCCATGCCATAAACCGGAAACCAGAAAGATGACAAAGATGTTCCGAATAATCTTTGCCTTGCTTACCCTACTTCCCCCTAACGGAATATAGACATAATCTCTGAACCAAGTGGTGAGGGAGATATGCCATCTACGCCAAAACTCTGCTATGTCACGTGAAAAATACGGGCTGTTGAAGTTGCGCATCAGATTGATTCCAAACAACTTAGCCGTTCCTATAGCGATATCTGAATAGCCGGAGAAGTCCCCGTAAATCTGAAACGTGAAGAGAACCGCTCCTAAGATTAACACTCCGCTACTCTGCATGTCATACGTCTCCCAAATACGATTAACATAGATTGCACAGGTGTCAGCGATGACCATTTTTTTGAACAGTCCCCATAGTATTTGGCGCAGTCCGTCCACCGCTTGTCCGTATTGAAATGTTCTATTTTTCGGGAACTGTGGCAAGAGGTTTGTGGCGCGTTCTATAGGGCCTGCCACCAATTGTGGGAAGAAGGCTATAAAGGCGAAGAAAGCAACGATATCATGCGTGGGTTCAACCTTTTTACGATAAACATCAATCGAATAACTGAGTGCTTGAAACGTATAGAAGGAGATGCCGACAGGCAAAATGAGGCGGACCCCTCCCAGCCTCCCCTCAAGGGAGGAGATATTAAATAGTTGACAAAACTCTTCGATGAAAAAATTGTAATATTTGAACGTAAAGAGAATACCGATATTGATGACGATATTGGCTACAAGCCATAGTTTTGAAATTGATGATTTATGATTTAAGATTGATGATTTTATAAGCAGCCCGCTTCCCCAGGAACAAAGACTTGTGAAGGCAATAAGCAGCAGAAAACGCCAATCCCACCAACCATAGAAGACGTAACTGGCGATGAGCACAAAGATATTTTGCAGTTTCAGCTTTAAGGCATTGCCGATGTGCAGATAGCCGATGATCCAATAGATTGCAAAGACTATCGGCAGGAAAAGGGCATATTCTATCGAGTTGAAGAGCATGGTTTATTTCTTAAATTGCATCATTCTCCATTCTCCGTTTGATTGAATGGCCGTGAGTGTCAGGCCATGGTTTTCTGCAGCCTCTTGCAAGACAGGGCAGTCATCGGCATAGAAGCCACTTAACCATAGTTTTCCACCAGCACGCATATTCGCGGCATAGGATTCCATGTTTGCCAACAGAATATTGCGATGTATATTGGCGAGAATAAGATCGAAAGAGCCTACCTCTGACTCCTCCCTGAAGGGAAGAGAACTTCCCAAGCGTACGTCTATTTCAACCCCATTGAGCGCTGCGTTTTCTTTGGCATTCTCTACACTCTTGTCATCAATATCCACCGCCACCACTTGTTTCGCCCCCAGGCGCTTTGCAAAAATAGCCAACACCCCGGTTCCGGTGCCGTGGTCGAGCACATTTTTCCCCGATAGATCCGAAAGAAGTAAGGTGTTGATAATCATCGATGTTGTCTCGTGGTGTCCGGCACCAAAAGCGCAATGCGGGATGATTTTTACACCTAATGGCAATTCCTGCATCGGATGTTCGGATTCCCAAACGGCATTCCAGTTCTCATCCGGACAAGCGTCCGAGCCGACTAAAGTAACGCCTTCGGTTCCGGCACATAAGGCTTCGATTTCTCCGGCTTTGTCCGCCCATATTTCCGAAGGGATATAGTAATCGTCGGCGTCAATGGTATCGACTCCCAACTCACAGATTTGCTGGTTAAACACATCCGCCTGCCATTCCTCGGCAAAGTCCGTCTTAATATGTATCACATTATACTTCATACATCTCAAACGCCTCTCCTACAAGGTAATTACTGCCGCCAATAAAGATTGCATCTTCCGGTGCTGCGTGTTGCTGCGCAAAGCGGATAGCGTCTTTGGGATTCTCAATGGCTATGCCTTTGTTGTCCCATATTTCCAACATTTCAAGGGCAGTTCTTGCCCTATGGGTATTGGGCGTTGTAAAGATATAATGGAATCGTTTGTCGGATGGCATCAATCGCATGACAACCTCAGTGTCTTTGTCATTGACCATGCCAAAAACAATCCATATACGCGGGTTTTTCAACTCTTTGAGTTGACGCGCTACATATTGCAATCCGTGGCTATTATGTCCCGTGTCGCAAATAGTAAGCGGCTGGTCGCTCAAGGTCTCCCATCTTCCACGCAAACCTGTCAATTTACAAACGTGCGCAAAACCTTCGTTAATAGCCGAGGTAGGAATATAAAGTGAGGTATAGTTACGCAAGACTTGCAGAGCCACATACGCTGTTTGTTGATTCTGCTCTTGATAAATGCCTTTCAGTTCACATTCCGGCACTTCGCGCAGCCGACGAGAGCGCATATATCCGCACTGATCGGCAAACCATATACGACAGTCTGTGGTCTCTAATCCTTCACCTAATATGTCGCACTCACGCGCACGCTCGAGGAACACATTCATCGTCTGGGGATGGGTCTCCCCGATGACGCAAGGTACGTGCGGTTTCATGATTCCCGCTTTCTCCTTCGCTATCTTAGATAGCGTATTACCCAAAAACTCCGTGTGGTCCAATCCTATATTGGTGATCACAGAGAGAACGGGCGTAAGTACATTTGTACTGTCCAAACGGCCACCTAAGCCCACTTCTATTACCGCGACATCTACTTTCCGCTTCACGAAATATGCGAAGGCGAGCGCAGTCATCGTCTCGAAGAACGAAGGTTGCACTTCATCCAGAAAGTCTTTGTTTTGCCCGATGAAACCGGCTATTTCCTCCTCTTCTATGGGTTTTCCGTTGATACGGATACGCTCTGTCAGGCTCACCAAATGCGGGCTGGTAAACAGTCCTACTCGCAGCCCTGCGGCCTGTAAGGAGGCAGCTATGAGATGGGAGGTTGAACCTTTTCCATTCGTACCGGCTACATGAATCGTGCGGAGTTGTTCCTGCGGATTCCCGACATGCTCCATCAGTCGCAGCGTGTTTTCCAAGCCCGGTTTATAAGCCGACGCGCCCACCATGTGGAATGGCGGGCGAGCGTTATACAAGTAGTCTATGGCTTCGTTATAAGTCATTGTTCTCGTCGATGATGGCATCGAGTTGCTCGAAAGCATGGTTTAAGTCGTCGTTTACGACGATTCGGTCGAAATAGGGTTTGTAGGACAGTTCTTCCTCCGCTTTTGCAAGGCGTTTCTCGATCATCTCGGGGCTTGTATCTCCACGTCCTTCCAGACGACGGCGTAACTCGTCAATAGAGGGCGGGCAGATGAAGATAGACACCGCTTTGTCGCCAAGGATGCGTTTGAGGTTCAATCCTCCCTTCACATCGACATCGAAGAGCACCTGACGGCCAGCCGACTCGATGCGGTCAATCTCCTCTTTAAGCGTACCATAATACAAGCCTTCATAGACCTGCTCATACTCGATGAAATCGTCATTCTCTATTCGTTTTTGGAATTCCTCCACGGATATGAAATAATACTCTTTCCCATGTACTTCCTGCCCTCGCGGAGGTCGCGTGGTACAAGACACGGACAGTTCAAAGAGATCCGGGTGCATGGTGAGGAGATGTTTCACCATGGTAGATTTGCCGCTACCTGAGGGCGCACAGAAAATGTATATCATTTAATGTTTAGTGTTTAGTGTTTAGTGTTTAGAGATTAGAGTTTAGAGGACATTTAAGACTTGTTCTTTTATTTGCTCGAGGATGTCTTTCATCTTGACGACGATGATCTGCATCTCCGACTGGTTGGATTTTGAACCGAGGGTGTTGATCTCGCGTCCCATTTCCTGGGCGATGAATCCGAGTTTCTTACCTACTCCACTTCCTTCGGCTTCCATAGTCTCACGGAAGTATTTGATGTGATTGGTCAGACGCACTTTTTCTTCGGTGATATCCAGTTTCTCGAGGTAATAAATCATCTCTTGTTCCAATCGGTTTCTATCCGTTTGAGCTTGTGTTTCGGCAGATAACTGCGCGAGGCTGGCCTCCAAACGCTCTTTGATTTTCGCCACGCGACCTTTCTCAAAGGGTTCCACTTGCGCCAACAGATCAGCGATTCCATCGAGTTTTTCCGTGAACATTGCCTGCAGTGCCGCTCCTTCTTGTGTTCTGAAGGCGATGAACGCATCGATGGCGTTGTTCAGCATTATTTGGATGTCTTTCCACTCCTCGTCCGTCAAGTCAGAAGTATCCTCCTGTTGCTTGAGTACATCCGGAAAACGAAGAATAGACGCCATCACTTCGGCTGGAACGGGTGTTCCAAAGTGCTCAGCGTATTGGCGCGCGTATTCTTTAGCGGCAGACCAGTTGATGGGAGAAAAGCCTGCTCCTTCCATTGAAGAAGGGGCGTTTTCTTCACAAATGCAGAGGTCCACTTTTCCTCGTTCAAGACGTTGCGAGATGAGAGTTCGGATATCGAGTTCGTGTGCCCGTAGAGCAGGTATCATACGAACGGAGAGATCCATCGTCTTTGAGTTGAGAGAACGGATCTCACAGATCAATTTGTGTGTCCGGAAAATTGTTTCGGCCTTTCCGTAGCCAGTCATAGAAAGTATCATTTGCCTATACAGAATTTGCTGAATATATTCGATAGTACTTCGGCGTTGGTGATTTGTCCGGTTACTTCTCCAAGCGCGGAGAGGCAGTCCTGCAGGTCCATTGAGAGCAGTTCTCCGGATAGTCCTTGTTTCAAGCCATCCTGCACGCGAAGTATGGCTTCGTGAGCACGAGTGATCGCCTCGTAATGGCGGGCATTGGAGAGCATGACGGCGGAGGTTTGCATAGACTCTTTTGCTATGCGTACCAATTCGCGTTTAAGGGGTTCAATATCGCCATTTTTAGCGGAGATGGAAAGCCTATTTCCGTGGGTTGCTCCCTGAAGGGAGACACCGTCAAGGAGGTCGCATTTATTGAGCACTTCGATGATTGTTCCTGTTATCCCTTCCAACTCCTTTCCGCTCGGGGAAATGGAATGGTTCGGCTCATTCACATGAATAATAATCTGTGCTTGTTCCGCGGCCTTGCGGCTACGCTCAATTCCCATGTTCTCCAAGGTGTCATTGGTCTCGCGCAGGCCGGCAGTGTCGATGAGGCGGAAAAGGATGCCGTCCAACACAAGTGTATCTTCGATGGTGTCGCGCGTGGTACCTAGTATATCACTTACGATAGCGCGTTGCTCGCCCAACAGGGCATTGAGAAGCGTTGATTTACCGACATTGGGTGCGCCGATGATGGCGACAGGAATACCATTACGGATGGCATTGCCCGTACGGAAAGAAGCGAGGAGTACTGCCAGTTTTTTCTCGATTTCATCGGCTAACTGCGTCAGTTCCGAACGATCAGCGAACTCGAGTTCTTCATGGTCTGCAAAGTCCAGTTCGAGTTCAATGAGGGATGTGAAATGGAGGAGTCTTTCGCGGAGCGAAGCGAGTTCGTTAGAGACAGAGCCGCGCAACTGACTCAATGCGAGATCTTTCTCCGCCTTGGACTGTGCTGCGATGAGGTCCGCTACGGCTTCGGCTTGGGTCAGATCCATCTTGCCGTTCAGGAACGCACGGCGGGTGAACTCACCCGGCTCTGCAGCCTTACAACCTGCGTCTATGAGCCATCGGAGCATTTCCTGCTGGATAAAAAGACTGCCGTGACAAGCAATCTCTACGGTATCTTCGCCCGTGAAGGAATGCGGCGCCCGGAAAACAGAGCAGAGAACTTCGTCCAAGATCTCTTTTCCCCGTTGAATCCGGCCGAAATGAATGGTATTGGCGGCTGCTTCACGCAAGGGCACACGCCCAACGAAGAGACTATCCACAATGGGGATAGCTTGCTCGCCAGAGACCCGTATGACGGCTATTCCGCCCACGCCATAGGCCGTTGATATTGCACAAATCGTTGCCATAAATCAATTTTGCGCCGCAAAATTACTGCTTTTTTTTGACATATGCAAGTAGAAGACGAGAAAAATGTATTTCTCCTACGAGAATCGCCCGAAATGGGTTCGAAAGTGATTTCTTCCTCTTCTTGCTGTTGAGTTTGCTGTCTGGTTTGGGCGGCGTAAAGTTCGCGGAGGATGTAGACGTAGGTATAATGAAAGAAACGGGAATAGGCTTTCATGCCTTCTTCGGGTTTCTCGCCGCCTTTGACAACACGGAAGAAGTGAGACAGAAAGCGAATTCTGTACTCCAATGCTTCACGGGAGAAGTTATGCTCGAGATCATGAGCTCTGCGGCGGGCAATGGATTGAAGAGCACGGTTCGCTTGGCAGGCCGCGGACCAGGCTTTAGGAATGTGATAGGTATAGAGTTCGTGCAGGCCCGGACGGTGACGAGAAGGGCGCACGACGATGCGAATTCCACGTTTGGAGCCCACAGCGATCTGATCTATCGCGCCTTGGATGGATTGGATGCCCGGAGCAGGCACAAAATAACGGACTCCTTTGGTGTGAGGGGTGGAATGGTGAGGAAGGGATTGAAAACGAGCACAAGTGGCTGCCAACCCGTTCATAATCTGTGTTTTTAAGTATTTTCCCATAAAGGATAAATGTGTTGTATGTATTTGATTTATAGCGTTTTACACGTTTTTGATTTTTATAAAGTCTAGAATAGGTAGGAAATACCCCTGATTTAGGTTCAACCCTGCTCTGTTTTTGCCATGAGGTTCGATATTGGTCACAGGAAAGGGCGGCTATCGAAATAGCAAATAGTTGGTTAGGTGAGCACGCAGTACCTCTGGAAATCGAGTGCAAAGATACTACTTTTTTTTGGAATTTCCAAATTTTTTGATACAAAAATGTTAAGAAAATGACAAAAAATGAAAAAAAGGAGATTTACCTCCTTGGAATGCTACTTACTGACATTCGAAATTGTAAATCTCCCCGAGACATTGTAGTCTCTGATTAAAACCAGATAAAAAGTTATGAAAATAACCTTGATAGTTGCCTTATAGAATTCTAAGCAGGTTCCGGCATTCTTATTCGGCAACTATTTTTATTCCGCATAAGTATATTCGTACGTACGGAAATGGATGATTTGGCCGTTCATCCATGTTAGGGATTTGAGCGGGTTTCCATATTGATCTTTCTCTAATTCTTCGTACTTGCTGTTATAATCATCAAAATCTTCATCCCAATCATCCTCATTCAGTTCGATTTCTTTCTCATAAGGGACACCGAAATCATTCCTGCGACCGTTCGTGATAAAAATCATATCGCTCGTGTCAACGATATCCGGATTATCGCAATGATCACATATAGAGACAAAGCCTCTACTTGTAGCACGAACGGCTATGGTTCTTCCATTTTTACTTTCGAAGTAAGCCGTGGAAGACTCTTGCATTCCTCTTTCGTCTTCGACAAACTCGTGGATAGGTCTTTCGTTGGTATCGAACGCCGTTTCGTTAATGGATTCCAGGATATATTCCTTTCCATCGTATTCAATCACTTCAAATTGCCAATGGGGATTCTCCTTGGGGAAGCGTTGAAAAGACTTGTAGAGTTCCTTGTTGTCGTCAGAAAACATGAACTTATCAGGAACGGGTGCGTAAGTGCGCGTTTTGATAAGCAGCGTGCGGGGTTTGTTTTCTTGTGTCATAGTTCGTCCTCCTTAATCAAATCGTTTCAGGTTCAAGCCATCCAACGACAATACATCGGAGGACGGATAATATATCAGATGAAACAATAAGGTGTTACGTTTCGCCTCAATCCAAGTGGTTGAATTATCGGTATATACATCGACATTATTACCGCTAATTTTGTACACGAGGTGCGTAGCGGAAGTATATTGTCCATCCGTGAGTGACGAGTAGACGCATGTATTATTCGCGTTAAAATAGAAACTAATGTAATCCGCGCCGACGGCCGCTCGGTACGTATGCCCTTTGATAGAGTATGCCGTTCTTGGTGTAGCGTTGTTTTTTGAGCACCCTCCAGCTATTATAGTAGCCGCGAGGATAAGGAGATAAATTAACTTTTTCATCGCATGTCAAATTTTGAATTGCGGTGCAAAAGTAGTGGTTTTGCGGGAAATGAGCAAGAAAAAAGTCTTGATAGATTTGACCATCAAGACTATCAAATTTATCAACGTTTTGAAAAAAGGAACAGGCTATGCCTGCGTATGGAGAAGTTGAGTTATTTGCTTCATGTATGCTTTCACGTTTTTATCGAACGTGGAGGCTTTTTTATATTGGTCGTTAAAATGTCCTGGTTCGCCGTCCTCAAAGCCTGTGACGGACTCTACCCAGGGCATGATAATCTTGCCGTCGAGATTAGCATCTATATAGCCTAATTCTGTAAGTGCTCGCAAGAATTGCGTTGTGCGTGCACGATTAAGTTTGGTTTTGCCCGGGAGAGGCTGAGCGATCGTTTTCAGCGCGGCGATGATTTGTTGTTCTTGTTCTTTCGATAAGCCCAGAAGAGGAGAGGTCGTTTCCACTTTTCTTTGTTTCTCATTAGCCTTCTCTTTGTTGATAGCATAGTTATATATCACCACTGTAAGGAAGGCAATAAACAAAAGGATATAAATCCCTACAATAAACTCGATATAGGGCTCTAATCGCGGGAATAGAGAAGGAATATCTTGACCAGGATCTGCCACGCCCATACTAACGAGTTCGATCACAACAATAAAAAGTATCACAGACGCGATTGCGAAAATCGCTGCACAAATTCCCAAAAAGATTTTATTTAGTTTTGGGTCACTTATTCGGAGATAATTCGGTCTCTTTTTGAGTTTAGCCATCGTTAGTTACTCAATCAATTCTAAAAAGGTATATTGTTATAAAGATTACGTATCTTGCCGTCAGGTTTTGTCATTATTAGGTATTGCGGAAAATTAGAGACTTCGATTATAGTCTTGTCCGAATCACTTAATTGTTGTTCGATAAAATCGAGAGGAAGGCAATACATTTCCGTCGGCCTTAAAGAAATATTTTCCCGGTCAGTAGGACAAGATCCGTTTACAAAAATGCCCACTGTTTCATCAAAAAAACCGTATTCATTATTGCCGACAATCACATAGGCCTTTGTATCCCGATTCGTTAGTCCATGAATATATTTTTCAAAGTCTTTATAATTTCGCAACTGCTGACGCTCCACTTTAAACTTGGCATATGTACAGAATTTGCATTCCAAACCGAGCACCTTATTATTTTTCTCGTCAACGTATATCAAATCAGGATATTGGTTCCAAGACGCATAAATCATATTTCTTTCGCCGTATGGTTTAGCAACTTTGTCTCCTTGCCAAATCTTGAGAGAGTAGTTGCCAAAATACTGATTCATCCACCAGACAACATGTTTCTCAAAGTTATAGCCCTCGATATACGCATCGTAGTTCTCACCAAATAGATCCTGGAATTTTTGCTCAAAATCTTTTTCGGAAGTAATCATAATGCAACCATATTTTTGCCAACAAAATCGGCTGCAAAGATACTCATTTTTTTTCATATATGCAAATCTAAATGAAGAAATCGTGTATCGGGCGGGCGAGCGGAGCGAGACGATACAGGATAACCCGTCCACACGTAGAGGGCGGACGATGAAGGCCTAAACCGCCTACACCGCGAGTCCAAAAGGCAGAAAAAAACAGGGCAAAATACGGAATAATGCAAATAAATTTGCACATGTCAAAAAAAAGCAGTACTTTTGCACGCTAAATTGCGGTATTGTGTACATATGCGTACGCGGGCGGCTACCAAAGTAGTGAATGGTATGAGGTCGCCGATAAAAGAAATGAACCTGAGATTCGGACATATTACCCTGCTTCTTCTGCTCTGCTCCATAGGAGTGTGGGGACAGAAGTTGACGCCTACGCAGAACACTGCGGGAGGCGGCGCTTTAGGCGGGTTGATGTCCGGTGCGATGGGCAGTTCCGCTCCGCAAGATCATCACGGGCATGACCATGAGGATGAAACGACATACACTCCCCGTGACAGCGCAGAACGCGTACAAGACAGTATCCGCTGGTCGCAAGTGCGGACAAAGAAAGATTTTGAGGCGCCCGTTCGCTATCAAGCCAATGACTCGATGGTGATGACACAAGGCGGTAATGCGTTCCTTCACGGCAAGGGAGAGTTGCGCTATCAGTCGATGGACTTGACGTCCGACTACATCCGCATGAATATCGACAGCAGTCAGATTTATGCGCGTGGCGTGTATGACAGCCTGAACTACGAATGGACAGGCAAGCCGGTTTTTGATGACGGTAAGGACAAATACGAGACCAACGAGATCACATATAACATCAAGACACAGAAAGGCTATATCCGTCATGCCGTGACCGCACAAGGCGAGGGGTATATCATCTCCGACAAGACGAAGAAACTGAGTAACAACGAGATGATGATGGCCGGAGGCCAATATACAACGTGTGACGACCATGAACATCCGCATTTCTACCTAAAGATGACGAAGGCGAAGGTTAAACCCGGTCATTATATCGCGACAGGCCCTGCGTACATAGTAGTGGGCGATGTGCCGTTACCGTTAGCCATTCCGTTTGGTTTCTTCCCCTTCACAAATAAATACTCGAGCGGACTGATCATGCCGAATTTCGGAGATGACTACCGTCGCGGTCTATACGTCAACGGTCTTGGTTACTATTTCGCTATCTGCGACTACCTTGACCTGGAATTGACCGGCGATATCTATACGCGTGGTACATGGGCCATCCGCGGTAACATGAAGTATATATGGCGTTACCATTTCTCGGGTAATCTGAATATCAGTTACCGCAACGACGTGACGAGTGAAGCGGGTTTGCCGGATTATCAAGCCAATCGCAACTTCCAGGTTCAATGGACCCACTCGCAAGATGCCAAATTCAATCCCTACTCCACCTTCTCTGCGAGCGTCAACTTCTCGACAAGCGGTTACAGCCGCAGTAATATCAACAGTTATTACAACCCGGAGTTGTTAGCGGAGAACACCAAAAGCAGCAGTATCAGTTATACACAGCGTTTCCCGGATAGTCCATGGAGCCTGAGCATGAGCGTCAGTTTGACACAACGCACGAGGGACTCGACGATATCGCTCACAGCACCTCAGTTGACGGTGAACATGAGCAGTGTGTATCCGTTCAAGGAATGGCGCCAGGCCACGCTGAAACGCAAAGGTCTCGTGGGTGCAGGCAAAGAGAAATGGTATGAGAAGATCAAGATGAGTTATTCGATGGACGGCCGCATAGCAGCCAGTGATCTTAAGGAGAAATATTTTATCCATTCGAACTTCCTCAGAGACTGGCAAGTGGGAATGCGTCATACCTTACCTATCAATGCCAGTTTCATGCTCTTCAAATACCTCAATATCACTCCGAACATCAACATGACGGATCGTATGTATTTCCAACGCGTGGACCGCAACTGGAATGCGATGGAGAACAAGTTGCAGATGGATACGACCACCGGTTTCTTTAACGTGTTCGACTTCAATGTAGGCCTTTCGATGAGTACGAAGATATACGGTTTCTACACGCCGCTAAAGAAGTTGTTCCCTCATAGCAAGGTGGAGAAATTCCGTCATATCATCACGCCTCGCGTGAGCGTTTCGTACCATCCTGACTTCAGCGCACCGGGTTGGGGATACTACGGGCGCTACGAGCAACCGGTAGTCTCCGGTGCGGACACCACTTATATAGAACAAGTCTATTCGCGTTTCCCTGTCGGAGACCGATTATACGGTAATGCGCCCCGAGGCACCTCCGCGACGATGAGTTTCGGCGTGGCGAACAACTTGGAGATGAAAGTCGTCAACAAAGAGGACACGACAGGCGAGAACCCGTTCAAAGTGGTGAGTTTGATAGATAACTTCAGCATCGACGGAGGTTATAACTTCGCCGCGGACTCCATGAACTGGAGTTTGTTCCAAGTCAACCTTCGTTTGAAGTTCCCGAAATTGAACAACTACAGTCTCAACCTCTCCACGGCGCTTGACCCGTACATGTACCAATTGAACGCGGCCGGTGTGCCGGTACGAACCAACAAGCAATATTGGCATAACGGCCGTTTCCCGCACTGGAGTGGATTAAGATGGAGTTTCAATTATACCATCAGTAACCAGACTATCAAGAAATGGAAAGAGGCCATCGAGAAAAGGCAAGGCAAACGTTCGCAGAGTAGCAGTTCCGGCGGCGATGCAGACCTCTCGGCGATAGAACGTAATGGCGACGGCACGGACAAGAACGCGAAAGTGAACAACAAGAAAGACGAGAAAGTGGATGACGGTTATGTATGGACAGATTTCCCGTGGAGTATAACCCTGAACTACTCCTTAGCCTATACCTCCGGCAATGTCTTCGACTACGAGAAGATGTACTATAAGATGATCTTCACGAATAATCTAAGTCTGAGCGGCACGTTGGGCTTGGGCAAAGGATGGAAAGTAAGTGCATCGATGAGTTATGACTTCGACCACATGCGTGTATCGAGTTGTATCATCAATATCAGCCGTGACCTGCACTGCTGGAATATGTCCGCGAGCATCAACCCTATCGGTCCCTACAAGAGTTACACGTTCCACATCGGAGTGAACGCTTCGATATTGAGCGATTTGAAATATGACAAGAATAGCAACCAAAGCACCAACGGACGTGTAGATTGGTGGTAGTCGCGCGAACTACGGCTCAATACGACTCGCGATTATATCGCTCGTATGAATTTTCGCCGTGTTCTCGCTCTTCGGTCCGCAAAAACGATGTTTTTACGTCCCGAGTGAGAAGATATAAATAAAACATTTAGAGATATGAAAATTGAAAACCAAAAAGTAGTGAAAGCCACATATGCGTTGTATATCAACGGCGAGGGTGGCAAAGAAGAATTGATGGAGCAAGCAACCGAAGAGGCTCCGTTAGTATGGTGTCAAGGTGAAGGCATGATGCTTCCCGCCTTTGAAGCACAGATGGCAGGCAAAGAGGCCGGCGAATCATTCGATTTCGTGCTCAAAGCAGCAGATGCCTACGGCGAATATTTCCAGGAAGGCCTGCAAGAGTTGCCTAAGACGATGTTTTTCAACGGTGACGGCGAGTTCGACGAGGAACGTGTGTATGTCGGTGCTATCGTGCCGATGAATACCGTTGATGGACAGATCGTAAAGGCCCAAGTATGTGAGGTTACAGACAAGACCGTAACTATCGACCTGAACCATCCTTACGCCGGAGAAGACCTGCATTTCACAGGAAAGATACTGGATATCCGTGATGTGACGGAAGGCGAACTGAAAGCGATAAGGAATCCGCGGCGCGGTTGCGGCGGTTGCCACGGTCACTGCGGTCAGGACTCCTGCGAGGACTGCGGAAAGGACTGCGGAAAGTGCCAATAGCTCGGAATGCTGCTCTTTCGGAGTAACTCGCCACCAGCTCGACGACTCTCGCGCCCCCAACCCGCTCGAGACGCCTCCGAGAAGAGCACATTCCTCGTAAAAATAAAGAATAAAAACAAACAAAATTAACTATGGCAAATATTGTAGCGATAGTGGGTCGTCCCAATGTTGGGAAATCGACCTTGTTTAACCGCCTGACGGGTACCCGCAGGGCGATAGTGAATAATACGGCAGGCACAACGCGTGACCGTCAGTACGGCAAAGCCGAATGGTGCGGTCGCGAGTTCTCGGTGATTGACACCGGCGGTTGGGTTGTCAACAGCGATGACACTTTTGAGAGCGAGATCAACCGTCAAGTGGACCTTGCTATCCGCGAAGCGGATGTCGTGTTGTTAGTAGTGGATGTCAACGAAGGTGTGACACAGTTCGACACCGAAGTAGCCCATCTGTTACGGCAAGCCAAGAAACCGACCATTCTTGCGGTCAATAAAGTAGATACATTCGAGAACCAATACGGTGCAGCGGAGTTTTACAAACTCGGTTTGGGCGAACCCTTTATTGTCTCGGCAGAGAATGGTTTAGGAACCGGCGACCTATTGGACGAAGTAGTAAGCCGTTTCCGCAAAGAAGATAACAGTGACGAGGATCTGGAAGAGTTACCGCGTTTTGCGATAGTAGGTCGTCCGAATGCCGGCAAGTCGAGTATCCTCAATGCGTTTATCGGTGAGGAGCGCACGATTGTAACTGATATCGCCGGTACGACCCGCGACAGTATCTACACACGGTACAACAAGTTCGGCAAAGATTTCTACTTAGTCGATACAGCCGGTATCCGCAAGAAAGCGAAAGTGACGGAGGACTTGGAGTACTACTCTGTCGTGCGTTCTATCCGTGCCATCGAGAACAGCGATGTATGTATATTGATGATTGATGCCACACGCGGCATTGAGGCACAAGACCTCAACATCTACTCGCTGATACAGAAAAACAAGAAGGGTATAGTGGTCTGCGTGAACAAGTGGGATTTAGCAGAAAACAAGACGAATCAGGATATTAAGGCGTTTGAAAGTGCCATTCGCGAGCGTTTGGCGCCATTTACAGACTTCCCGATTATCTTCACGAGTGCTGTCACCAAACAGCGTATTTTCAAGGTAGTGGAGACGGCGCTGCATGTCTATGAGAACAAGAACAAGAAAGTTCCTACAGCGCAGCTGAATGACAAATTCCTGCCTTTGATAGAGAACTACCCCCCACCAGCTTGGAAAGGCAAATATATCAAGATCAAGTACTGCACACAGTTACCGAACACGCAGATACCGACGTTTGTGTTCTTCGCAAATCTTCCGCAATATGTCAAAGAGCCGTACAGACGATTCTTAGAGAACAAATTGCGCGAGTGGTGGGATTTCGAGGGTACGCCCGTGCAGTTATTTATAAGGGCCAAGTAGTTCGTGTATGCAGCTCATACACTCACTGGATATGAATGATTTTTAAGAAAAAGTGTACGATTTGCATTTTTATTTGCATATATGCAAAAAAAAGCGTAAATTTGCGCCCGATTTTTGCGCATGAAGATAATTGGCTTTATATATCGGGATGGCGGCAGTGAAATGGTTCTAAAAGGGGACTCCTGTCTGCTGAACGGTCGCAAGCCGCTCTTCATACCAGAATGGACGAAGGAGTTGGGTGTGACAGAGTGCATCATTTTGCGCGTGAGCCGTTTGGGCAAAGAGATTGCTCCCAAGTTCGCAAGTCGTTATTACGATGCCGTAGCTCCCGGCGCAGACTTCATAGCAATGGATCTTGCACGTGAGGCACAATCGGCAGGCAAGCCATGGACGGAAGCATTGGCGTTCGACTATTCGCTGGCTATTGGAGAATATGAGCCCACCCCCACCTCTTCTTTGAGGGGAAAGGAATATTTAGAGAAAGAACTCTTACTCTCTCCGGAAGAGGCGGTAGCAAGAGCGAGCAAAGTAATGACAATACGTCAAGGAGACTTGATCTATATTCAGTACCGTCAAGCTCCGAGGCAGGTAAGCAAAGAAGAAATCATCCGCATAGAGATAAACGGAGAAGAGAAATTATATTGCAAAATCAAATGAGAAAGATTCTATCGATAGTGCTATTCATAGCGATGTGCCTTCCGCTGATGGCGGGTATTCACTCCTATACTGAAGAGTCTGTTCTGGCGAACGGACATTGGGTGAAGATCCGCGTAAGCGAGAGCGGCGTATGTCGCATGACATTCAGTCAGCTGCGCAGCGCCGGCATTGAGCCTACGCAATTACGCGTATATGGGTATGGCGGCGCGATGTTAGCACAAGATTTCACGAAGGCGAAGATAGACGACCTGCCACAAGTGCCGGTATATGTAGGCAATGACTACGTGCTCTTCTGGGTTCAGGGTCCTGTCAATTGGTCTTACAGCGGTACGCGCTTCACGCATACCCGCAATACCTATTCCGACTACGGATACTATTTTCTGAGCGATAATATAGGTGAGTTACTGGCTCCGACAACGGGATCGCCGATAGAAGGCGAAGCCACGGATATCTATCAATATCCGGCTTATCAGGTACATGAGAAAGACTCGTTGAACCTCATCGACCGCAGCGGTGTTTCCGGAGGCGGACGCGAATTCTACGGAGAGCAATTCAATGCGAACCAAAAGCGCACGTTTTCTTTCACTACTCCGAATGCCATTGCAGGCGAGACAAGTCGCGCGTTTATCGATGTTGCCGGCTATTCAAAAATCAATTCCACTTTCCGTTGCGTTTTCAACAGCAGTACGGGAACCGTCTCTATCAAGCCCTATCCGGATTTCTACACGATGGCCTGCACGGGTTCACTGAGCATGATTGCCACTACGAGCGCGGAAAAGCAACAGGTACAACTGACTTTCTCCAACAGTACCGCGGGTGCTTTGGGTTGGTTAAACTATATCGAGATGACCACTCCGACGGAGTTAAAGATGCGCGGCAGTTGGATGCCGGTACGCACGAATAGCAACTACCGCTCCTACACCCCTGTGCGCTTCCATTTGAATAATGCCACCTCCGCAACCCAGATATGGGATATCACAGACTTAGCGCATATACAGCGTATGCCAACAACGATGAATGGCGACACAATTCAATGGGTAGGTGCCCAAGCGGATGGTGTACACGAGTACGTAGCAGTCAATCCGCAAGGCGATTCATGGGTGAGTGCACAAATAGTAGGCAATGTGGCGAACCAGAACCTCCATGCGCTGAAGAATATCGACTATGTCATTATCTGCCCTGAAGGATATGAGGCGGTCTCAACCGACTTGGCGAAAGCTCACGAGCAGAAACAAGGCATCACCTGGGCAGTTGTCACTGACCAACAGGTATATAACGAGTTTTCATCGGGCACACCGGATGCTACGGCATACCGCTGGTTAATGAAGATGCTGTACGACCGTGCAGACGGTAACGGCATCGCCAAGCCGCGATGGTTGTTGCTAATGGGTCACGGTACATTCGACAACCGTAAGTTACTTCCCAACTCCGGTACTTCGTTATTGCTGACCTACGAAGCAAAGAACTCCGTGAACGAGGTGAGTGCGTACGCAACGGATGACTATTTCGGTTTTCTCGACGATAATGAAGGAGAGAATGACAACACCGGAATGATGGAGATTGGTGTAGGCCGTCTGCCTGTAAACAATACCACCGAGGCCCGCGAAGTCGTGGACAAACTGATCCGGTACATGAACAATGAGCAGGCTGGCAAATGGAAGAGCCAGCTGGTGTATCTGGCAGATGACGGAGAAGGCGGCACACACACCGAGACTTCGGAGATAAGCGCCGAGATGATTCGTCTGGCGAACCCGGATCTGGTTATTCATAAGATTTTCTTAGACGCATATCCTCAAGAGGTGAATGCGAGCGGCGAGAGTTATCCTTTGGCCAAGAACCGCGTAGCCAATCTGCTGAAGAACGGCGTACTCTTCTTTGACTATTCCGGTCACGGCGGCTATAACGCAATCACCAACGAGTCTATTCTGAACCTTAAGGATATCGAGGAGATGCGTAATACGAATCTCGGTTTCTGGTTGTTCGCCACCTGTAACTTCGCGCAGTTTGACTCCGGTCGTCGCTGTGCAGCAGAGGTAGCCGTATTGAATCCCAATGGAGGAGCAGTCGGTATATTAGCCGCAACGCGTACCGTCTATGCTTCGCAGAACAATGAGATCAACCGGGCTGTGTGTGACCAACTCTTCAAACACACTACTCCATTCCATTACGATGCTACGCTCGGCGAGGCTATCGCAGCCGGTAAGAATGCCCGTGCAGCAAAAAGCGAGATGAACCGCCTGCCGTACGTGCTATTAGGCGATCCGGCTATCCGGCTGAACTACCCCACGGACTATCAAATAAAGACGAATACAACTATCGACACTCTTAATGCGTTGAGTGTGCAACATGTAAAGGGAAGTATTATTGATGAGGATCAGTCGGTAGTGGAAGATTTTAACGGCGAGGTAGATATCGCAGTGTATGACAAGATTCAAAATATCCCGACACGCGATAACGATCAAGCCGGAGATGAACCGAGAGTAGTGTCCTACAAAGACTATCCAAACATGCTCTTCTCCGGTTCCACTGCAGTCAAAGACGGACGATTTGAATATACGTTTATGGTGCCCAAAGATATCCGCTATAACTACGGCAACGGACGCATTGTTTATTATGCCCGAACGCAAGATGAGGCAGAGACCGTAGAGGCGGTTGGTCATTACGAAGACCTCGTCATCGGCGGAACGAGTTCGTATCTGGTACAGGACACGATTGGTCCGGAGATGCATATCTACCTAAACACCCCTGTCTTCAAGGACGGCGACAAGACCTATGAGACTCCACGGTTCTTTGCCGACCTTTATGATGAGAACGGCATTAACACCGCGGGGGCAGGTATCGGGCATGACCTGATGATGATCATCGATGACGATGCAAAGAAGACTTTCGTACTCAATGATTATTTCACGGCAGCCAACAACAGTTACCAGGCCGGACAAGTAAGTTATCTGATGGAAACTTTGCCGAATGGTCCGCACAGTTTGATGTTCCGCGCATGGGATTTGCTGAACAACAGTACCACGCAAACACTCAACTTCATTGTAGAAGCCGGCTTAGACCCGTCTATTTACTCCATCACCACCTACCCCAATCCGGTACAAGCAGCCGGAGTGATTAACCTCGTGGTGAACTACGACCAACCGGACGAGTTACTGCAGACGGAGCTCTACCTGTATAACACAAGCGGCCAAATGCTATGGAGCCACACCCAACAAAACCCTGACCGCGTATTGATAAATATGGCAGAATTAGGACTGACGCCCGGCGTGTATGTCTATAGCGTACGTATCAAATCTGCAAGCAGCGGATACAGCGTTTCGTCCGGAAAAATCATCGTAACGAAATAATGAATGATGAATGTATAATGAATTAGTGAATGAGTAAGCCTATGAAGCAAATCGCTGAATAATCCTTCTCCGGACTATCCGGAACAAACAGAAATATAAACAAAACAACTTAATAACACAAATGAAAAAAGTAATTCTTTCAATCGCAGCCTTGGTTTGCGCCATGACGATGAGTGCCCAGACTGCAGATGACACAATGAACCCGTTGATTACAGCGATGCCGTCTTTGTCCATCGCTCCGGATGCACGTGCAGCAGGACAAGGTGATGTCGGCGTGTCAACGGAGGCTGATTTTAATGCGCAGTACTGGAACCCTGCCAAGTACGCGTACATGTATTCGAAGGGTGGTATCACCGCTAACTATACGCCTTGGTTGCGTAAATTGGTAGGTGACATCGACCTCGCTTACCTTGCAGGATTCTACAACTTTGGCGACCTCGGCGGTGGTATCGGTGCGAGCTTCACGTATTTCTCGATGGGTGACGTAGCATTAACGGATCCCAGCGGACAAGTGATTCAGAATGTACGTCCGAACGAGTGGTCTCTGGACTTGAGTTATTTCCGTAAGTTACATGAGTATGTGTCGATGTCTGTTGCTATCCGCGTACTCTATTCTGACCTCAACAACGGTGTGAATGCGCAGAGCAGTTCTATCGACTTGCATCCGGCTGTAACAGCAGCCGCAGACATTGCGCTGTACTATCGTCAGCCAATTGAGTTACCGATGGGTACGAGCCATTTCAATTTAGGTTTCAGTCTGAAGAACTTAGGCGGTAAAATGGCTTATGCAGACGACCGTAGCAACTTCATCCCTGCCAGCATGAACTTGGGTATCAGTTATGAGTTGCCGTGCGACAAGTATAACTTCTTGACTTTCACCATCGAGACCAATAAGATGTTGGTTCCGAGCCGTTATTCCCGCATGACAACCAAAGAGACGGCCGCAAAACCGGAACTATGGAACGCTGACGGCACTCCGATTGATCCGACGAATGCAGAGACATGGAGGATGAGCGAAGGTGCTTACTCGAACATCTCTTCAGCTCGTGGTTGGTTCATGTCGTTTGCAGACGCTCCGGGCGGTTCATCTGAAGAGTTCAAGGAGGTTCGTTGGGGTGCAGGTATCGAGTATAGCTACAACAAGCAGTTCTTTGCCCGTGCCGGTTACAGTTACGAGAACTACTACAAAGGTAACCGTAACTATCTCACCTTTGGTGCCGGTTTCCACCTCTCTATCGTAACACTTGATGTCTCCTACTGCGTAGGTTTGGCTTCCACCAACCCGCTGGATCAGACGATGCGTTTCACGCTGGGCTTCGACCTCGCAGGCATCAAGGATCTTGTGGATAATAGAAAGAAAAAATAATATCCATGCGTATTGGTTTTGGATATGACGTCCATCAATTTTCCCCTGACCGCAAATTGTGGTTAGGGGGAATTGAGGTGCCGTGTGCCCGCGGGTTACTTGGTCATTCGGATGCCGATGTTGTTATTCATGCGCTTTGCGATGCCCTGCTTGGCGCGGCCGCTATGCGGGATATAGGCTATCATTTCCCGGACACCAAAGGCAACGAATACGAAGGTATCGACTCCAAGATTCTTCTTCGCCGTGTGATGGTCATGCTCCGCGAAGCGGAGTATGAGTTAGGTAATTGCGACATCACGATCTGTGCGCAGGCGCCGAAACTCAATCCGTATATTGACGCCATGCAGGCATGCCTCGCCGAGGTAATGGGTGTAGAGCCTAACCAAGTAAGCCTCAAAGCGACGACTACCGAGCATTTGGGATTTGTCGGTCGTGAAGAAGGCATCGCAGCATACGCGGTAGCTTTATTAGAAAGTACTAAGTAAAAACATGCGTAAAGGCTTTCTATATATATTCCTTATTCTCTCTCTATCTACGTACGCCGAGACTAATGCAATCAAGCAATTTCTCTCGGACTTTACCTCACTAGGAGGAAATATAACGTTGCTCGAAGAATACAACGACAAGTATGTTCGCTCCCAACTCAACGATAGTTGTACGATAGAATTGTACTACTGCGGAGAACGTGAGTGCGATGCAATTTTTGTTGTGCTAACAGTATGTGCGCCACAATGTTCTTCTATCGCGCGCGTGTATAATAAATTAGGAGAGTACCTCTTCCCATACGAACCGACCGTACAATCTATTTTTCCTTTGGCTACCATTGATAAAGAGACCGGTCGTATTACATGGATAGACAACGATACATGGAATTACCAATCTACCTTGTAGGTTATATGGGAGCCGGCAAGACAACAGCCGGCCGTTTGCTGGCCGATAAGCTCGGCTGGCGTTTCGTGGATTTGGATGATGCCTTTGAACAGATCCATGGTTATAGTACAGCGGAATATATCCGTCGGTTCGGGTTGGAAGAATTCCGCAAAAAAGAAAAATATGTAGTTGAAGACCTCGCGGATCAGATTCCGTTCGAGCATATTATCTATGCGACCGGCGGCGGCTATCCGTGTTGGGAAGACAATATGGAGTGTCTGCGCGAGTTGGGCACAAGTATTTATATCCGTTGGAAACCCGAACATCTGGCTAAGCGCCTGAGTCTGACGGATTTGAGTGAACGGCCAGTATTACAAGGACGCACAGAAGAAGAGTTGCTGGATTTTATCGCACCACAACTGGAAGCTCGGGAGCCTTTCTATAGCCAGGCTCATCATATTTTAGATGTAACCATCTGCGATGAAGAGTCCGATGAACGAATCGCAGAGGAATTATTTCGCTTGATACGCGAGCGCGTATAATTTTATCTGTTTAAGCATTGCGGCTATGCCGTTACTGCGCGTGGGGCTGAGGTGCTCACGCAAGCCTATCCTGTCAATGAAATATAGGTCTGCATCGATAATTTCCTGTGGTGTATGATCATTCAATACATACAACAGGAGTGCTACAATACCTTGCACCAAGAGCGCGTCTGCGTCGCCTTTCAGAATCAATCTGCCGTCTTTGAGTTGGCAGGTAAACCACACGACGGACTGACAACCATCGATTTTATTACGGTCAATCTTATCTGCCTCAGGCAGTGGATTCTTCTTCAACTCACGCGCATAGTCCACCAGGAGCTGATAGCGTTCCATCCAGCTCTCTAAAGCTTCAAACTCCTCGATGACCTCGTCTTGTATCTCATTGATGGATTTCGCCATTCTCAAAAAGCCATTTGCGGCCGGGATATAAATCCGGCCAATTTATATTATGAGTGGACATGAGTACCGTTATTCCGGCTTGGCTGATGGAATAGAGCAAGTCCATGATTTCACGTCCCGTCTCAATGTCCAAGTTTCCCGTTGGTTCATCGGCGAGGATAATCTCCGGCGAATTCAGCAGCGCACGAGCGATTACGACACGTTGCTGCTCGCCTCCGGATAACTCATGCGGTTTCTTGTAGGCTTTATTCTCCATTCCAACCTGCTGCAACACTTCGAAGACATGGTCATGCATCAGTTGTTTGTTTTTCCATCCTGTGGCACGCAGCACAAAAAGAAGATTTTCCTCTACAGAACGATCGGTAAGCAGTTTATAATCCTGAAAGATGATACCTAAGCGGCGACGGAGATACGGCAGTTTGCGACGACGAATATGTACAATATCATAATCCAGCACATGCGCCTCTCCGGCTGCAATAGGCAGGGCTCCATAGATGGTCTTCATCAGAGAGGACTTGCCGCTACCTACTTTGCCGAGCAGGTAAATCATCTCGCCATTCTGCACGTGAAGATTCACGTTACGCAGCACGACCTGCTCCGCCTGACAAATCTCCACATTGGTATAAGTGATCAGTTCTGCCATTATTCTTCCTCCAGACGTTTGTTAATGTCGTCGAGTTGTTTCTTGAGGTCATTGATTTTCGACTGCAGACCATCTACTAACTTGTTTGCTGTCTTCGATTTGGCAGTAAAGAAGAGAATGTTGTTCTCCGCCACCTTTATCTCCTGGCGCAAACGTTCGCGCATACGCAGCAGTTGGTCTTCTGTCTTTGCCATGCGTTGCTCCTTTCGTTTCTCTTCCCGAGCTTTCAGCTGTTCCGCACGGGCTTTGCGTTGCTCTGCGCGAGCCTTCCACTCTTCACGGCGGGCCTTAAAATAAGCATTCTTCGTTTGGAAGAATTGATCGCATAGTTCTCGATACTGCTCGTAGATGGACTGATTGAATTTCTTCGGTGCAAAACCGATTTTACGCCATTCAGTTTGGATATCCTGAACCTGCTTGGTTGCGTCTTCCCACACTTTGGAGCCTTCTTTCTTCGCCTGCTCCACAGTATTGGTCAGGAGTTCTTTAAGTTGCTCCACCAGTGCTTGCTTGCGTTCCAGGTTCTCCTGCTCTTTGGCATGGATATTATCAAAATAGGCTTGATGTTTCTTATTGATGACAGACGAAGCCGTTTTGAAGCGATTCCATATATCCTCGCGCAATTCGCGAGCTACAGGACCTATCTCGGCCCACTCATCATGGAGTTGCTGCAATGCACGGGAAGCCTCCACGATATTCTCATTGTTCTGCAATTTCTCAGCTGCTTCACAAAGTTTGGTCTTCAACTCGAGGTTTTTCTTGAAATCCAAGTCTCGCAACTCTATATTGATCTTCACCAAGTCATAGAATTGCTCTTGGCAACGCTGGTAAGCCTTACGTATATTTTGAGCCTCGGTGGCCGGAACGGCGCCTACTGTTTTCCACTCCGCTTGCAACGTTTTCATGCGCTCCGTAGCCGCTTTCCACTCTTCGTTCTCCAGCCCTGATTCACCGGATTCCACGATAGCTTTCATCTGCTCGAGGATGGTTTTCTTGCGCTCCAGGTTGGTTTGTAACTCTTGCGCTGTCTTGGCAGTAATCTCTGCTTTGCGCGTTTTATATTCTGCCAACAATTCCTTAAATTGCAGTTCTAAGGCTTCCTGTTCTTCTTTCGCCTCTTCATCGACCGACTCAGCTTCTTTATAGAAGCGATTTTTGAGTTGATCCACTTGTTCTTTGATCTCCGTCACATCTTTACCCAAAAGGTTTTGAAGTTCCTCGATAATCTGTTGTCTGGTGCTTGCCATAGTTTCAAAATATTTTGCTGTGCAAAATTACAACAAATTATTGACATGCGCAAATATTTGAGTAAAAAACATACTATTTTCATGCATATATCCCAAAAAATAACAATATAGTATGCTTAGTTATGTGCTTTTTCTTTTTTTTCTTACGAAAAATTTGCGTATATCAAAAAAATATTGTAATTTTGCACCCGCTTTTCCGAAAAGGATACGAGGAGAGTTGACTGAGTGGTCGAAAGTGCCGCACTCGAAATGCGGTGTACGCATTACGTCGTACCGGGGGTTCGAATCCCTCACTCTCCGCA
>CAMHOY010000005.1 GCA_946186915.1 uncultured Bacteroidales bacterium | reverse complement strand
TGTGCGCAAACTGATGTTGCAGCAATTGGGTGTCATCAAAACGATTGCCGGAACACCCACCGAAGCCAACCAACAACTGCTTGCACGCCTCATGGCATTGAACGAGGAAACCGCCAATGCCCTCATCGACTGGCCAAGCATTTACCAAACCATCGATTTGGTCTATGACGGCTTCTATACACGTCTCGTGCAGAAATATGGAACCGCTGAGCAATCCAACAATCCGGCGCACCCGGTCTTGAACGAGAAGGAACTGCAACTCTGTTGTTTGCTCAAAGCGGATTTCTCCACCAAGGAGATCAACATGCTCACTCGTCAAAGTCTCCAAACCATCTACCAGCGCAAGACCCAAGTCCGTCAGAAACTCAATCTCCCCGAAGCCGAGGACATCACAACGGCGATAATATAAGAAGAGGCACTTATAGCGATATCAGCAAACTATAATCTGTGCCATCGTCCGCAATGCTGTGGCCGGAATGGTCTGTAGCAGCCACAACAGGTACGGTAAAATTGTCCTGACGCTCTGCCGGGCGATGGATAAAAAGCCCTATCAACAGCCCCACAGCGGCGGCAGCAGGCGTTGCTATCCATCCCCAGTAACGGGTGCGCTTGCGCGGAATGGGCATCGCTTCCGGAGCCCGTGTAACAGATAGTGTTTCCGAGTGCCGCTTTTTTACTCTTTCTAATATTCCGGCCAGAGATTGCTCAACTGCTCAAAGATATATGGGATATGGGCGTAGGTGTCATCCTTTAATCCCAAACGAACCATAATCAGGTTCTTGTATGGATTGACGAAAAGAACTTGCCCACGGATTCCTAATGCATAGAAGCCGGGGTATTCCGGTTTGTCTGCACCGACGCTGCTGGTGTTGTACCAGCAGAAATGATAGCCCTCATTCTCGTCCGAATAAGTTGTCGATTGTTGAATCCAAGATTCACTGACGATTCTTTTACCATTCCATTCGCCGCTGTTCAGATAGAGCCTGCCTATCTTGGCTAAATCATATATCGTCAGAGCCAGTCCACCAAATGCGTGCGGTGTATGATGTTTCTTGCTGTCATAGCTGATATAACCTGGTGATTCCATACCGATAGGTTTCCACACCTTTTCTTCAAGGTAATCAGCAAAACTGCGTCCGGTAGCTCTCTCTATCACCATTCCAAGAATCTCAGTGGACATACTTTCGTAGTTGTGCTCAGTGCCAGGTTCACAGCGAAACTTCAATTTCTTGACCTGAGCCGGAATATTGCTTCCATAGTTCAAATCTGCCATGGCATGAAGGCACTTAAGATCTTTGCCCTTTATGCTAAGCGAATAGGTGTCATCAAAGTCAAGACCGCTCCGCATGTCCAGCAAGTGACGGATGGTTAGTTTCTGCCATAGTGAATCCCTCTGCTTCAATTCAGGAATATACTCCGTCACTGCATCATCAACACTTTTTACATACCCCTCATCCACGGCGATTCCGCATAGAAGCGAAGTAACGGACTTGGTGACAGAAAAGACACCGGCAATCTTGTCGGCTGCCATTTCTCCTGTATATTTCTCATAGACGACGCTGTCATTCTGAATAATCAGCACTCCCTGCGTCTCCGTCTTTGGACCGATTGCCTCCCACATGGAATAGTTCACATAGAGCTTGCCTTGGTTGAAAAAATGCAGGGTGTCAATCCAATTGCACATGACTGATGCCCTGTCGAAAGAAAATACTTCTCCTTGATTGATAATAGTATCCTTCAATTGCTTCTCATAACTGAAACTTGTCGGTCCATACGCGCCGTCTTTCATATAACCTTCCGCAATCGTGCAGGAAGTCAGCAGCGTAGCCAGTGCCAATAGTATAAGTTTATCTTTCATAATTATTCACTAATCGTACATCAACTTCACCTTCAGTTCGGGATAAACTTGAGCAAGCGCCTCCTTTATGCTAATGACATGCCCTGCTCCAATAATCAAAACACTCTTTTGATAAGGATGTTTTTTCAGTTGCTCTGCAATATTTTCCGCTATCCGCATATTCCTCCCATCCCATAGTTGCTGCACAGCCCGGCTGTATTCATTGGGGTCAGTTACATATCGACAGGAGTTTATCTCATAGTATCTTTGTAGCGTTTCCGGCTTGTTCGTATATTTCCCTAAGTTTCCCCACATAGCCGGCCATATACAGTTTCGATTGTCCTTTTTTATCAGTTTGACAAGTATGAGATTGTCGCCCTCTTTGCCGGCTTCCATCGCATTTTCCCATGCACGTTGGTATTCCGGCTCGGTCTGATGATCATCAACGGGCAGCAATTCGGTTATTCCCATTGAGACAGCAAGCGGAAATATCAAGTCTTCATTTTCCCGCCGCTGTGGCTTCTTGGATCCTGCCGTTCCATACGTTTTCAGATAATTATAATAGGTGTGGTTGGCTCTGTCTCGTTTCTGCAAATAGGCATTTGCCAGGAAGGAAAAATCACAGGAATCCATATCTGACAGCTGTTTGGCTCGCAAAATCTGGAATCGCTGCTCGTCAATAATATTGACTTGAGAAACAGAATCAGCAAGTTTTAAGAACCGAGGTGTGAAATTTTTGAGACTCAAAGTGTCCTCAGGGGAAATATCCTCAACAAAGATAGCCTCTGGCTTATAGCCCTTGGCATATTTAAGAAGGGGTTTATAACTATGGCTCACTACACTCGGGACAGTGTGCATCGTACCAATAATTAACAGTTCCTTTTCTTGCGCAAAAACATTCAGCATCAATAATGATGCTATTAATGTAATTATTACTTTCATTGTATTAGGAAAGCCACAGACCTTTGCGGCTTTTTCGTTGCAAAGGTACTGCTTTTTTTTGATATACGCAAATTTTGGAGAGTAAAACTAACAAATTAGTGAAATTTGTAACTGGAAAGGGAGAAAACGCTTTCAAGACAGAAAAAATCGGTGGATTTCCCAAGCAAAAATGCGCCATCTTCCCAAATGGAATTATGCCAAACTGCGGAATGAATTACTGCCAAATTACCGAGTAAAACCGCTCCGCCTGAGTGACGAAAATTGCGAATAAACGGAAAATCCTAAGCAAAAGGGAGCAAAATAAGGGGCGCAAAAGAGGCACTTCAGAGGCATCCTAGACTTTGTTGCCTTCATATCGCTGCAACTATATGTATTTCAATAATTTATACAAAATTAAAAAAGTGGAATTTTTGCCACTTTTTTAATTTTCATTCCCCGTTTTCTGGTATTTTTTGTAGCCCATCACCACCTCAAAATCAGGCGTAGCGGGAGTTTTTCATTGGCATCGCCTTTAAAATCCAAGAGAACAGGATCGTCCGGTTGCTTGATTTTGACGCCGATGAGTTCAGCCCAAGGAGAGAGTTTTTCGCGGGTTTTGCGGCTACGCTGCGTTGCTCTAACAGAACGTACTTTTTTATGGCTTTTTGGAAGGACAATAACACCGTGTGCTAACGCACTATCTACTTCGGCTATCGTGGCAACAGACAGCGGTTTGTTGGCTATACGACTGCATAGTTCCGCAAAACGAACACGCTCTTGTTTTGGCATGCCGATAGCCACACCATGTTCTTTAGCGGGAGGCTCGAAGCCTGTGACCTTTTCCCATAGTGCAACACTTACCTCCTCGGATATATAATAGGGTTCGTCGCCCGGGACAAGGGAAAAAGGCAGTCTACGACCTTTGAGACGAATCTTCTGAGTGAGTGGTAGATAGTTCTCCTCGTCGGATGTCGCTCCTCGCGTTAAACGGGAGAACGCTGCCGGATCATTCGGAAGCGTCAACGCTACGCGAAAGCCTATATACCCGACAGAAGTCTCCGGTATGTACCAACGTCGTACGGAAAGATGGCTGTTGGCTATACAGTTATCGAAACTGCCTCCTCGAACGATGCGGAAAGAGCCGGTATCCGCTCCACAGGGATCAGGACGCGTGGAGAGTTGATACGGGCCGTAGATATCCTGGCACCATTCCGCTACGTTGCCCGTCATGTCGTAAAGTCCGAGTTCGTTGGGCAGTTTGCGTGCTACAAGATGCGTCCATTGTTCCGCTAAAGGGTAAAGCCACCCCACCGTGTCTGCTTCGTTCGATCCTGAAAAACGGAAGTGCTTGCTTTGTTCTCCTCCACGTGCTGCGAACTCCCATTCCGCCTCGGTGGGAAGCCGAAAAGGCATGCCGGTAATACTATCTAACCGCCGTATGAACTCTTGCGCTTCGTGCCACGAGACGTAAGCAACAGGGTGGTCCGGATAACCGGACAGATCGAGCATCTCACGCTCGTTCATCACCGCGCGCCAGAGCCGGTTGGTAACTTCTGTGGTGGCGATGTAAAAAGGAGAAAGAAAAACGAGATGCGCAGGTTTATCGGTATAGGTATCCGGGTCGTACTGGTCCGATGTCGCGCCCATCATAAACGAACCACCTTCCACGCGATTCAACAAAATGGAAACGCCGTTGGCTTCTATAGAGAGCGCTTGCAGCGAATCGGGCACACTCGGTCGCTTCTTCGCAGATAACGGCGGCAGAAGAAGGAGGAACAGGATTAGTGTTATGAAGCGATTCTGAGGCATAGTATTTTATTCGCGGAGTTGTGGACAAATATTATGCCAAAAAATAAAAACACGTTTTTTCGCAGAAAATTTGCGTATATCAAAAAAAAGCAGTACTTTTGCACGCCGTTCCTTTACACACACATCGGCGCGCACACATATAGACGTGCGAAAAACGACAAGAAAACACGGACAAGATATATGAAAGAGAGCAACAATTTTACCCTGCCGCGAAGTCGCACGCTTATGCTTTGTGCGCTGTTAGCGGCATTGACCATCGGCTTGCCTGCATGGGGACAGACACATCGTCGCCGTGGAGGTCTTTTAGCCGGCGATCATTACCATTTCGGTTATGTCAGCGGTCATGTAGGTTATTCGATCCTTGATACGCGCGCCCGCGGGGTGATACCTGTCGGCGACTTAGGCGGCGGCGTAGGAGTCGGATATGAATACCGCAACAGCGGTCTCTGGGCGAATGTAGGCGTTCAGATGAGTTTTCATCGTTCGAAACTGCAGTTGGATCCGTACAGCACGTATGACCGCAACACCTCTCCGGACGATGCTGTCTATGATCCTTATCGCGGTTTGGACACACAAGGTAAATCCGCTCTCTTTATCTATGATGTGAATCAGACGGATGAGATTCAATGGAATTTTCTGGATATCCCCGTGTTGTTCGGATACTACAAGTACGGTTTTCATGTCGGCGCCGGACTTAAGTTGAGTTACGCGTTGTCTTCTTCGTCGCGCGCGACGGGCGTGTATGCGTTAAAAGCGATGAATGACGACTACCGTCCCGTGATATTTGAGAACATGCCTGACCGTGGTTACACGGATTACAAGTTCGAGAACCGTCAGGACAATCGTCTCAACATCGGTGTTTCTATCATCGGCGAGATAGGTTACGACTTACTCTCCTCGATGCCTTCCTACAGCCGTCTGTGTCACGTGATGAAACTGAGTTTTTATTTCGAATACGGTCTGAATAATTTAGCCAAAGGTTGGGAGTCCACTCAGCGTCAGGTAGTGCCGGACCCGAGTGACGCCACCAAAGCGACCGTCTATCCCTACCTGAACACCATCAACAGCCCGAGTCGAACGGTTCCGTTCTTTGCGGGTGCAAAAATCACGTATATGATCGGTGGTAGCCGTACCGCCCGTTCGGGTATGCACCATGGCTGTATGTGTTATCAGTAATCAGATGTTAGATAGTATGAAAAAATCCTTCTATATAATCAGTTGCGTGCTGTTGGCCGCAGCAGCAGTAATGCGTGTTCACGCCGAGGATGGCATTATCGAGACGAGGCATTACAAGATGTGCCCCGGTGACGCTATCACCATTGACACCCGTCAGACACCTGTGTACCGGGACACGATTTTATACGACACGCTGCTTGTTACCGATCCGGGCGCAGACAGCATCATCCGCTATGTAGTGAATGTGTTCCCGTCTTTCGTTAAGAACGAGGAACGTCAGTTAGAGGCCGGCAGTTCGTTTGCGTGGTGCGACACGACCATTGCGACAGGCGGTTCGTACGAACGCATATACAAGACCCAAGACGGATGCGACAGTATTTATCGTCTTCATGTCACGGTAGCATTAACCCGCAGCTTCACTCTATGCGATGACGAGAGTGTGACGTTCAACGGCCAAGTGTACAGCAACGCCGGCACGTATTATAATTCGTACAGCAGCGACACCACCTATAAAGTCATCATCACCAAGCACCCGTCCCAACTGCATCAACAGACAGGTTACCTGGATGCGACCCATCCGTATTACTGGCAATATCAGTTGGATGGCGCAGTAAAGACGGACACCTTGACCGCTCCGGGCGTATATGAGTACACGACTCATAACCCCGAGACAGGTTGTAACGACATATGGCGATTGATCTTACGGAAGGATGAGACCAGTTACCGTTTTGACAGTGCAGCCACCGTTTGCGAGAACGAAGATTTCGAGTGGCGAGGCAAACAAGGACTTAACCGTCAGGGTGTAGGCACGACTACCGACTACTACGACCGTTACAAGACGCTTGCCGGTTATGACAGTATCTACCATTTGGCATTAACCGTCCTGCCGGTGAAGCGCGTGACTCAGACCATTCCCTTCTGCGGTAGTATCACATGGAAAGGTCAGACGTACACGGAGTCTCAGACCCTGATTGACACCCTTAGCGGCGTCCAATACGGTTGCGACAGTATCGTCACTACTATTCTGGCTAAAGGTATCCCGTTCTCCCAGCACGACACAGCCACCATCGTACCGGGCGAGACTTTGATTTGGCACGGTCAAACGATCTCGAGTGGCGGTCAATACGAAGACAAGCACCTTACACGTTCCGGTTGCGACAGCATCTATACATTGGGTGTAGGGGTGAAAGCGGGCACGGCGACGATTCCTATCCGCACAGAGCGCGCAATGACATGCGACGGCACTCCTTATTCCTGGCGGGGCAAGGACTACAGTATCAGCGGAAGATACGTAGATACAGTCCTTGTCAGCGGCACCCAAGAGATTGACTCTCTGATTGTATTGGAGCTGACGGTTCATCCGACCTACGCATGGACAGAACGCATCACCTTCACCTCTTTCCCTCAGACGTACCGCGGTCAGCCCATCACCGCTCCCGGAACCTACTCCATCGCTTATACCACTTTCACGGGTTGTGACAGCATTCTCACGCTGTATGTCGATCGTGAAGTGATACGCGATGATTCGACGGTGACTATCTGTCCGAATGAGACCTTCATCTGGCGCGGTAAAGCGCGTCATGAGAGCGGTCGCTTTGTGGAGATAGAGAAAGATGTATTGGACAATGACAGTATAGAGCATGTCCTTAACCTTACCGTACGTTATATTCCGGAGACCCATATCAACCAGACGATTTGTCGCGGCAGTAGTTATACTTTCGGCGACCAACTCCTGACGGAGAGCGGCGTTTACACGCATGTCTTCAAGCAAGACGGTTGTGATTCTACGGTTGTGTTGTCGCTGAACGTAGTCACCCCGGATACCATCCGCTACGTTCATCAGATCAATGCCGGCGATGAATATGTATGGCATAACGTGACCTACCGCGAGACCGGTGTATCCTTCTACACCACGACCAATCACTTCGGTTGTGATTCCACAGAGATGCTTATTCTCACCGTCAACCATGTGGACACCATCGATTCGACAGCCACTATCTGCCCGGGTGAAACCATCGAGTGGCATGGCATCCGTGCCAGTCAAAGCGGTGAGTTCGCGAATGCAGAGCAGCAGTCAGACGGGAGTTTCAATTTCTACCGTTTGCATCTGAGCGTGCGCGAGTTAGCACAAGTGGACAGTTCTTTCGTTCTTTGCGGCGACGAAGTACTTTCCTTTAACGGCAAGACCTATACGGAAGCAGGTCATTTCTACGACAAAGCCGGTTGCGACACGCTTTATCATCTTCATATCCAACGCATTCCGAGTCAGGTATATATCACCAATGCCAGTCTGAGCAAAGAAGGCGGATACACCTGGACCTACAGAGACAACGGCGTGGAGAAGACGGATGTCTTCAGCACTCCGGGCACCTATGAATTCACGAGCCCGAACGGCGAGACCGGTTGTCAGGATATTTACCGATTGATACTCACGAAAAACGAGACGGATTACCATTTTGTGGAGACCTATACCATCTGTGAGGGCGAGGACTTCAGTTGGCGTGGAATGAGTAACCTAAGCGGGCAACCGGGAACGAGTCATTATTTCGACACCTACGAGACCCGCACGGGCAAAGACAGTATCTATGAGTTGGTTCTCACCGTCACGCCTGTCAAGCGTACCATTCAGACCATTACCTTCTGCGGAGAGACCACCTGGAAAGGTCAAGTACTAACCCACTCCACCGTGGTATATGACACTATTACCTCGAGTACCGGTTGTGACAGTATTGTGCGCGTGAACTTTGACAAAGTCACTCCGTTCTATCGTCATGACACGGCGACCATCGTACAAGGCGAGACACTCTTATGGCATGGTCAAGCTATCAGCGGAGACGGTTTCTATATTGACGCTCACACCAACCAATACGGTTGCGACAGCACCTACACCTTAGGTGTTGGCGTGATCGCCGCTACGCCTCAGACAAACATGTTCACTACGCAGTACTCTATCTGCGACGGAGACGTCTATACCTGGCGCGGCCATGACTATTCACCGACTACCACCACTACCTATACCGATACGGTGTACAAAGCCGGCACGAATAGTATTGATTCCATCTTCGTATTGAAACTGACGGTTCATACCAATTACCCGGATACGATTGTACGCCATCTCTATACATGCGGCGAGATAGGAGCATCCATTCGTTACCAGGGAAAAGAATATTACGAGGACACTACGATCATCTCCGACCTTCACACCGTCTTTGGTTGTGACAGCATCGTCAAGGCCTACCTGCATTTCAACACCGCATTGTTCCTGAGCGACACCGTGAAGATTGCGGATACGGAATTACCGTATACATGGCATTTCCGTCTGGGCGGAACGGTACGCGACTCCGTCCTTACGACAGCCGGCACCTACAATCACTACGAGGCCGCAGAAGGTACATGCCGTAACCAGGAACAGTTGGTACTACTCGTATATCCGACCTATTTGTACGAACAAGACACCACTATATGCGAACTCGACTTGCCGTTCTATTGGTTAAGAGGCCCGAGCGATCATATCAACGATGCCCTTCAACACACCGTAGGTCAGACAAAACAATATGAATATCGCTATCAATCCGTCAACAACACGGATAGTATCTACCGTCTGAACCTGACCATCGATCCCGCGCCGAAATCCACGGAGCGCTACTATGTATGCGAAGGTTCTCCCAAGAAGATTCACGGAGTGATGTACGGCGAGGGCAACATGGCAAAGGATACGCTTTACCGCGACACTATCCGTATGCATGTCGATGGTACCATATGTGACAGCACCGTTTATGTCGAAGTGTATGTCTCATCGCGCAAAACGCATACCGAGACCGTCGTTCTTCAGGACGGCGAGTCGATTGACTGGAACGGGATGCACATCACTTCAGGCGGCGAATACCGCTTCACTACAGACAGTGTAGGTCCTGCGGGATGCGACAGCATCAGCATCCTGCGCGTCATTCAAGAACTCGGAGACGAGCGTTTTATCTGCTCCAATGACACCGGAGCAGACGTTCACCCGGATAAGAGATATCCGTTCGTATGGGAGCATCCTCGTCTGACGCACGACCCGGACACGCTCTATACCACAGGTTCCTTCCGCGACACCGTTTACGATGATTTAGGTTATATCCTTGAGATCTACCGAATGGACCTCACCATCGTCCATCCGTATGACACCACCATCGTAGTTCACGGATGTAAGAACAAAGGTGCATTGTGGCGCGACTCACTCTATTTCAACGACACTACCTTCGTTGACCGCGTAGAGGTCATCCCGCACACACATGAGCAACCTTGTGACTCTGTCTTCCACGTAACCATCAAGATCGACACCGTTTACCACATCCGCATTGACACGACGCTCTGCGAATACCAGTTGCCGCTCGTCATTGGTCGCATCAATCCGGACACGATCTGGCAGGAAAAGGACTTTCGTCACGAAGATGATAAGACCCTTTGCGGCTGCGACTCCATCATTGAAGGCCACCTGACCATCATTCCAAAACTCACGCATAATGACTCTACCTTCATCTGCGAAGACAGCATCAAAGTGCACCCTGTTTGGTTAGGCGATACGATCACGCCGGCGTTCATCGGTAACGACGGCGGCAAATGGGCCGACAAATGGCAAGGGAATTACCACGGCGTGAGATACACCTCCGACACCATCGTCTGGGATTGCAACCATCAGTATTTCCATCATATCATCGTTCGCCCGAGTCAAAAGATGGTTGTAGATACCAATTTCTACCTCTGTCCGGGTGACTCGATCCAACTCTTCTGGGGACGCGGTGATGACACAACGTGGTTCTACAAGGACACGCTCTACGAGGAACATACACCTATGCCTTCTACTTGGAGGGATGAGCACCATCAATACACGTACGCTCACGATGCTTATTCGTGCGACAGCATAACCAGATGGCACATCAAGGTGCTTCCACTGTATCATAAAGACACCACGGCGCACCGTCTGTTAGGCGACTCTATCTGGTGGGGCGGTGCATGGCGTTACTACACCGGCACGTACGACTCTATCGCTCCATCGCCGGACACCAGTTCGTTGGGTGACACCTGTATGTATATCTACCCGCTGCATCTGATTGTGGACACGGCATACTATTTCCGCGACACTGTAGATATCTGTACAGTAGCCGGCAAGACCCATACGTATATATGGCCTGAGACCGGTTACAAGCAGTTCTTCACCGTAGGCGGCAAAGACACCGTAGCACGTCATTACGTGGATTCGCTCATCACGTATGACCGTCGCGACAGCATCTATGACCTCTGCGTCAACTATCGTCTGCACCGCGACACTACCATTTATCGTACGATATGCGAAGACGACTCCGTGCGTTTCGATCTTCATCTGCGCGACAATGTCTCCTTTATTGAGCGATGGGTGAAGAACTACGGCACGTATTACGATACAGTCATGGCCGCTAATGGTTGCGACTCGATTATCACCCTTAAACTGACCGTCCATCCGCGCATCATTACCAAGCCCAAGGAAGTGATGATTACCGATCGCGAGATCCCCTACTTGTGGCGCCATGCATGGACGGAAAACAATCTGCCGGTGGATTCTGTTGATACACTCCGCGCTACCGGTCTCTATACCTTTGTGATGCCAAGCATCCATGGTTGCGACTCTATCGACAGTCTCTACCTCACGGTTCATCAGACGCACGTCTTCCGCGACACCATCGATGTATGCGACCGGCCTGACAAGACACGCAATCATACATGGTTCACCGGATATACTCAAACATACAATACACCGATGGCGGATGACACGGCTTTCTATGCCGACACCCTCCAGACACGTATCCTTTTTGACAGTATATATGTACTCTGTGTGAACTTCCATCGCACTTATGAGACTCATTTGTATGATACTATATGCGCAGGAGACTCCGTATTGCTGCATGGTTTCCATACAGCGACCGGCATCTACCGCGACACCGTTCCGGCCGTCAATGGGTGCGACAGCGTCATCACGCTCCATCTGCAAGTATGGCCCGGTTTCCCGACACGCTACCGCTACGAGGACATCAACATCACCGACACACCCTACACTTGGGTTCATACCTGGGTAGAAAACGGCTTGCCGAAACAAGATATTGATTACCTCTCCATGCCGGGCGAATATGGCCGCGTATTGCCTAACATACACGGATGCGACTCAATAGACAGCCTTATTCTCCGCATCCATGACAACTATGTATTCCGCGACACTATCACCATCTGTTCGGATGCTACGCCGTACACCTGGTATGGCCCGGATTATACCGTTTACAAGAGCGATATCTACGACTCCGGTGACTATGTACGTCGCTGGCGCACTGCGAACGGTTTCGGAGACAGCACGCGAATGATACATATAGAGGTTCTGCCGGTAGTTTACTCGCAGCGTTATGACACGTTGTGCTACGGTGACTCTATTCTCTTCGGACTTACCCGTCTCAATCAACCGCGTTATCTCCACAAGAGCGGTGTATACTACGATACACTCACGAGTATTCGGTACGGTTGCGATTCGATCATTGAAATGCGGCTGAATGTCTTCCAGAATTTCACGCATGCCGAAACGCGTCATATCATGCGCACCGATACACCGTATGTATGGTATCATTTCCGCAGTGGGGCTACCCTTCCGACTGATTCGACATTCATCACCGCTGAAGGTACATATGCATATAACTTCGTCTCCCTCCATGGTTGTGACTCTATCGACAGCCTCACGCTGGTACTGCATGACGACTATCTGTACCGCGACAGCGTGGTTATCTGTCAGGATCAAGTGCCTTACACCTGGTACGGTTCTGATCATACCATTTACAAAGAGGGCATAAGCCACTCAGGCGAATACACGTACAGCCTGCGTAAACAGGACGGTTATTCCGACAGTACCCTCGTACGAAAAGTGACGATTTTGCCGATCGTATACTCGCAGCGTTATGACACGTTGTGCTACGGCGACTCAATACTCTTCGGACTTACACGTCTCAACCAGCCGCGTTATCTCCATAAGAGCGGTGTATACTACGATACACTCACGAGCATTCAGTACGGTTGCGATTCGATCATTGAGATGCGACTGAATGTCTTCCCGCATTTGGATAAGTATCATGCGCCGGTGGACATCACAGATCAAGATCTGCCTTACACATGGTACCACTACCTTGATGGGGAGACCACAGCTGTCGATTCTACGAAGATCTTCGGCAGTGGAGAATTCACCTATACCTTCACTACCATCCATGGTTGTGACAGCGTGGACCACTTGACGGTGAATGTACATCCGAACTACTCCTTCCGCGACACCGTCACCATCTGCTCAGATGCAACGCCGTACACGTGGTATGGACCGGATGGAACCATCTTCAAGAGCGACATCTATCTTACTGATCTCTATACGCGCCATTTGCGTACCACAGACGGCTTTGCCGATAGTATATACACTCGATACGTTAATGTACAACAAGTGAAGTTAACTCTTATCCGTGACAGCATCTGTCTGGATGCAGACGGTAATAACTTCTATTCTTTCAACGGCCGGAACCTCAATGTGGGTGGCATCTACCGCGACACTTTAGCCGCAGCAAGCGGATGCGATTCCATCATAGAACTCCACCTGTCTGTGAACAAACCGTATTATAGTTTCCGCGAAGAGCATATTATCGAGGGCCAGACTGTCAGTGCCTTCGGTCAGGCCTTTACAACCGACACGTTGCTTATCCTTAAAGGTCTCACACCAAGTGGCTGCGACAGTACGAATGTGCTGAAGGTGGTTGTTCATCCGCTGGTTGACACGACAGTAACTATCTGTTCGGCCGACTTGCCTTACCTATGGGCAAACAAATGGAATGGGGCTATCACACCACTTTACACTGCCGGCCTTTACCGCAACGACACGACCATCGTCAACGGACAACGGATGTATTACGGCCTGCGACTTATCGTGAACCAACCGACTGACACCACGATTTTCCGCACTATATGCGAAGACGGCCAATACAATTTCAATGGTCAGTTCCTAACCAGTGCCGGCGAATATCGCGACACCTTGCGCAATGCAGTTGGTTGCGATAGCGTAGTAATCCTCCATTTGAACGTACAACCCAAATACCTTAATGTAGTAGATCGCACGATTTATGAAGGTGATTCTGTAGAGTTTGAGGGGACTTATTATCATACGGCAGGTATATACCCCATCCGCCTTACCTCTTCTACCGGTTGCGACTCGATTATCGAGTTACGTCTGACGGTGAACCGGTTGTACGATGACTCTATCTCCATATGTAGTAATGAACTGCCATACGTATGGCGTGAGAAACGCATTTATACATCCGGTATTTACCGCGATACTATTCCTAATAACGGTACAGACGCTGTCATTGGTATCAAGGTCAATGTGCTGCCTACGTTCCGCGCTACAGAGCCGATCGTAATTAGCATATGTGAGGGAGACTTCTATAAATTCGGAGGCAAGATACTCACGCAGCAAGGCATCTACTACGATACGCTCACGGCTACTAATGGCTGTGACTCTATTATAATGCTCTCGCTTCAAGTGATGCCATTGAAGTACCAGTCTGAGACGCGTCGGATCTTTGAGGGCGATTCTGTGCTCTTTGACGGCCAATGGCTCAAAGAGTCAGGCGTTTACGAGCGCCGCGTCCAGAACGACAACGGATGTACCGACACCTACCAACTCATCCTCACTGTGCTCAAAGAGTTCCGTGTTGATACCACTGCCTACATATGCGCGAATGATATCCCGTTCGTATGGCGTGGATATGAGTATAGTGCATCAGGCGACTACTCTCTGCCAACAGCATGGACCGACTCCTCACGTGTAGTGACTACGCTCCACCTCACAATCCGTGAGACCTTCTATGAGGAGCGAAACATCGCTATATGCTCCGGGGATGAGTTCCGCTATAAAGATCAGGTGTACACCACCAATGGCGAGTTCTTTGATACCATTCCTTCACTCGTAGGATGCGACTCCATCATCAAGTATGTCGTTTCAGTACATCCGACGTCTGATCACACTTTCGAGAAGCACATATCCGATAAAGAGCCATACGAGTTCCATGGTCGTATCCTCACCAACACAGGTATCTATGAATGGACCGGAAAGACGGTGACCGGTTGTGACTCTGTAGAGCACCTCATCCTTACTGTACATCCGTCCTTCTTCCAGTCTGATACGATCGAACTCTGTCAGTCGGACTCCATCAACTATCCGTTCCAATGGAAAGATGAAGACGGCCGACTTATCCGGACTATTACGGAGTCAGGAACGTATAACGATAGTGTACTCACGGAATACGGATTCGATAGTGTACACCAGGTTGTGGTGCATATACATCCTTCTTATTTCATCAAAGAGAAATATGAGATCGGCGAAGGTGAAGTCCTCAAGATTCATGGTCGCGACATTTCCAAGCCCGCCGTGTACTACGATACGCTACGCACTATTCATGGGTGCGATAGTATCTATCACATCGTTGTCAACCCGAAGACGACCCGTGAGTTCACGTGGAATAAGACCATCTGTCAAGGTGAGTACTTCGATTTCTTCGGAGAAAAGAAAACCAACACCGGTCGATACACTTATACCTCGCAATACAAGGATAGTATCGTTTACCTTAACCTCACGGTGAACCCGGTTTCCTACTCCGAGAAACGCATCATCATCACCGACAAACAGACTTCATATATCTATGATGGTCAACTGTACACGAACCTCCAGTTAGGCGAGAACCTATTCACCAAGACGATGGTGAACCAATATGGATGTGACTCCATACATCGCCTCATCATTTGCGTCACGCAGCGCTATTCGAATTGGGATCCTATTCCTCTCTGTCCTGGCGGCGAAGTGAAGATTGACGGAAAAGTCATTACCGAGTCAGGACTCTATACCTTCGAGCGCCGTAGTCGCGTAACCGGAGAACTCGACAGTCTCTACCGCGTGGAGGTCTATGATGCTCCTGCCTTCGACCTCCCATTGGAGAAAGCAACAATTTGTCAAGGTGACACCTTCTTATACGGAGGAAAGAAGATTACCCGTGCCGGACATTATGACTTCACGCTGAAGACAGTCAGCGGTTGCGATAGCCTGCTTCATCTTGATCTGACCGTCAATCCGTCATATCAATTCTATACAGACGCGACCATCGCCGACTACGAGACCTACTCATGGCGAGGTAAGTCGTATGCTGAGACCGGAAATTACGATGTTTCCTTCCCCACTATTCTGGATTGTGACAGTACCTATACATTGCGTCTGACAGTAGTAGAGACCAAACGTCAACTGACGGACGATACGATATGCGTTGGTCAAACCTATAACTGGCGTGGACGAGAGATTACGGCAGAAGGTATCTATACCGATACTATCCGTCAGTTAGAGACCGGTTTCTCCGCAATCTACACACTCAAACTCACCGTCCTCTATCCTACTATGCTCACCAGCGCCACCGTAGGCGAAGTTTGTGCAGACGGCGAGAGTTTCGATATTGCCTTCACCTATACCGGCGCCAAGCCGACCCTGTATAGCATATACTTCGATCAGTTGGCGAAGAACGAAGGTTTCAAGGATGTGCTTAACCAACCATTCCTGGGAGAAGACCGCATCGCGCGCGCGCCCGTTCCTTCTAAAAAAGAAGTGATATACCTCGAGCATACCGCATACGTCAAACCCAATAGATACTCCATGCGACTTGTCCTTGACAATGGCATTTGCGGCATTAGTCGCTCTGACAGCCTCATGCTGCTCGTCAAGTACCCGAGTTGGATCATTGAGCAGAACTGGAACGATGTCGTTGCACCGCTCCGGAAAGAATATAATGGAGGATTTGAGTTTGCCCAATCCGATTGGTACGTCAACGGAGTACTCCAACCTAACAGCAGTCTGGGTTATCTCCATAACGATAAACTTAAAGAAGGTGATGAAGTCGTTATGGTTGCTACCCGTAAGGGCGAGAGTTTCTCTATTCCGACCTGTCCGCTTGTGATTCATGCCAATTCCGGAAATATATACACCAACCCGATACTCGTCTATCCGACTCAAGCGCCGCACCATGCACCGCACATCACGATAGAAGCGCCCGAAGGCGGAAAATACGCCATCTATTCGTCTACCGGAACACTCATCAGTAACGGGACACTCGATGCAGGAGTAACGCGTGTCACCCTGCCGGGTATCAATGGCATATACTTCATCCGCACTTCTGTCAAAGGTGAGACGATGACACATAAAGTAATGCTCTACTAAAACAGTTAGCCCCGCGATTTCCTCGCGGGGCTAACTATATAACTACCATTTGCAATTTATAGTTGCTTTCTCCAAAAAGAAGAAGTGATATCTTCCCACCCTTCTCCGGTTCGTTTGTACAAATGCTGGTTGGTTTTCTCGCTCTTCAATCCGCCCAGCGCCTCGATATACGGACCCAATTTGACATAGTCAAAAGCCTTCTCGTCTTGTGGCATATTTGTCCGTCCCGAATACCAAGCCGTCCGTAAACCACCCTTCCCCTTTGGGAGGGGTTGGGGGCAGGCCTTTACGTACCTCGCCCATTGCGCTACTTCCGCCGGATCGGCATCTCCTCCCATGAACGCCACACACGTGATCATGGTTCCGTAACGCGCGAGAAGACCGTTCAGTAATTCTTCATTCACGATCTCGCCGATATCCTCCGCCAGGTGCGGACTATGACATCCGGGACAATGACAAGGACAATTCGAGAGATTAAGGGCGAGTGTTACCTCGCCCGGAATCTCTTGAAAAACAATATCGAAAGAAGCTACCTTCATCAGCACTTCGGTGCTTTCGATTTCTCTGCGTAGTAACGCTGAGCCGCCTCTTTCTGGCGGGCCTCCGAGAAGTTCGATACACGTTTCATGTATCCGATGACACGCGTGAGGTAGTCCACGTTCTTCGAATGGCAATGCGGACACTCTTTCAGGTAACGCTTGTCGATATGGCCGCAATCGTTACATACCGTGTTCGGGATATTGAAGGTGAAGTAGTTACATCCCTCGATGGCAGCGACGCGCAGGAGTTGGCGGTATTGCTCTTGAGAGAGGTGTTCCTCCAAGTTGCAGTGCAGTGCACTACCACCTGTCAAATGCTCGATATACTGACGTCCATGCAGACGGAAACGATCCAATACGTTCAGACTGGTGTCCTCCACGATGTAGAAATAACTGTTGTAGCAGTCACGCGGAACTACGTAGCCGTCTTCCTTATCCCACTTAGCGTGCTTTACACCCACGTTCTCGGCAGGAATCATTTCGCAGTTGAACATCACGTCCTTCGTACGATACTCTTTGTTTTTCTTCTCGATAATACCGAGCAGTTCCTGCACGAAGTGTGCGTATTCGGGGCTGTCCTTGATTTCGATACCAAGGAACTCTGCAGCCTCTACCAAGCCATTGACGCCAATCGTCAGATACTGACGGCCGATGTTGATATACCCGGCATCGAATAAAGGCAACATGCCCTTGGCCTGTAGGTTCTTCAGGTTCTCGTTGTATGCCAACTGCACCTTGTGCATCAGGTCCACTACATCCTCAACATAGCTCTGGTACGGGATGTTGTTGCGTACTGCGTACTGGATAGCACGGTTGAGGTTGATAGTCAGCACGGATTTCGAACCCGTCGAGATACCACCGGCACCAAGCGTATAACTGAAACTGTTGTCCGTGATAGCATTGCGCAGACGGCAGCAACTGGAGAGACTGTCGGCATTGTCGCTCACGTAAGTGAAGAACGAGTGACCCTTCGCATACATCTCTGCAGTGAAATCGCCGTACTCTTTGTCTTTGATATCACCATCTTCTGCCAACAAAGCCATCGTCTCAACCGGGAAGGTGAGGACGCAACGCGTACGCTCTTCGTTGAACCAGTTCATGAAACGTTTCTGCAACCAGTTCAGGCTATCCCAATGAGGCGCCTCGCCATTCGGGAAACGGAAGTTCTCGAACAAGCTCTGGAAATAATAGCGGTCATAGTAACTGATATTCCAGAATACCGACTGGAAGTTACGGGCACCTGAAGGTTGGTTCAGGCTATATACCACTTGCTGGAAGCAATCCGTGATCACCTTGTCAATCGTGCGGCGTTTGAGGCTCAGATCAACCACTTCGTCAGCGCGCTTGTAGTAATCCTCGCCGTATTCCTGCTCGATGAAATAGTTCATATACATAAGGAACTCGGGCGTAGCGCACGCGCCTGAAAGCATGGACGAAACCATAAACACCATGTTGATGAACCCGCCGCAGAACGATTTAAGGTTATGAGGAGGTGTTGCGTTACCGCCGATACTCTTCGTACCGCCAATCAGCCACGGATACATGGTGATGGATGCACAGTAGTTTGCCAAGTTCGTCTCATCGTTCTTGTAGATGAAGTGCTGGTTGAGCAGTTGCATATAGCGGTCGCTCAACTCTTTTCCGAACATCTCTTTGATGCGCTCGGTCAACAGACGACGGTTCAGACGGATGAAACCTTGTTTAGGCAACTCTCCGATGAGCGTTGCAATGTTCTTGTGCTCCACGTTTGCGTTAGCGTCGAACTTACTACCCTCAGCCGCATTGCTCGCCTGCACGTAGTTCATCATGAAGTCCAGACGACGCTGCGTATCACGATCCTCTGTATGCTGATGGCGATACAACATGTATGCTTTCGCAACCTGGTAGTATCCCTCTGCCATCAACGCAACCTCCACCTGGTTCTGGATTTCCTCAACGGTCACATTATTATGTACTCGCAGATGCGAGAGGATGGATGTCAAAGCCTCCTCCGTCGCAAATGCACCTACTGCTAAGAATGCCTTGGAAATGGCATTTTTGATCTTGTCGATGGTGAATAATTCTTTCTTACCATCACGTTTGATAATGTATGTTTCCATATATAAGAGTATAAAATAAATTCCAACGTCAGTCTAAGCAACCTCCCGACGTAAATCGGCAAAGCACGAAAACGGTTGCAAAAGTAGTATATTTTTTTGAATTGTGCAAATTTTTTGACAAGTTTTTTTCAAAAAAATTTTACAAAGTTTTCCAAAAATTTTAGTTATATTGCTCATTTTCAATACTTTACATTTTTTATCAACAGAAAAAGTTGTCCAAAATGAATATTTGTTGACAAACTGGCGTTATACATAACAAAAAAGAAGGCCGCGCATCGCGCAGCCCTCATTTTTACTGTTAAAAGCTTATTTTTCGATTAACGAACTTGTGCTCCCAGAACATTGAACAGTTTATTGTCACGGATCACATAAACTGCACCATCAACAACTACTTTCTGTGCCTTCTCGGTCAGCACAATATGCTCAATACCTTCTGTTTGATCAACAGCACCTTCAGCAGTGGTGAACGTGAACTCGTACTTCACGTTGTTTGAAGCCAGAATCCAACCGGTCAGTTTAAGCACACCGTTAGCCTCTACAGAAGCAGTGAACTCTCCCTCTGCAAAATTATAGTAATTCGCTTCGTCGTTCTCCACAATCTTCAGCCATGAATAAGTACCATCGAGATCTGCCACCGTCAGGTCAGCCACCAACGACTCCGAATACGGATTCAGCGAGAAGACAATTGAACTATCGGCCGGAGCAGCGATTACCTGCCACGAGCCGTCGTCTTCACGGTAGTCCTCAAATGTCACATTATCCAGAACAACCGTCTCCGTCTTATCAGCCACCGGCTTCGTATATGTAATCTCTACGTCATACAAAGTAGCATCGGTAGCAAACAATTGTACTTTGAAGAGTTTACCCGTTTCCGTTTCGGTAATCGTAGCATCAATAGAGAAGAACTCACTAATCCAAGTGGTATCTGTTCCTGCAATCAGCTCAATACCGGTGTATCCAGAGAAATCAGCCTTGGAGTATGTGCCAGCTTCAGGCGCGGACAAGAGTGCCAAATACACACCATCATTCTCGTTTTGTGCAGAGATGTAGTAGAAACCATAGTAACTGGTGTAGTCATTGATCTCGCAAGAACTGTAACTCAGATGTACAGTCTCCTTCGGCTCATCCGGAGCAAAGAGTGTCAGATTGATGTTGTAGGTGTTACCCTCCTCGTCCACTGCCGTAGCAACGAATTGGTCACCTTTCTCCGTCGAACGCAATTCCGCAGAAGATACCGTCAAAGCTGTCTCATTTACAGACAATTCTATGCTCTCATCTGCAGTCGAGTAAGTAGTGTAATAATTCTCATCTGCCGTATATAACTCAGCAGATACAGCATATTCATCCGTACCACCTTCTATACTGACGAGACCATAGCCCAGATACTGGAGATATAAGTCGAAGTAACTTAAATCAACTGCAAGGTTGTTTGCCTCAATGTTGATTACCTCGCCATTCAATTTAGCAGGAGCTTTCGGAGCTGCCTTACGAACCGGAGCTGTGAGACTTACTTGTGTCTTAGCACCCTTCGCCTCACGTGTGAGGCCAAATCGCGGCGCTGCACTCGCGCTCAATACGATTGTCAGAGCGCACAAAAAGGAGAAAATTTTCTTCATACCTTAAATCAATTTTTTAGGTTAGTAATGTTAATAATGTTGGTTATTTTTGTTATTTGTTTACAAAAAGCAACAAAACGGCGCAAAAGTAATACAAATTTCTCATTCACACAAATACTTTGTGCCAAAATGTTCATTTTTCTATATTTTGCAAAGTTGACTTGTCAAAAAAAAGTTTCCTTAAATTTGCACATGTCATATTTTTGTTGTAATTTTGCAACGAAATTGCAAAAATAGCAAAAGAAACAATGTATAAACATTTCTCATTATTAGTATTATTCGCGCTCGTTTGCGCATGCGCACAGGCACAAATACGCTATGTCGGCGGAGATATCTCGACGCTTCCATTATACGAGAAAGATTTATCGTACTACAAAGATGTGAATGGTTCGAAAATATCCAATTTTATCACATGGGCAATCAATGATTGCGGATGGAATACATTCAGGGTGCGTATTTTTGTTAACCCGACCAAAGCAGACCAAGACGGAACAATCAATCCATCCGTCTGTCAAGACTTGGCGTTTGTGACGGCTTTAGGTCAACGAATCAAAGCGGCGGGCGCATATTTTATGTTGGATTTTCACTATTCGGACACATGGGTCGATGCTACGCATATCCAAGCACCCGCAGCCTGGAAAGGTGTCTCCGACGCAGCCATGGCGGATAGTATCAGTCAATACACGCATAAAGTTCTTCAAACTCTCAAGGCTGCGAATGCGACGCCGGACCTGGTACAAGTGGGCAATGAGATCATGTATGGGCTTTGCGGCATCAAAGTAAAGCCTTACAACGACGCAAGCAGTAACTGGGACGGGTACCTCGGACTTCTTCACGCGGGCTGCAATGCGGTGCGCGAGGAATGTCCTGACGCACAGATCATCATTCACACCGACCGCCCCACCAACACCGGTTATAACTCGTACTATTACAACAAGTTGAAGAATGCCAATGTCGATTTTGATGTAATCGGGCTCAGTTACTACCCTTTCTGGCACGGCTACCTCAACGCGGAGCAAGTAGCCTCCAAGACGGACAAGAGCAACCTCGTCAATGCAATCAATAACCTGAAAACACTCTTCCCGACCAAGCGAGTACATATCGTGGAGTGCGCTTATAACTTCCAAAACTGGCCAGACAAAGGGGTTAACTATGACACGCGCAGTGTTTGGCCGTGCTCCGTAGCGGGACAATACCAATTCGTAAAGGATCTGGTAGATAACCTCAAGCCGCTTGAGAACGTAGATGGTATCAGTTATTGGTTCCCGGAAGAAGCCGGAAACGGAGACTACGTCAACTGGAGCACCTACAGCCGCTTGGTCATCAAAGCATGGCAAAACCGCGGTTTCTGGAACGAGAATGCCACTACGTCCGGCCATGCCATCAACAAGACAGGCGCAGCCTCCGGAGGAAAGACGGCAGCCGATGTGTGCGCCCCCTATTACATGCGCAATTTCTATCACAGCGGACAAGGATTGGAAGATATCCCATCGAACCAAGGAGCGGATAGAGGCAGACTTGTTTTCCATAACGGGCATGTGCTCGTCGAACGAAATGAACAGTTGTTTGACCTCACGGGCGCACGGGTACAATAAAATGATATAACTGAAAACAATATGAGAACAGACAAAGAACTGCAGGGAGTCACCCTGCTCGGTAATCAACACGTACAATACTCGGACCAGTATAACCCGAACGTGCTGGAGACCTTCGAAAACAAACACCCTGAGAACGAATACGTAGTGACATTCGACTGCCCGGAATTCACGACCTTGTGCCCGAAAACCGGACAACCGGACTTCGGACATATATTCATCAGTTATATCCCGCGCGAGCGGATGGTGGAGAGTAAGAGTCTCAAACTCTATCTTTTCTCCTTCCGCAATCACGGTGACTTCCATGAAGATTGTGTGAATATCATCATGAAGGATCTGGTCCGGCTCATGGACCCGAAATACCTCGAAGTAACAGGATATTTCATGCCCCGAGGAGGCATCAGCATCTATCCTTTCGCCAACTATGCCGACAAAGACCATGAGGCATTGAAAGAACAACGACTCCGCGAACAGTTCGCGCTTAATATTAAACACTAAATGAAAGATTCCTTAATTGTTCTCTCCGGTGGACTCGATTCCACAACGATGTTATACGAATATCAGTTCCGTATCGGCATGGCATTGTCATTCCATTACGGCAGTAACCATAACGACCGCGAGTTGGAGTTTGCCAAATTGCATTGCAAACGGCTCGGCATTCCGCACATGGTCATTCGTCTGCCATTTATCAAGCAGTTTTTTCATTCCTCCCTGCTATCCGGCGCAGATGCTATTCCAGAAGGAGACTACAACGAAGAAAACATGAAATCCACCGTCGTACCTTTCCGTAACGGAATCATGCTGTCCATCGCTGCCGGCATAGCCGAAAACAACAAACTGCAATATGTCATGCTGGCAAATCATTCCGGTGACCATGCGATCTATCCTGATTGCCGGCCGGAATTCGTGGAAGCCATGAATAACGCCATTCATTTCGGCACATGGAACGGTGTACAACTGCTCACACCATACACCCGTCTCACCAAAGCCGAGATTGCAGCGAAAGGCAAAGACCTGCACATTGATTATGCCGAGACCTGGAGTTGTTATAAAGGAGGCCAACATCATTGTGGTGTCTGCGGTACCTGTCGCGAACGCAAAGAAGCACTTGCCCAAGCGGGGATTGAGGATAACACTATCTATGATGTGTGATGTGTGATGTGTAATGTATAATGTAATGTGTTATTTATGTATTACGTTCAAAAGACTATAGAAATCTCAGCGGCGCATAACTTGATGTTGTCGTACGAGAGCAAATGTGAGAACCTACATGGCCATAACTGGATCATCGTGGTTTATTGCCGCGCGAAGGAACTGAATGCGGACGGCATGGTCACCGACTTCACGCATATCAAACGCGTCGTCAAAGATACTTTTGACCATAAATATATCAACGACATCCTTGATGTCAATCCTTCTGCAGAGAATATCGCCCGCTGGATATGTGACCACGTAGAGAACTGCTATAAAGTCTCCGTTCAGGAATCCGAAGGCAATGTAGCTATTTATGAGAGGGATTAGGGAATTAGAGAATTAGGGTGTACAAGGTCAACGAAATATTCTACACGTTACAAGGCGAGGGTGCGCACATGGGTATCCCCGCTGTTTTTGTGCGTTTCAGCGGTTGTAACCTCCGGTGTCCATGGTGCGACACGGAGTTCACGGATTTCACTTCCATGACTGCAGAAGATATCGTAGCTGCCATTCATGACCTGTACGACACGCCCAACAAACGGCGGAAGATGGTTGTGCTCACGGGAGGCGAACCGGGTCTGCAGGTAGATAAACCTCTCGTAGACGCGCTCCATAATGCCGGTTACTATATCTGTATCGAGACGAACGGCACACGTCCTTTGCCGGCCGGCATCGACTGGATTACCTGTTCTCCCAAGGAGAGTAGCCTTCAGCATTCAGCTATCAGTAATCAGCCTTTAGCCCTGCGGAAAGTGAATGAGGTCAAAGTGGTATTTACCGGCACGTATGATCCGGAGATCTGGCGCGACCAGTTGGAAGCCGAGCACTGGTTATTACAACCTCTACGCTTCACTGGAGAATGGCTCATTGAGCACACTGTGGATGAATGGGAAGACGACCGCAACGACAATCTCGATGATACCGTGCGGTATATTCTCTCACACCCATTCTGGCGTCTCAGTATTCAGGTACACAAAATAGTCGGACTTCGATAGTCCGACTATTTATGTAAATTACTTCACAGCCTTGAAACTCATATCAAGACTCTTGTAACTATGGGTGAGTGCTCCGACGGACACGAAGTCCACTCCTTGCAGCGCGTAGTCACGGATGGTATCTATAGTAATACCTCCGGAAGACTCGATCTCCATGTGACGGCCGGCTTTCTTTTCCCAAGCACGGATAACATCCACTGCCTCCTTGGTTCTTTCTGGCGTGAAATTATCCAGCATAATACGATCCGGGATGTTCGTAGCGAGGGCTTCGTTAATCTCCTCAAAATTGCGAACCTCGATTTCGATCTTCATATTGAGGAAACGCTCGGTCTGCCCCTCTGTGGCTTTATTCCTTAAGTAATCGCGTGCCCGCGTGAGCGCGTTGGTGATACCCCCTGCAAAGTCCACATGATTATCCTTCAGCAAGATCATATCGAAAAGGCCAATACGATGGTTCATCCCACCACCTAACGCTACTGCCTCTTTCTCCAGATACCGCAGACCCGGCGTCGTTTTACGCGTGTCGAGCACATGGCATCCTGTGTCTTCAATCAAAGATTGATACTTATGTGCAGTAGTCGCTACGCCGGACATACGCTGCATGATATTGAGCATCGTACGCTCGATTTGCAGGAGCGAGAGTTCCTTACCATACACCTTGAAGGCTATGTCTCCGGGCTTCACATGATCGCCGTCGTGGAGAAACTGCTCGAAACGGCACTCAGGGTCGAAATAGTTGATAATCTCTTTCGCCACCTCAACACCTGCGAGTATACCGGTATCTTTGATGATGAGTTGCTGACACCCCATCTGCGTAGGTGGAATACAACTGAGCGAGGTATGGTCGCCATCGCGAATATCCTCTTCAAACCAGATAGCAATAAGCTTGCGAAGTTCTTGTTTTTCCATAAAATGAATTATTTTTCGCTGCAAAAGTAATAAAAAATTTGCATATGTGCAAAAAAAAGTATAAATTTGCAGCGTGAAAGTAAGATTTTTCATAGTTTTGGTATGTTGCGTGTGCTCGTTGAGCCTGCATGCAGAGGATAAATACGCCTATCTCTCGCAGCATAATGAGTTGCGCATCGGGTGGGGAGACCAGCTTTTTGAGAGCCTCATCTGGCATAACCCGACAGCAATCACTACGACCATGCCGGAGAGTTACCGACAGACTTACCACGAGAACTACCGCCATGACCAGCATGTTTGGATTGAGTACCAGTGGCGGTTCAAACATTGGTTTTCTTTGGGCGGTATGTTTGACTGGAGTGACGTGCGCTGGGATAATGTGACGCGTAACGGTCTCGGAGCAGAGGTGGCGCGCGAGGGCGGGCATTGGTTCTATAATATCGTCATTATGCCTACCATTCGATTTACGTATTTCCACCATCCGAACGTCAATCTCTACTCGGGATTAGGTTTCGGCATGGATATTAACGGTGGCTCTGAGATGGATGGATGGGGACGGCATACAGTTGTTGGCATGGCTGCCCAATTCACGGTTTTTGGCATCAGCGCCAATTACCAACGATGGTTTTGGACGGTGGATTTCGGAGGCATGTATGCGTTACGAAACGCTAATACCATCTTCATGGCATCATCAAGAATAATCAATGTAGGATTAGGTGCGAGGTTCTAAGCGCTTCGCTCGGTAAATAAAATGGTTAAAATGGTTTTACTGCGTAAAACATTAAAAATAGCAACTCTGGTAGCAGCCACCGTTTTGGCATCCTGTCAGTTCCGTCCTGACGAGAGTGTGGATTTCAGCGACCTGCAGGGAGCGCAAAACCTCTCTTTTCGCGTAATCGGTCAACACGAAGTCGATCTGAATGAAGGCATACCCATGAACTGTTACCTGCCCGATGGTACACGTCTTGTGGACTTTATTGACCATGGAGAGGAGGAAAGCAATGAAAACCATGATGCGAATGATGCAAACGGCGGTCCGGCCAAAGCACCGAAGACCACCAGCACCACAGCTGCAGACATCATGCAATCATTGCTCAAGTACCATAACCAAAACAGAGTGATTGAAGTCGTAGGTACCTACCCCAGCATCAACACCAAATGGGACACTGTTACGCTCAGCGGCAAAGTCATTTTACCCAAAGGACGCAAACCCAAACGACTCATTCTTGTGAGCCACTATACCGTCTGCTCAAATAGCGAAGCTCCTTCCAACTGTTTCTCGCTCGAAGGAATGCTCGTGCCTATGGGTTACGGACTTATCATTCCGGACTATATGGGTTACGGCGTCACAGTTAATGAAGTTCACCCGTACCTCGTCATGGATCTCACGGCGCGAAACGTGCTGGACATGTACCACGCAGTTAAACCATGGTTAGAGGCCGTAGGCATGTCACCCGAGCAACCGGAAATCATCCTCATGGGTTACAGCCAAGGTGGAGCAAACACTATGGCCGTTGAGCGACTCATCGAAACTGAATACTGGGAAGATGAAGATCCGCAGCAAGTGAAGATTCACCGTGTCTTTGCCGGAGGCGGACCCTACGACGTAAAAGCCACTTATGAGCAATTCGTTACCACTGACCAGGCAAACTACCCTGTCGGTGTTCCGCTCGTCGTGCAAGGTATGATTCTTGGCAACAACCTCAACATCAAGATGGAAGATCTGGTGCGCCCGCGTATCAGCGACCATATTGACGAATGGATCAATAGTAAGAAATATACTACCTCTCAGATTAATAAGTTCATCGGCACAAAAGTGACGCACGAGATCCTTACCGAAGAAGCAATGGATCAGCGTTCCTGGAAAGTATCGGAACTTCAAAAAGCAATGGTTGAGAACTCCATCGTCTCGTTCCATTGGACGCCGGGAGCATCCGTTTACATCGCCCACTCCATGGATGACGAAACGGTCTCTTTCCAAAATGCCGTCAATGCAAAAGCCCGTTGGACTGCCTCCAATATCACATATAACTTCGGCCATTACGGCGGGCATGTGATGACTTGTCTGCGATTCATCTATTCCGTACAATCCCTCTTGGAGCAAGAGGAAAGAGAAAGGAGGGGGTATGAGGAGTAAAACCCTAATAGCGAAGCGACCTAACAGGCGATTTTTCGCCGGTCTGACAGTCTTTGTCATGGCAATCCTCCTTTCTTCCTGCAACCCTGAAGCTCCATGGGTTGTAGATGGCGTGGAGATCAAAATGAGTGCCCAGACTGTTTCTGCGGGATTTATCGAGTATTCCTTCCAGCCGAACAATGATGCGTATTATCTCATCTCTTGCATGCAGGTAACAGAAGACATGGATCCGTATAACCAACCTAAACAGTTCATGATGCTGGCTCTCGACTCCGCCAATACCGACTATATCCAATGGCGATACGATCTGCTGAAAGAGGGAGAATTCAATATTGCACCCTTCGCCAGTCATTGCCTGCAGTATGGGCCTATCACGCATTTCTTTACCAACCTTATTCCCGATACGGAATATTGGGTCTTCGCATTCGTGGTCAATCCCGAGACGCTCAAGCCCGTAGGCAAACTATTCCTTGAGACCATCAAGACCACCAAGAAAAGCATCATGGATGTCCATTTCGAGTACCGCGTGCGCGGGTTGTGGGATTTCATCTGTCCGCTCAACCAGGACAACAAGATCAATAGCAGGTTTCCATACCTTGCCTCCACCGTAGATAGCGCTACGCTTGTTGATGTATGGGGAGGAATCTCGCCAGAAGACTATTTCACGCAACTTTTCCGTACCATCGCTGATAGCAAAGACGAGTCGGCTATTCATTATGGTGTCACCGTCGTCAAAAATGACGGCAGTGGCACAAGCATCCCCTTCGAAGTTGGACATAGTTACTACACCGCCATCGTTAGTTACGATGGATTCATGGGTATTAACTTCATATACCATTTCACATGGACCGGCGAGGACTTCGAAGCCTATTTCACGGATGAAGATAACATTGCTACTTACCGGAAAAACGAGTGACACCCGCATTGCTTCACTCATTGATGATTATCAGCAACGCTTGCGGCACTATGTGCCGTTTGAGATTGTCGTGCTACCGGATCTAAAAAATGCGAAAGCGTTGAGCGAAGAACAGGTCAAGACCGCTGAAGGGAATCTCATTCTGCAATTCCTCAGCCCCTCCATGGACGTTCTTTTGCTGGACGAGCACGGACGTGAATTCCGCTCTATCGAATTCGCCGACTATCTGCAGAAAAAGATGTCCTCCGGCAAAGACCTCACGCTCGTCATTGGTGGGCCTTACGGGTTCAGCGAAGCCGTCTATACCCGAGCTAACGGTAAGGTATCCTTCTCGCAGATGACTTTCTCTCATCAGATGATACGAATAATGGCCATTGAGCAACTTTACCGCGCAATGACCATTCTCCGCCACGAACCGTATCACCATGAATAAACGGCGTAGCCTATAAACGCTCATAAGAGCAATCTACTACCTTACTCTTATTCGCTGTCCGATCTGTAGGATCTTTGTCTCCTTGATACCATTCAACTGACACAATCGTTTCACAGTCGTGCCATAGCGTTTTGCGATGCCACTGAGCGTGTCACCGCTCTTCACTTTGTGGTACTTCATTGCTGCTTGCTCAGCGCGTTTCTGCTTCATCGCCTTGATGCCGATCACGTACTCGTCAGCGCTACGCAACTGTCCTGTACCAAAATTAATTACTCCAGCCGGATCCATCGCTTCGCCTAAATAGCGAATCTCGAAATGCAGGTGACTACCTGTCGAACGACCGGTGTTGCCGCCCAAGCCCAGCACATATCCGCTCGGCACCATCTCATATTCATCCACCAACGGACGGCTCAAGTGACCATATACGGTCTCTAATCCGTTCGTGTGACGAACAACCACGAAATACCCGTAGCCACGCGGATCCCATCCGACGATACGCACTTGTCCAGGCCATGCCGAACGAATACTGTCGCCCACCTGAACCTTCAAATCCGTACCTTTGTGCATTCTATTCCTGCGCCAACCGTAGGGGCTCGTGATATAGCCCGGGTGAGGCAGGCAGAAACTTGCCATCGGAATATGGATATCATCTTTCAGACTGTCAAACAACGTGCCATACGGATTCACGCGCTCGTCCGTCCAGATATGATGATAAATACTATCTGCAGGGTGATGATTAATAAGGTTCGTATCCAGCATGAACTGAGGAGCCAGACGATAAACAACATCGCCATCATTCGTGTGCACCACTAATTTACGAGGTAACGCCTCCTGGTCGCAAGCGACATACAGTGTATCATTAGAGAAATGCGATGTAAGCCATTCAGGAATTCCCGAAACATGCACGTCAATCGAATCCAGTTCCTCCAGTTCATCACCCTCGCTGTCAACAAAAACTGAATCAGACGGTTCCTGCGCGATTAATGGAAGCTGAAGCAGCAGAAGCAGAAGCCCAAGAGATGTAATACGAGACATACGATTCCTAAGATTACAGCAATAACACATAACACTATCAACCATTTGACCCATGGTTTCAAGCCTTGCTTCTTGATCTTGATGATCGGGAATGCCACCTGCTCTGTGAGCGTACGTCCGAACGGAACCGAGATGATCGCCTCCGCGTTCACTGCCCATCCGTTAGCATTGAGTAGCGGAGCCAGATTACGACGGCGCAACTTAAGCCATGCCATAATCATACTCGGACCACTGATGAGCAACAATATACCGACAAATACCAACAACAACTGCCACCAATGCAGTGTAGCCAAGCCACTGAAGAGTGCGACTAACGCTGTCCCAATCATACCTAACGCCATGCCGATGGCTGCAAAGATACCGGCGAACTTGGCGATATCGAAGGCAGGTTTCTTCTCTGCGGCAGCAGGGTCGCCTGCAGCGGCATCCGCCTTGGCTGTCATATCATCGAAAGCTTTCGCGTCTTTCTCGGCCGCGGACTTGTTGATCTTCTCCTGAATCCAGTTGCCGAACTTACGGTACGGTGTCCAGAAAGCCTGACGGATAGAAATCGGGTTGTCGATGATTTTCGTCACGGTAGCATCATAATCAAGTCCGTCATTATCATAGAAGATGGCATTCTTGCCGACATTCAGATTCTTGATTTCACCTTGCGTCACCGCCGCTACAATCTGCATGGTCTTGCCTGTCTTCTTGTTCACGCAGTTGCAATATAGCAGGTAGATGCCACTTAACGGAGCTTGCGCATCGTGCTTGCCCATGTCGTTCACACGTATACAGAGGTGGCATGCGCGCTGGTCAATAATCAAGGTACCCGCCTGGAACGAAGCGATAGTAGCATCATCGAGGTCGTAGAAGTCTTCGAGAGTCACAAAGTTACGCAGCAAGCGATAGAAATCGCGATGGAGCAGCAATAACTTACGAAGCGGTTCAAACTCTGCCTTAGCAGCAGCGAGCGCGTCAGCATTGGCTGCCTCAACGGCACCTTTCGCCGCCTCCCACTCCGCAATCTTCGCACCCATAGCCACGAAGTCTTTCTCCTTCATTCCGGGTTTTACAGCGTCTTCAGGTATCAATGCCAAACCAAGTTTCTGCAACTTCTCCTGCTCGAAATAAGCGGCATACTCCGCTTGCTTCTCTTTGTAAGCCGCGATGACATCCGCTTCAAACGGCGCATCCGGAACAGGCTGCGCTTCAATAGTCACTGCGTCAATGGTAGCCTGCACGTCTGCAAGCGCTACATCTTTATTCTCTCCGGCGATTTTCTCCGCAACGGCTTTGACAGCCTCGTCGGCGATGTTATCCAACGCTATTCTGTCACTCTGCCCGAACAGGCTCTGCGGGTCCTTAAGGGCTGAACATAGATAGTCAGCCGTAGCCACTACCTCTTTAAGACGCAACTGACCATCGCCGTCCAAATCCATCAGACTCAACGAATCGCTGCAGATTTCCAAACCAGTGGTAGGACAACTTAGCACCGTCCACATCTTCTTGTCCAATTCACCCAAATGGCGGATATCCTCCGCCGATTGAATACGTACGCGGGTCACTCCTCCCACATTCGCAAAACTCCATTTGTAATTAGCCATAATTGTATTTACGATTTAGTCTTTTACTGTTTAATTCGCATTTCGCACAAATTCGGCACAAAATTACTAAAAAATTTGCACATATCAAAATATTTTTGTAATTTTGCACGCTTTTTCGCAAAGAAAAAGGCTAACATGTTTAATTTTTAACGTTTGGTAAGCTACGGCTGAGCCAGACACATTCTACCACAATGGCAGAAAATCTTTCTCTCCAGAACTTCGACTGGGATGCCTATGAAGCACAAAAACAAGGCAGCAAAAACGAAGAAGAAATCCAAAAGTATAATGACACCCTGAGCGCCATCAAAGACAACGAAGTCGTTGAGGGTACTGTCATCAGTATCAACAAACGCGAAGTCGTTGTTAACGTTGGCTACAAGTCGGATGGTATTGTTCCGGCTGCTGAGTTCCGTTACAACCCGGACTTGAAGGTAGGCGACAAAGTAGAAGTTTACATTCAGAGCCAGGAAGACAAGAAGGGCCAGCTCGTGCTCTCTCACAAAGAGGCTCGCACTGCTCGCGCTTGGGATCGCGTCAACGAGGCCTACAACAGCGGTGAAATCGTAACCGGTTACATCAAATGGCGTTCGAAAGGCGGCATGATTGTGGATGTTCTCGGTATGGAAGCATTCCTCCCGGGTAGCCAGATCGACGTAAAGCCGGTTCGCGACTATGACATCCTCGTTGGTAAGACGATGGAGTTCAAGATTGTCAAACTGAACCCCGAGTTCCGTAACGTTGTTGTTTCTCACAAAGCGCTCATCGAGGCTGAACTCGAGGCTCAAAAGGCTGAGATCGTCGGCAAGCTCGAGAAGGGTCAGGTACTTGAGGGTACTGTTAAGAACATCACCAACTATGGCGTATTCATCGACCTCGGTGGAGTGGACGGTCTCATTCACATTACCGACCTCAGCTGGGGCCGCGTAAACGATCCGCACGAGTTGCTGCAACTCGACCAGAAGATCAACGTGGTTATCCTCGACTTTGATGAGGAGAAGAAACGTATCGCTCTCGGTCTCAAGCAGTTGACTCCGCACCCATGGGATGCTCTTGATCCGAACCTCAAAGTAGGAGACAAGGTTCATGGCAAGGTTGTCGTTATGGCTGATTACGGCGCATTCGTAGAGATCGCAGAAGGCGTTGAAGGTCTCGTTCACGTATCCGAGATGAGCTGGAGCCAGCACCTCCGTTCCGCTAACGACTTCCTGAAAGTCGGCGACGAGGTAGATGCTGTTATCCTGACTCTCGACCGCGCTGAGCGCAAGATGTCTCTCGGTATCAAGCAACTCAAGGACGATCCTTGGGCTAACGTTGAGACCAAGTATGCAGTTGGCACCCGCCACTGGGCTAAGGTTCGCAACTTCACCAACTTCGGTGTATTCGTTGAGATCGAGGAAGGCGTTGAAGGTCTGATCCACATCAGCGACCTGAGCTGGACCAAGAAAATCAAACATCCGAATGAGTTCACCCAGATTGGTGCTCAGATTGAAGTTGTCGTACTCGACATCGATGTAGCCAACCGCCGTCTGAGTCTCGGCCACAAGCAACTCGAGGAGAATCCTTGGGAGGAGCTCGAGGCTAAGTTCGGTGTTGACACCATCGTTGACGGTAAGGTTGTTGAACTGACCGACAAGGGCGCTGTTATCTCCCTCGAGGACGGTGTGGAGGCATTCTGTACAACCCGTCATCTCCAGAAGGAAGACAAGAGCCCGGTTGCAGTTGGCGACACCCTGAGCTTCAAGGTTATCGAGTTCAACCGTGATGCTAAGCGTATCCTCGTTTCGCATCTCCGCACTTGGGAGGAGCGCAAAGAGACTCCGGCAAAGGCAGCAAAGAAAGCCGCTAAAGCAGAAGAGCCCGCTCTCGATCTGCCGAAAGTAGAGAAGACTACTCTCGGTGACCTGAGCGCACTCGCTGAATTGAAGGCTTCCCTCGAGGCAGAAGCAAAACCGGCAGAAGAGAAGCCGGCCAAGAAAGTTCCTGCTAAGAAAGCAGCTACCAAGAAAACCGCTGAGAAAGACGCTGAGTAATCAACGCTTTTGGCAAAAAAATAGAGGCATCTTACCGGTGCCTCTATTCTTTTTTTAAAAAAATTTACGCTAATTGGCTTTGGACGACTTGTGCAACCATCTTGCCGTCCGCATTGGGCAAAGCGGCTTTGATGGCTTTGACGAAGAGTCCCATGTTCTTCTTTTCGGTTTCCCAGCCGTTTCCCTCTTTGGCTTGACTGAAAGCACGGACGATATCCTCTTCTGAGGCTGCTTTTGGCAGGAAGGTCTCCAAAACGTTTATCTGTGCCTGCTCCGCGTCTGCTAGTTCCTTACGGCCGGCTGCGATATATTGCTCCACGGACTCCTGTCGTTGCTTGACCATCTTTTTGATGATTTGAATCTCATCGGCCTCGCTAAGTTCCTTACCTGCATTTTCTTTGCTGGTTTGCCAATTGAGAAACGCACTTTTGATGGCGCGCAGGGTCTCTGTGCGCACGGAATCATGATTTTTCATTGCCTCCATGATCAAGGCATTAAGTTCTGTCTTCATATGGTTTGTCGTTTTTGTCAGTTGAGGTAGTATCCTACTTCAGGTTATGAATGAATGTATCAATCTTGTCTTTGGTAACGTGTTGCATGACCACAACATGCGCCAGTTCACCGCCAAAAGAGGCATCGAAACCCAATGCCAAGTTATATTTGCTGCATATCTCGGGTGACGGGCGCTTGAAAAAGACCGTGTTGCTGTATTCGTTTCGCCAGCAAGGCCAACCAATCTTTTCCAATTGTTGCTGCAGGTACTCCGTGCACTCCATCATCTGATTTGCCTGTTGCGCCCATTGATCATATCCGACTTTCTGAATCAGCCACCAGAACTTGAGGGGTTGTACGGCGTCCCGTGAACAATTGATCATGCGCATGTTTCCGTTCAGGTAAGTAACATTGAAATTTTGCTGGTTGTCATAGACTCTGCGTGTGCAGAGGAATAAGCCGGAGGGCGAGTCAATGCCAAAGAACTTGTGTCCGCTGATGGCAATTGATTCGAAATGCATGTCCTTGCTGCTTACCATCTTCTGATATCTGGTAAAAGGCAGATAACCGCCAAAGAGCGCAGCGTCTACATGGCGGTACACACCCGGCAATTCGGGATGCTTCGCCAAAACCGCATTCAGTGCTTCCATATCGTCAATAGCCCCCTTGAAAGTCGACCCCATGGCATAAACCATGAGAGCAGGGCGAGTGATATCCAATGCCGCTTCAAGAGAGTCAGGTATCATGCGACCCATCGCATCGCTCTTGATCAGTTTGACCTCCAAATGTTGCAGGTCACACAAACGCATATTCGAGTAATGAGCTTCATCAGAGACATAAACTACAGGTCGCTGACCGGTACGGTTATAGAGGTCGTTCGCGCCGAAATAAATACCATGATTATTCCCATCCGTACCGCTATGGGTAACAATCCCCCATACATCGGAAGGGTCAAAGCCATACAAGGGTGTGAAGAACTCAATAACTTCGCGTTCAAAGGCACAGGAGGACATGTTCCATGGCTTGTCTGTCATGGGGTCTCCGGCATTATTGAGGTTGACACGGTCCATGCCTGTACTTACATACCACTCGTAGAAGTCCTTGAGCGCAGACTGCTGGTTTGCCGGATAGCCGAAATAGGTCTGCTGATTGGTTTTCCATGTGTTCGTCCACTCGTCTAACTTAGCGAAACCCGAGGTATGACGGCATCCGCTCAAGGTAAGGAGGGACACGGTAATTAAAAGAAAAACCTTACGCATCGTTGATTTAGATTTTGCGGTGCAAAATTACAACAAAAATTGCACATATGCAAATAAATTTGATTTTTACCTTAAAATCCTTGTACGTTTCAATTATTTATACTAACTTTGCGCTCGTTATGATGTCGCCGTATATATTACCACCAAGTCCGGAAACGGAAAAGGCTGCTGATGAGGTGCGCGAGAAGGTACATGCGTATATGCGCATGCACCCCGAAAGTGAGTTGCATCGATGCGGAAAGATGTTCGGGGTATTGATAGTGAGGCGTAAAGGAGGTAGCGAGACAAGTTATTTGGCTGCATTCTCGGCAAAACTGGACGGCAGTTATCGCAGGGAAGGATTTGTTCCGCCTGTTGTGGAAATGATGGATGAACCGGTTGGACACAACAAAGAAGAGTCGAGACGATTACAGAAACTGCTTTTCGCGAGTTACTACTTCGTGAACGGAAAAGGAGAACGCAAAAACCTGCTGGAAATCTTCGAAAAAGAGAAAGCCATCATTCCTCCGGAAGAGTGGTTCGGGAAAAAGCTTGCAAGTGAACGGATGCCTCCGGCTGGCGCAGGAGAATGTTGTGCTCCCAAACTCCTGCAATATGCACTCACACATGACCTGGAGCCAATTGCCTTGGCGGAGTTCTGGATTGGAGCACCATCCAAGACTGATATCCGACAAGAAGGTGGCTTCTATACGCCATGCTCGGGGAAATGCGGCCCTATCCTTAAGCATATGCTGGAAGGAATCGAAGTTAAGGGAGTAGACGTCAAAAAGTCAGAACTTGAGCCGGAGGTGATTTATGAGGATGCATGGCTGGTCGTAGTGAATAAACCGGCGGGGATGTTGTCTGTTCCGGGAAAGGGCGAAGAACCCTCCGCGGAGAGTTATTTCAAATCTACGGCTTCCGATGTGAAAAGTATAAAGGCTGTCCACCGTTTGGATCAAGACACAAGCGGGTTATTGGTTTTGGCCAAAACCGAAGACGTGTATAAGGAATTGCAGGCGCATTTCCAGAGAAGAGATATTCTGAAACGGTATGAAGCGGTGGTAAAACCGCATGATGCAGCAAAACTGCCGGATGAAGGGATGATTGAGTTGCCTCTTTTGCCGAATCCTTACGACCGACCACGGCAGATGATAGATTCCAAGCACGGGAAAGTGGCTATCACGCGACCGCCGAGCCGATGGTTCGGTATTGTTGGATTTTTATCCATTGACAGGGCGTACGCACCAGTTACGCGTGCATGCAGCGCACCCAAAAGGATTGAATGCACCGATTGTGGGAGATAGACTGTACGGGTTAGATGTTAAGGCATCCGGAGGACGAATGATGCTGCATGCGGCAGAGATAAGTTTTGTACATCCGATAACAAAAGAAGAGATGCATTTCTGCATCCCCTCAAATTTCTGAATTTTTCATTCATTACATCCTTTCCGGCATCTCAATACCAAGGAGCGCCATAGCCGATCGTAGCACCTTCGCGACATTGGCTGAGAGGAGAAGGCGCAGGGCTTTCTTATGCTCATCGGGTTCGTTGAGAATACTCAGGTCGTGATAGAACGAGTTGAACTCACACGCGAGGGCATACGCATAGTTACAAATGATCGCGGGTGAGAACTCTTCTCCGGCAGCACGGACTGCGGATGGATATTCGCAAAGACGCTGGATTAAGTCCAACTCCTTAGGGTTTAATGTGCCTCCGGCACGTGTATAGGCTTCACCGTTTATTGTGTCTTCGGCACGTGTAACTTTCCGCAACACCGATTGAATACGCGCGTAGGTGTATTGAATGAAAGGGCCTGTATTCCCGTTAAAGTCGATGGATTCCGCAGGATTAAAGAGCATGTTCTTACGCGGATCAACCTTGAGGATGAAGTACTTCAAGGCCCCGAGGCCAACCTTGCGGGCGATTTCATTAGTCTCTTGTTCTGTGATGCCCTGCAACGTATTGACTTTATCCTTACTGATGTCGCGTGCATCCTCGATCATCTTATCCATCAAATCATCGGCATCAACAACCGTTCCTTCGCGGGACTTCATTTTTCCGTTCGGCAGTTCTACCATGCCGTAGGAGAAATGGACGAGTTCTTTGCCGAATGGGAAACCGAGACGGTCAAGGAGTATCGAAAGGACCTTGAAGTGGTATTCCTGTTCGTTACCCACTACATAGACCATCTTGTCAATAGGAAAATCTTGGAAACGCAGTTTGGCTGTACCAATATCCTGAGTCATATAAACAGAAGTGCCGTCGGAACGGAGCAATAGTTTCTCATCAAGTCCGTCCTTAGTGAGGTCTGCCCACACCGAACCGTCTTCGCGACGATAGAATTGACCTGAAGCCAATCCCTTCTCTACTTCGGATTTGCCTTCGAGATAGGTATTCGATTCATAATAAATCTTATCGAAGGATACGCCCATACGTTTGTAGGTCTCATCAAAACCGGCATACACCCACTCGTTCATCTTCGCCCAAAGCCCGCGCACCTCAGGGTCGTTTGCTTCCCATTTGCGAAGCATCTCTTGCGCCTCTTTCATCAACGGGGCCTCCTTCTTGGCCGTTTCTTCGTCCATGCCTTTTGACGTCAGTTCCGCTATCTGTTTCTTATACTCGACATCAAAACGGACGTAATAATCGCCAATCAAGTGGTCTCCTTTCTTGCCGGAGGACTCAGGGGTTTCGCCGTTACCGTACTTGAGCCACGCGAGCATGGATTTGCAGATATGAATGCCGCGGTCGTTGACAATATTGGTCTTGACGACATTCCAGCCGTTTGCCTCCTGTATCTGCGCAATCGAATAACCTAAAAGGTTATTACGCACATGCCCCAAGTGCAGAGGTTTATTCGTATTAGGCGAACTATACTCGACCATCATCAACTGATGACGTTCAGGCTGCCTGCCGTATTGGTCATCCGCATTGATAGCTTGGAGTTGCTGAATCCAAAAAGCATCGTCAATGACGAGGTTGAGAAAGCCCTGTACAGCATTGTACTTGGCGATTATATCACTCTTGACAAGTTCTTCGCCGATCTCTGCCGCTACTTGTGCGGGTGCTTTGCGGGCCAGTTTGACGAAGGGGAACACCACGAGGGTGATGTTGCCTTCGAATTCAGGACGCGTCTTTTGCAATTGGATTTGGTTATCAGCGGCATCCACGTCATAGAGAGTTTTCACAGCCGCCTTCACCAGGGAGGATATTTGTTGTTCTAAATTCATAACTTGGGATATTTACGGAACCAGGATGAGATCTTCAACCGTATAACGCCGAGTAGTGCTTCGGAGAAGATTCCACCTGACATCTTTGAAGTACCGAGTACACGGTTGACGAAGATGATAGGAACTTCGATGATTTTCGCGCCGCATTTGGATGCGGTGAACTTCATTTCTATTTGGAAGGCATAACCTTTGAATCGTATCTTGTCGAGTTCGATGGTTTCAAGCAGGTGACGCTTATAGCAGACAAAGCCGGCGGTGGTGTCGTGGATATTAACACCGAGAACCGTACGCACATATTTCGAAGCGAAATAAGACATAAGCACACGTCCCATCGGCCAATTGACAACATTGACACCGGTGACGTAGCGGCTACCAATAGCAAGGTCTGCTCCTTCATTGGCACATGCATCATAGAGTTTGAGTAGGTCTTGCGGGTTATGGCTGAAGTCTGCATCCATCTCGAAGACAAAGTCAGCTTTATGCTCAATGGCCCATTTGAAGCCGGCAATATAAGCCGTTCCAAGTCCTTGTTTGCCTGCGCGCTCGACTAGGAACAGGCGGTCTTTGTACTTACCTGCCATGAGAGTTTTGACGATCGACGCTGTGCCGTCCGGCGAACCATCATCGATGATCAATACGTTGAAGTCCAACGGCAGATTCATGACTGCCGAGATGATGGCTTCGATATTCTCTTTCTCATTGTACGTTGGAATAATGACAAGGCGTTGCATTGATGATTTACGATTGATTGATGATTTGATTATTTAATATGTATATGGGGCTGGGCGAAGTGCGTTCGAGAGCCTGCAGGAAGATATCTTTTCCAGGTTCTATCTCTATCTCATCGAGGTACGATTTTACGGTATCATAAGCCACCTGCGGGTCGTTGTTCTCAAGCGAGAGATGGCACAACCATACATTACGCAAATCGGGATGCCAGTTGCGCTCGATGAGTTCTCCGCAGACATCGTTGGACTGGTGTCCGCGCGGACTGAGGATTCGCTCTTTGAGATAGGTAGGATACGGACCATTAAGGAGCATATGTTCGTCATGATTCGCCTCAATGACAAGGTGGTTGGCCGTTCGGATATAGGCTTCCATCTCTTCGTTCACCGATCCGCAATCGGTCATGAGTACGAAACGCTGACCAAGGAAGTCAATGCTGTATCCGAGACAATCTGTAGAGTCGTGCTCTATACCAAACGTATTGATCTTCATTCCGAAGAGCTCCCACTCTACTCCTTTCTCGAAATAGCGCCGGCTGGTGCGCAGTTTTTCCCGAACTCCGTAATTGCGGTCTATGCCCTCGTGAATAAGAGCTGTCGTATATATCGGCAAATGAACGCGTTCGCCGAGTGTGCCAACAGCACGGATATGATCAGCATGATCGTGCGTGATGAGCACACCCATGATATTCTGAAAATCGAGCCCCATCTCGCGCAGACACTTTTGTATCTGACGCGCAGAGATGCCCGCGTCAATGAGGATTCCCCGTTGACGCGTACCGAGATAATAGCAGTTTCCGCTACTACCACTGGCGAAACATCTGAATATGAGTTCGTTTTCTTCCATGATGACTTATCGACGTGTGCTACTGCCCGTAGAAGTAGACGGGGTACGTGTAGAGGTCGAGCCGGAGGATGTCCTGGATGAGGACGAACCGGAAGACGTGCGCGTAGATGCCGCTGGAGCAGCAGTACGGGTATTGTTAGTTGATTCGCGTTTGATGGTTGTAGTACGTCCGCTCGCGTCGGTACTCTTGATGATTGTACGCGTGGTTCCCGATTTGTTGACACGGCTCTCGATAGTTGTCGAAGGTGCCGCGGTACGTGTCGAAGACGAACCCGAAGACGTACGTGCCGAAGTCGTGGAAGAAGATGTACGTGTCGAAGTCGTGGACGTTGACGTCGAAGTTGACGTGGACGCCGGCGAAGACGTACGACCGGAAGTAGCCGTAGCCGATGAAGTCGAACCTGTACGCGTTGATGCCGAACCAGAGGTCGTGCGTGTCGAGGTCGAACCGGAAGCCGTGCGTGACGAGGACTCCGACTCAGGCTTGGAGGCCAGACGTTCCGTTTCTTCGCGGAGTTGGCCGGCATTACGGACATTTACGTTCGAGCCACTGAGGGATTGTGTCACACGCTGCTCGAAAGCATCCTGCGGATGGCGCACAGCGTAGTCATTATGCGAGTTCGGTTGCGTCATCTGAGCATAGCCGCTATAGTACGGTTGCTTCGGATAATCGCATTGATGGCAGTAATGATGGTTCGTCATGTAAGTACGTACATACGCCTGATAGTGATTCAGATAAATAGGTTTCGGCTTCTGGTAATAACTCGGCCAGTAACCGTAATAGTACGGTGAGGACCAAGCGACATAAGCAGGACGACCGAAGACAGTCCATAAAGGCGGACGCTTGACGAATACCGGACGAACGATGTAATTAGGTCCGTACAGCCAACGGTCGCCGATCACCTCCACATACAATGCACTCGGACGATGCTCCGCAACGAGCGTTGCTACGTCCTGAAACATCGACTGACCCAGACATGCCTGAATGAGGAAAGTATGATACACACCGCGATGAGTCTCAATCACGCGCAGGTAATCAATCCATCCGTCGCGGTTGAGATCAAGATTGTTAATCATATACCGGCTGGAGTTGAGTAGCTGCTCGAACTCCGCTACATTACGCGCCTCGGCGAAAGCCGCAGCGACAGCATTGAGGTCGAGATAGAACGAGAGATCGGTATTGAAATTCGTTACCGTCACGGTGGTGACCGTCGTGTGCTTTGGGGTAGGCGTGGTTACCGTGGTTGTATAAACCGTCTTGGGTGGTGCCACCGGTTCTACAGTAGGAGCTACCGTGAAAATACTGGTCCAACAGCTTGTCAGACACAATGCTGCGAAAGTTAGTATTACTATTTTTTTCATGCTTTTACACATTAAACATTACACATCACACATTACAGTGTCTTTGCTACTTCGATCTCTTCAAAGGACTCGAGGATATCGCCTTCCTTGAGGTCGTCGTATGCCTTGAGACTCAATCCGCACTCGGTATTGACGCCGGCCTCCTTGATATCATCCTTGACATGCTTGAGTGAAGCTAGTTCGGCGGTCTTGATTACAATGCCGTCGCGGATGACGCGCACCTTGTTACCGCGTTTGATCTTTCCTTCACGTACAATACAACCGGCGATGGTTCCCACTTTGGAGATATGGAAAGTCTGCAGTACTTCGAGCGTAGCGGTCACTTCCTCTTTCACCTCCGGTGCAAGGAGACCTTCCATAGCGGCCTTCACCTCGTTGATGGCATCGTAGATGATGGAGTAGATACGGATATCAACCTCTTCGGTCTCGGCCATCTTGCGCGCTGTACCGGTAGGACGTACGTTGAAGCCGACGATGATGGCGTCTGAAGCTGCAGCCAGCATGACATCGCTATCGGATATAGCGCCGACAGCGCCATGGATGACATTGACTTGGATATTCTCTGTGGAGAGTTTGATAAGCGAGTCTTTGATAGCCTCCACGGAACCATCCACGTCCGCTTTGACGATAATATTGAGTTCCTTGAAGTCTCCGATAGCCAGACGGCGACCGATTTCTTCCAGTCCGACATGTTTCTTCGTGCGGATGGATTGTTCGCGCTGGAGTTGCTCGCGTTTGTTTGCGATGTCGCGTGCTTCTTGCTCCGTCGGGATGACATTGAACTCATCACCGGCTTGCGGTGCTCCGTTGAGACCGAGAATTGAACAGGGTTCACCCGGACGCACTTCGGTAATCTTCTGACCGCGCTCGTTGAACATCGCTTTGATACGTCCGTGGAAAGTTCCTGCGAGGACGATATCGCCCATATGAAGTGTTCCGTCTTGTACGAGGAGCGTAGCTACATAACCACGTCCCTTGTCAAGCGAGGACTCGATAACAGAACCTTTCGCGCGGCGTTTGGGGTTCGCCTTAAGATCCAGCATCTCGGCCTCAAGCAACACTTTCTCAAGCAGTTCATAGACGCCGGTACCTTTCTTTGCAGAAATCTCCTGGCATTGGTATTTGCCGCCCCAGTCTTCTACAAGGATATTCATATTCGATAACTGTTCACGAATCTTATCGGGATTCGCTCCGGGTTTATCGACCTTGTTGATGGCAAACACCATCGGTACACCGGCAGCCTGCGCGTGGTTAATAGCCTCGACGGTCTGCGGCATGACCGCATCATCTGCAGCGATGATGATAATCGCGATATCCGTTACTTTCGCTCCACGGGCACGCATCGCGGTGAAGGCAGCGTGACCCGGCGTATCAAGGAATGTGATATGCTGGCCATTCTTCAGTTTGACATTATACGCACCGATGTGCTGGGTAATACCTCCGGCCTCTCCGGCGATAACGTTCGCATTACGAATATGGTCCAGAAGAGAAGTTTTACCATGATCGACGTGACCCATGACGGTGACGATCGGGCAACGGGGCTCTATATCTTCGTCATTGACAACTTCGTCAGCGTTAATCTCTTCAACCACATGTGCCGCGACATACTCCGTCTGGAAACCGAACTCTTCGGCAACCAGGTTGATGGTCTCGGCGTCAAGGCGCTGGTTGATGGAAACGAACAGGCCAAGGGACATACAGGTTCCGATGATCTTGTTAACCGGCACATTCATCATGACGGCAAGGTCATTGGCGGTCACAAACTCAGTCAGTTTCAGCACCTTGGATTGCTCCTGTGCTTCCATAATCTCGAGTTCGTGCTTCTCGCGTTCCTGCTCGCGGCGCTCGCGCTTATATTTAGAGGTGTTGGATTTGTTCTGTTTCTGTTGCAGGCGGTTGAGCGTCTCTTTCAGAGCGCGTTCCACCTCTTCCTGCGTAGCCTCACGAGGTTGGTTTTTCTTACTCTTGTTGTTCTTGCCCGTTTGATTACGCTTGTCATTGGGATCCACTTTGGCGGCGTTATTCTTTATACGCTCGCGCTTACGCTTCTCTGCGGCCGCTTGTTGTTGAGCCTGCTGCGCCTGCTGGCGCTCCTCACGCTCTTTGCGTTTCTGCTCCTTGGTCTTCTTCGCAGGGCGCGTCGAAGTGTCGATGGAGTCAAGGTCGATCTTACCCAACACTTTCGGTGCATTCTTCAGTTCGGGTTTGCCGAGGGTGAAGATCTCCTTCTTCTCCGATGGCTGTGCCGGTTGCGCGGGTCGCACCTCTGCTGCTTGCTCTTGCGCTGCTTTCTTTGCTGCCTCTTCGGCCGCTTTCTTGGCGGCCTCGGCAGCTTCCGCAGCTTTCTGCTCGGCTACGCGTGCGGCCTCACGGCGCGCTGCCTCGGCTGCAGCACGAGCTGCTTCTGCTTCCGCTTTGGCTTTGGCCTCTGCTTCGGCTGCAGCACGCATTGCTTCTTCTTTTGCCAAGCGCTCTGCTGCCTGACGATCCGCCTCGATCTTCACCGCCATGTCTTTATTGAACTCCTTGGCGAGAAGAAGGTAGAGGTCGTCATCGATGCGGACATTCGGATCAGACTCAATGGGATGACCGTTCTTCTCGCACCAAGCGGTGAGAGTAGCCATACCTATATTCAGTTCTTTACATGCTTTTATTAACTTTATTGCCATATGATTTCGATTTCAGGGTTATACAATCCATTTCTGCCGCATGGCTGTACGGCTCCGGAGCCTCTCCGGTTAGTCGTTTTCAAACTCAGCGGCGAGGATGCGGAGTACATCATCAATAGTCTCCTCCTCGAGGTCTGTCTGCTCCAGCAGTTTCTCTTTGCTGGTACCCAAAACATCCTTTGCTGTGTCATAACCGACTGCCTTGAGGGCATCGATAATCCACTGATCGATCTCGTCGTTGAACTCATCGAGATAGATATCATCCATATCATCTTCATCCATCTCGCGATAGACATCGATCTCGTAACCGGTAAGCATAGAAGCCAACTTGATATTGAAGCCGCCCTTGCCGATAGCCAGACTCACCTCTTCCGGCTTCAGATATACTTTCGCGCTCTTCTTCTCTTCGTCAATTTCCATCGAGGATATCTTGGCCGGCGCCAACGCACGCTGGATATAGAGGTTCGTATTCTGCGTGTAGTTAATTACATCGATGTTCTCATTGCGCAGCTCGCGAACGATACCATGAATACGCGCACCTTTCACGCCCACGCAAGCACCTACCGGATCGATACGGTCATCGAAGGTCTCGACAGCCACTTTGGCGCGCTCACCCGGGATACGGGCGATCTTCTTGATAGCAATCAAGCCTTCTTTCACCTCCGGCACCTCCTGTTCAAAGAGACGCTGCAGGAACAACGGACTCGTACGCGAGAGGATGATCTTCGGGTTCTGGTTCTTGTTGTCAACCTGGATAACTACGGCGCGGACCATCTCACCCTTGCGGTAGTAGTCCGTCGGAATCTGGTTCTGTTTGGGCAGGTACATCTCATTGCCCTCTTCATCGAGGAGCAGCATCTCTTTCTTCCATACCTGATAGAGTTCGCCGGTGACTACCTGACCGATCATGTCGGAATACTTGAGATAGAGGTTCTCCTTCTGCAACTCCAGAATCTTCGATGCCAAGGTCTGGCGAAGGTTGAGAATCATACGACGGCCGAAGGACTGCATCTCCACTTTGTCGGTGAAGTCCTCACCCACCTCAATCTCCGGGTCGGTCTCACGCGCCTCGCTCAACGAGATCTGGGTCTCCGGATTTGCCACGTCGTCATCCTCCATTACCAGACGGTTACGGTAGATTTCCAGGTCGCCCTTGTCCGGGTTGATAATCACATCGTAGTTGGCATCCGTGCCGTACATCTTCGCAATCACGTTGCGGAAAGAGTCCTCCAGCACATTGATGAAAGTCTGTTTGTCAATTCTCTTGAAGTCCTTGAACTCAGAGAAGATGTCAATCAAATTGATTGTTTCTTGGTTTTTTGTAGCCATTTTTATTTAGAATTTTAAATCATATTTCACATATTTGGGTTCATCGTACCGCCAGGTATAGGTCACGATCTGTTTTTGGGGGCGCTTGGATTTTTTCTCCCCTCCTTTTACGGGTGAAGAGCTCTGCTCGATCGGACTGCCGGTGGCCGTCCGTAGAACAATGTCGGGGGTAGGCTTTACCTTCTCCTCTACATCCACGCTAAACGTCTCTTCATCCACACTCACCAGTTGGCCATGGTATTTAATCCATTGCTCCCCTCCTTTTAGGGAGGGGTTGGGGGTAGGCTTCTTCACCATCACTTCCACGTCATGACCTAAGTTCTTGAGGTACTGTGTCTTTGTCTTGAACGGATCCGTCAGACTGACACTTCCCACTTCGAGCGAGTAATCTACACTCTCCCTTGAGGGGAGAGCCGGAGAGGGGTTATCCAGTTTCTCTACAAGAAAACGATTCAACTCCGCGCAAAAATCCACGTCCACTCCTGAGAGGCGGTCCACCTCCACAAGGATGTCATTACCCGGCGAAACGTTCAGCGTCACCAATTCGTATTCGGTACCCTTCAGGTACTCCGAAATCCAGTTTTGCAGTTGATTTTTATCCATAGTTTTACGCGAGCGAGGGAACCATTTCGGGTCCCCTCGTTCAAATCACGCTGCAAAGGTACAACAAAAATTTCACATATGCAAATTTTTTAGCGATAATTTTTAGCAAAATAGAACTTTTTCTATTGTTTTAGATGCGATTATGGCCTTGGGTGCTTGCACACAGAGGGCATAAGCGGGGATAAAACATAAGGCTTTGCCTTGCTAAAAATTATCGCTTATTCTGCGTATGGGCTGCAGGACGCGACCGTACTTTCGAAGGGTCCCACCCCGCAGGGGAAGGGGAGTAGGTCGAAGGTACAACAAAAATTTCACATATGCAAATTTTTTAGCGAAATTTTTGAATTATTTAATATACAGGGCTATTTGGGGGTAGAAGAGAAATAGTTATTTCGAATGAGTTTATCCGAGAGGTCCTGCGCTTGGCGGACAGAGAGCGGACGGCGGGCAAAGGGGTTCAACAGATTGATCCCCAGCCCGCGCCACGCGTAGTGCTGCTGTCCGATAGCTGCACAGACCGTAGGGAAAATATCCATCTGGTAAGCCTCTGGCACGAGGATATCTGCTTCTACCGCAGGACCGCAGATGACAAGCGGGCATCTGCCTTTGCCGTTCTTCAGGGGGAAATGGTTATGGTCCGCCGTGATGACAACCGTAGCCTCACGCATCACAGCCGCCGTATCCGCCCATGCGAGGAAATGCCCGAGATGGCGGTCCGTGAAATGTGCGCACTGGAGATAGTCCGCCTCCTGACGGGAATAGGTCTCCGGCAGCTCCAGCACCGTCGGTGCTCCGCGGAAAGGCGCATGCGTAGTGATTGTGATAGCCAGCGCACAGAGGGGTTCGTCCGCCGATTCCAGTGCCTCGCGGGTCCAGACAAAGACCAGACTATCCGTCACGTGATGCCGGAGCGGATCGGGTTCACGCAGACGCTGATAGCCGTACGAACGGGTAGTGACATGCTGGTTCCATACGCCGCGGTACGGATTGAGGATGATGCTCTGCGGATAAAAATGCGCGAAATTAGGATAGGTGTTATCCCCATGGGACATACAGGTCACCCCCGTCTTCAAGGGCAGCAAGCCGGTCTGCGTGATCAGTTGGCCGTCTCCGCTCCTGCCGTATATCTGCTGGGAGAGGAGGTTCTTGCAGAGCAGCACAGGATGACGACGGATATAATTATTGAGACAAGGCATGACCTCTCTACCCGCTTTGTCGCGCGCATCCAACGCCCATGACTCCAGACTCTCCACCAACACGAAGACCAAGTGTCCCTGCGGTTTTGCCACGGGCTGAGCAGGGGTATAGAGCTGCGCCATGATTGCTTTCTCTTCTTCCGTGAGCGGCATCGTTCCCTGCACTTTCACCACCCCGTCGCGTGCCGCTTCATAGATCGTGAAGAGCAGATGTCCCGCCGGACTATGCCCCACCACCCTGCGGTTGAGATCATCATGGATAGACCAGTCAGTGGCATTCTCTATCTGCTCACGCAGTCCTATCCGGCGGAGCAGCATACCGCTCACCTCCATGACGAGTGCCACCCCTACGCACCAACACAGAGGCCGTAGCGCCTCGCGCCAACTCGTCCGCTCGATAGGATAAAGAAAAAGATAGACAGCCGTGAGTACCGTGATCAACGGCAAGAACAGTTGCTCCCATCTGAAATAAGCAAGGATAGAACTCTCGAACCCGCGTAGCTGACCGGCAAAGAGGATTACCTGCCAGTCGATAAACGTGTTATTCGCACTGAAATACAGGATGTTAGCTATCATCCAAAGATCCAGCACCACCATCAGCAAGATATGCCAAACGCTATGCCGGAACACCCATACGAGCGCACCCAACAACATAGATGCCGACACCAGTACGGCGTAGGCACCTATACTCTGCACCGCATCCAGCCCCATGTCCATTTCTGTCAAATAACGATAGATGACAAATTTAGCCAGATACGACAGCGTGATTACTACAAAAAGATAAATCTGTTTATTGGCGGACAAACGGGCCCATAAGTTCATCATCATAGTAAGAACCGTCACTCATCGGATATACAAAGAACCGGTCTTTACCGAACCACTCAATCTTATACTTCACCGGATATGCTCCGCCGTATTCGGGGTCCTGCAAGATGATCGTGATGACCTCCGTAGAGGCATTGTAGTTCCAAGAGAAAGGCATCGTAGTAGATCCGTATCCGGCCTCGGTCACGGTCTGGCTACCGGTATGATCCGCTTTCACCACCAAGGTAACGGTGATCGAACCGTTGTATCCGTCCGTTCCCGAGTATTTCCAGGTACCCAACAATTGGCTTTCCTCTGCAGAGGGAGTAGTGGCTGTGCCTCCGCCGGACTGACGGACAAACGGGCCCATCAGTTCATCATCATAGTAAGTACCATCGCTCATCGGATACACATAGAACCGGTCTAAGCCGAACCACCCTATCTTATACTTCGCCGGATATGTTCCGCCGTATTCGGGGTCCTGTAAGATGATCGTGATGACCTCCGTAGAGGCATTGTAGTTCCACGAGAAAGACATCGTAGTAGGTCTGTATCCGGCCTCGGTTACGGTCTGGCTACCGGTATGATCCGCATTTACGACCAAGGTCACGGTGATCGAACCGTTGTATCCGTCCGTTCCCGTGTATTTCCAGGTACCAACCAAGGTGTTGGCATCAGGGGTTGTTGTTGTACTGCCGCCGGTTGTACCACCTCCTGTTGTACCTCCGCCGGTTGTTGTACCTCCGCCTACATCACCTCCCCCGTTCGTTTTTTGCTCGCACGCAGCAAAGCCGAATGCGATGATCAGCACCGCAAAACATCCGGCTAAAAGATAAGTAAATTTTTTCATGCTCTATAAATATTTACTTCCCCTCTTACGCCTTCGGGGATTGGATTATAACTTTCCGTCACAAAAATACTGCTTTTTTTTGAATTATGCAAATATTTTCGCACTTTTTTATAAAAAAAGTTGCACTTTTACATTTTTTATAGTATTTTTGCCGCAAAATTTGAACAACATTCCGGTGGTCATGCTCCTCGTCAAATTCGTAGTGGGCGTATAAAAACCTGAGTGCTGATTTAATTCTTATTTGCCAGTTCAAGCACGCGTTTGCGGGCGGCTTTCTGTAACTTAATACAGAAAAAGATAAGCACAAAGAAACTAAGTCCACCTGCCAGCGGATCTACTGAACCACTCATCGCCAACGAATCATACACGCCATGCGCCAACACGGGCAGTAGAAGCATCTTCACCGCAGTCGATGGAGTACGGGACACAAAGTGATAAATGGAGTAATAGTACCCCATGATGATGGCAAATGCATAATGTCCCGGTACGGCGAGCAAAGCGCGCATCGCGGCCACTGTCAGCCAACCTTCGCCGCTCTGCAATACATAAGCCACGTTTTCAATCGCTGCAAATCCCAAACCGATGCACACGGCATAAACAATACCGTCAAAACGTTCATCAAAATGCGGATTGCGGCGAAGCACCAGCCACAAGGTCAACAGCTTTGCTGTTTCTTCCGGAATAGCAGCCACGCAGAAGGCCTGAATGGTCGTACCGAAAAGCGTAACAGGACCCCCGCCCGCAAAAAGCAAATGGGAGATGAAATTCTCAAAAAAAGCCACAGGAACACACAGACAGACTCCCGCTATAAACGCCCGGAAAAGCCACGAAAAAGGTTCGGGAACCGGGTCACGGAAATAAATGTAGCTCCCCAATACAAATACCGGCAGCAATGCCGCAACATACATCCATATCATACACAAAATTTTTCGATTCCGACCGCAAAGGTACACATAATTTTCGATTTGTGCAAATATACGCGACTTTTTCACCAAAGAATCGCCTTCTTTGTCGTCAGGCATTCACCTCTCCGCCACTACTCTTCCACTACTCTTCCACTACTCCGCAAAGGGTGCTCAATGGGTGCTGAAAGGGTGATCAAAGGCTCCTCCGCCAAAAATCGCCCAACCCTAACGCCATTATACTTCCAAAATCTATTCCTTTACGGCTTTTTTCACCGCGTCTGAACAACGTAATGAAAAGCAAAAAATCGTAAAAAATACGTGCGCGCTTGTGTATGTCAAAAATAATTTGTACCTTTGCAGCCGATTTTAGTTTGCGTTATTGCGCGCGTGAATATAGAAGACTTGAAAATACTGTTTGGGCAACATCCGGAACTGGCGGCAGTCAGGAAGGAGTTGGGGCACCGTGACGCACATGTGTTATTAAGCGGATTACACGCTTCTACGCGCGCGTTGGCGCTCGCTCACTCGCAAAAACCGCTGTTTGTGATCTTTGACAACGCAGAAACGGCACAATACCTCTACGCGGATATGAAAGCCGTAGGGGCGGACACCATGTTCTTCCCTGCCGCGAAACGCAGACGCACTATCGACGATGCAGCGACCATACTCCGCACGGAGACCCTGACTGCGCTCGCCGCAAACAAAGTGCAGATTGTAGTCACATACCCCGAAGCCATCGCAGAACCTGTGCCGGCGAAAGAAGAGTTGTCAGCTGTCAGCATGACACTCAAAGTGGGACAGGAAATACAGCAATCCGAACTCGGCAAGCAGCTGTCCGAACTCGGGTTTGAACATGTGGACTTTGTGTTCCAACCCGGACAATACGCAATACGTGGCTCGATTGTCGATATCTACAGTTACGGTCATGACATTCCTTACCGGTTTGACTTCTTCGGCGACGAGATTGACAGCATTCGTGAATTCGATATCGAAGACCAATTGTCCAAGTCACGTGTTGAGAGCGCTGAAATCGTAGGCAGTCAGAAGTCAGACAGCACCAATCAGACTATTGGGGATTACTTGAACGACGAGTTTGTGTGGGCGAGCAACGATTTCGGGATGGTGCGGTTTAAACTAGATGGACTAGGAGTCCTAGGAAACCTAGGAGACCTAGGAAAGCGCAAGACCATCGAGATTAATGAGAAGAGTGCATTTGCCACGCATAGCAAGATTGCGTTCGACACCATCCCCCAACCTGTCTTCCATAAACAGTTCGACATCTTGACGGAAGACCTGCGCAAGCACATTGATAACGGCTATAAAATTTATATCTTAGCCGGGCAAACGAAACAATTGGACCGACTCAAAGCTATCTTCGAGGCACAAGATACCGCCATCTCGTTTACAGGCATCAACGCTACGTTGCACGAGGGTTTTGTGGATCACGGGCTGAAAATATGCTGTTACACCGACCATCAGATCTTCGAACGTTTCCATCGCGTGACGATGAGTAGCGAGAACGCACGGCGTGGCAAAGCCATCATCACCCTGCGTGAGATCAACCAGTTACAGATCGGAGACTACGTGGTGCACAGCGATCACGGTATTGCGAAATTCGGCGGATTGGTCACCACCCCTGTCAACGGCAAGCCGCAGGAAATGATCAAATTGATCTACCGCGACGGAGCGAATGTGTTCGTGAGCATCCATAACCTGCACCGTATCAGCAAATACAAAGGCCGCGAGGGAAGTGAACCGACCATCGCACGGCTGGGTTCGGGCGCTTGGGAAAGACTCAAGGAGCGCACCAAAGATAAGGTAAAAGATATCGCGCGGGACTTGATCAGACTCTACGCCACGCGCAAACAGCAGAAAGGCTTTGCCTATTCGCCCGACGGATATATGCAACATGAGCTGGAGGCCTCGTTCCTCTACGAAGATACCCCCGACCAAGCGAAAGCGACAGCAGATGTAAAACGCGATCTCGAAAGCCCGATGCCCATGGACCGGCTGGTTTGCGGAGACGTAGGATTCGGAAAGACCGAAGTGGCAATGCGCGCGGCATTCAAGGTCGCTACCGACGGCAAACAGGTGGCGGTACTCGTTCCGACAACCGTCTTGGCACTACAACACTACAACACCTTCCGCGAGCGAATGCAGAACATGCCCGTACGAATAGAATACCTGAGCCGACTCAAAAGCGAAAAAGAAACGAAAGCACTGATGGCGGACCTCGAAGCGGGCAAGATAGACATCCTCATCGGCACACACAAAATCATCGGAAAAAGTGTCAAATGGCACGATCTGGGATTACTGATCATCGATGAGGAACAGAAATTCGGCGTAGCAGCCAAAGAGAGATTAAAGAGCCTGCGAACGAACATTGATGTATTGACTTTGACGGCAACGCCTATCCCGAGAACCTTGCAGTTCTCTTTGTTGGGCGCACGCGACCTGAGTGTGATGACCACTCCGCCACAAAACCGCTATCCCGTTCAAACAGAACTGATTACCTTGGACGACGAAGATATCATCAAAGAAGCGATTGATTTGGAAATGGCTCGCAACGGACAGGTGTTCATCGTCAACAACCGCATTGAGATGTTACCGCGTATCGAACGGCGCATACAGAAGTTATGCCCTGAAGCACGCATCGTCGTGGCACACGGACAGTTACCCGCCGGAGAGATGGAGGAACGGCTCGAAGCATTCATCAACTACGATTATGACATTCTGCTCTCGACGACCATCATCGAGTCGGGCGTGGACATACCGAACGTGAACACTATACTCATCTTCTCGGCAGACAAATACGGATTGGCGGACCTGCACCAGTTACGCGGGCGTGTGGGCCGCAGCAACCGGAAAGCGTATTGCTACCTCGTCGCACCCGATAAAGAGTTACTGACCGAAGATGCGAGACGGCGACTCGAGGCGCTGAGCACGTTCTCCGAATTAGGCGCAGGATTCAGTCTGGCGATGCAGGACCTCGATATACGCGGTGCAGGAAACATGTTAGGCTCCGAGCAATCGGGTTTCATCGCAGACCTCGGATACGAGACCTACCAGCGCATACTAAACGAAGCGATCGAAGAACTCCGCGAAGAAGAAGGACTCGGCTCCGATGAGAACCAAATGGTAAATGGTAAATGTCCAAATGAGAAAATGACTTGGTGCTCCGACAGCCAGTTGGAGACGGATTTGCCGGTATGTTTTCCGATGGAATATATCGAGAACATCTCGGAGCGAATTACCTTATACAGGGAATTGGACAGCTTGCACAGCGAAGAACAGTTGCTGGACTTCCGCAAACGACTCATCGACCGCTTCGGAGCGCTGCCGGAAAGCGCAGAGGAACTATTGGATGTCGTACGTCTAAGGTGGCTATGTTGCCGCTTGGGTGTAGAGAAAATCCTGCTCAAAGGCGAACGAATGACGATGTACTTGGTGCAACATAGGGATGCATACTGGCAATCGGAAGTGTTCGGAAACATGATTCAATACGCCACTACGCGCCCTGAACGGTGCATGCTGAACGAGGAACGCGACAAAAAAGGTGTTCCTACCGGCAGAAGATACATCACGATAACAAATGTCAAAACAATCAACGGAGCGATGACCCTGCTCTCGAAGATTGAAAAAGGAGAGATTTAAACTCATAAATATGAAATACATTGGAATCATCCCAGCGCGTTACGGCTCTACCCGCTTCCCTGGAAAACCGTTAGCAGAGATTTGCAACAGGACGGTAATCCACCGGGTGTACGAGCAAGCGAGCAAAGCGTTAGACACCGTGGTGGTGGCTACGGATGACGAACGCATCTATGATGCGGTGGAATCGTTCGGGGGAAAAGTGGTGATGACGCGTGCCGACCATAAATGCGGCACAGACCGTTGCCTGGAAGCGTACGAAGCAATCACCACCCCGTCATGGCGCGCACAGAATGACACAAGCACTGTGATTGTCAACATACAGGGCGATGAGCCCTTCATCCAACCCGAACAGATAGAGACACTGATGGCGTGTTTTGATGCGCCCGACACAGAGATAGCCACGCTGGTTCGTCCATTCACGGACAAAGACAGCAAAGAAGCGCTGGAAAACGTGAATACGCCCAAAGTAGCATGGGACAAGGCGAGCGGCATTGCGCTGAACTTCTCCCGCAAAGTGATTGCATGTGCGGACGGAAGTTACTACCGGCACATTGGCATTTACGCCTACCGTGCTGATGTGTTGGCGCAGATCACCAAAATGGCGCAGAGTCCGCGGGAGATAGAGGAACGCCTGGAGCAGTTACGCTGGCTCGAGAACGGATACACTATCCGCGTAGGCGTCACAGAACAAGAGACTATCGGAATAGACACACCCGAGGACCTCGAGAAAGCCATCGAATGGTACAAACACTTATAAACTAAAAACTGATTACTGAAAAAACTGAAAACTAAAATAATATTAACCTTTTAAAAACACAACAACAATTATGGCAAAAGAAAATTGTCCGACTCCGCATATTGGTGCGCAGTACGGTGAGATTGCAAAAACGATGATTATGGCGGGTGACCCGCTGCGTGCCAAACTGATGGCAGAGCGTTTCTTAGAGAACCCTGTACAGATTAACAATGTACGTGGCATGCTGGGTTTCACCGGTACGTACAAAGGAAAGAAAGTAACGGTAATGGGACATGGAATGGGTATTCCGTCGATCGGTATCTATTCGTATGAGTTATTTAATTTCTACGATGTGGACACTATCATCCGCGTGGGTTCGTGCGGTGCTCGTCAGATGTACGTGAAACTCGGCGACCTGGTAATCGCGCAAGGTAGTTGCACCGACAGTAATTGGGACCAGCAATACAACCTCCCGGGTCATTATGCACCGATTGCTGACTTTGAACTCTGCCGGAAAGCCGTAGAAGCCGCAGAGAAACGCGGCTACAAGTACCATGTCGGAAACGTTTTCTCCGCAGATATATTCTACTGCGAAGACGAACGCAAGGCGAACTGGACAAAGATGGGTGTACTGGCAGACGAGATGGAAGCTCCTTCGCTGTATATGAACGCTGCACGTGCCGGCAAGAAAGCGCTGGTTATTTGCACCGTTAGTGATCACATCCTAACCGGTGAAGCTACGACAGCAGAGCAACGCCAGAACTCGTTCACGAACATGATGGATGTTGCATTTGACATAATTTCCGAATGAAAAAACAAATCCTTTTAATAGCATTGACTATCCTGCCCCTGGGTCTTATGGCTCAGGAGCAGGAAGTTACTGCTGAAAAACAAACGAGTACTGAGCGCGAAACGAGTCGTAAAAGCAGTTCACCTGTCTTCTCCGGCATTTCCGGAGGCATGATGCTGCATATCGGATATATGTTCTCCGACGACCCGCGCAAGATCTTCAGCAATGCCGGTTTAGGTAGTGCAGACTATGTACGCGGGTTACCGAAAGACGGTGTAGGTCTAGGCTTGGGCGGTACGCTGCGCGTTCACTTACTCAATCATATTCATCTGGGCGCAGAAGGCGGAATGACCATAATACCTTTTCACGGGAATGGAAATATACGCGTCGGTTATGGCGGTGCGGTCTGCGATTTCTACACCACTTGGGGCAAGGTGCGTCCTTTGATCGGCCTTTCTGTTGGTGGCGGTGCTATGAAACGATTATACCTCCCGCCGGATCCCGTGACCTATGTGCCGCAAGGTACAACCGACTCGACGATATACAATGCCTCATACGTCAAGACGCCTTTCTTCTATATGGATCCGTATATCGGTCTGGAAGTGGGCTTGAACAGTCACATGGCTTTATTATTTAGAATTGATTACATGCTCCCCTTCGGTCGCACAAAGAGCGGACTGACTGACCTCGCAGGAGATGTCAAATGGAGTAATTTTATGACACCGAGCGGTCCCCGGTTCTATATCGGAATCATGTTCGGCAAACTGTGACGAAAATAATATACACACTATATAAGAATGGATAAAAATACATGGATCGGCTTTCTTCTGATAGCCGCAATTATCGTTGGGTTCACTATGCTCAACCGTCCTTCGAAGGAAGAGTTAGCGGAGCGCCAACGCGTACAAGACTCAATTAGTGCCGCACGCCAGGCGATGGTAGAGGCACAACGTATCGCAGACTCGATTACGCTGAGCATGGACACAGCCACTGCGTCTGCACAAGAAAAAGTAGAGGAGTCTAAACCCGAGGAACAATGGACCACACTGCAGAACGATCACCTGCGGTTGACCATCTCGTCTTATGGCGGAGTTATCCAGCGGGCTGAACTGCTGGATTATCATGCTGCCGGCGACACCGTAAACCCCTTATGCCTCTTCCGTGCGGACGAGTCGTCCTTCGGTCTTACCCTCATTACCATTAACAACCGCATCCTGCATACATCGAACCTGATCTTCACGCCCGTGGAGACAGACGACCCTCGTAAAGCCATCATGCGCTTGCCGGGAACAAGCGAAGAGGCATGGCTCGACTTCGTCTATGAGTTATCAGACGATTACATGGTGCACCTGGCGCTTGTTCCGCATAACATGCAGAACGAATTGGCGCAGAACGTGAACTCGCTCGAACTCCAATGGCGCCAACTCATCCCGCAACATGAGCAGGGACGCAAGTTCGAAGAGCGCTATGCGCAGTTGCAATACATGCTTACCGGCGGCGAGATGGAGAAACTGAGTGAAAGCAAAGATGACAGCGAGAAAGAATCCGCACGCGTGAAATGGATCGGATACAAAGACCAGTTCTTCTCGTCCGTCCTCATTGCGGACGATGCATTCTCTTCTTCCGTCTTCACCTCCACCGTACAAAGCAAACACAGCGGATACATCAAGGAATACACGACTCACACCTCTGTGCCTTTTGACCTGAACGGCCGCACACAGACTGGTTTTCGTTTCTATCTTGGTCCGAACCATTATCATACCCTCAAGGCTTACGATGACGGCGTAGCGCGTGACGAGCGTCTGCGTCTAAATAAACTTGTGCCGCTGGGATGGAAGATTGTCAGTTGGATCAATACAGCGCTGGTCATTCCTATGTTTGACTTGTTCACCGGTTGGGGATTACATATCGGCATCGTCATCCTGCTGATGACCATCGTCATCAAACTCATCATCCTGCCGTTCGTCTTCGTCTCCTATAAATCGAGCGCGAAGATGCGCGCATTGCGTCCGCAGATAGAAGCCATCAACGAGAAATACCCGGCAGAGAAAATGCAGGAACGCCAGCAGGCCACGATGGAGCTGTACCGCCAGGCGGGCGTGAGTCCGATGAGCGGGTGCTTGCCTATGTTGTTCCAGTTCCCTGTATTAATGGCTATGTTCTGGTTCCTGCCGACGGCTATCGAGTTGCGCGGCAAGTCACTTTGGTGGGCGGATGACTTATCGACCTACGATGCCATCTTCCATTGGAACTTTAATATCCCCCTGCTGGGCGACCACCTGTCGCTCTTCTGTCTCTTGATGACCATCGCCAACTTCGGCTATACCTTCATCACGATGCAGTCGCAGGCTACGGATCCGAATATGAAGTTTATGAAGTACATGATGTACGCGATGCCGCTCATGTTCCTCTTCATCTTCAACGACTACGCTGCGGGTCTGAGTTACTACTACCTGCTCTCTCTCTTCATCACGATCCTTCAGACGATGATCTTCCGCTGGGCACTGGACGATGAGAAGATGCTCAAGGAGATGGAAGAGAACAAAAAGAAGAAAGCCGGCAAGAAGAAATCCGGCTTCATGGAACGCTTGGAAGCCATGCAACGCGAACAGCAGAAGTTAGCCCGTGAGCGTGCGAAAGCGGCACAACGGAGATAAAAAAAACACGAGGCTGCTTAAGCGGCAGTCTCGTGTACTTGTACTTTCATCATCTCGGTGTTCACCAGCGACTCACCTGCTTGAGAGAGCGTCACACCGTCCTGCTCAAGCAACTCGCAGTAGTTAGGATGCGCTAACATAGGACTCGTGATATCAATGATATGCACACACTGGAGAGCAGCCAGGCGGAAGAGCGCCAAGTTATACAACTCGTGGATGTTACGCAGACGTTCGGTCTTGCCGCCTAACCAATACAACAAGTTCTTGCGTTCCTGCATGCTCATGCCACGGGTGATATACGCGAAGAAACGGTTTTCGTCCATCACCGGCAGACTAACCAATACAGGCTCCAGCCCGCGCGCACGCGCTTGTGCGATTTTATTAATATAGAGTGCTTTATAGGCTACCAAGTCGATGTTGGACTCATGACGACCACTCGGATTTGCTGCGATTTCACGCCAGTTGAATTGCAATCCACTTTCAGGTTGAATAATAATAGTCTTGTCCATAATTGATACATTTGAGTGTTAAACAACAAATTTTTAATTTGACGGTGCAAAATTACTGCAATTTGGCCTACCTTGCAAGAAATTGTGATTAGTGACGAATGTTTGTGATGAAAACAGCCGTTTTGAGGACTAAAATATAAATATAGGGACGAAAAAATCATATATCTGATTTTGTCACACCGTAAAATGATATGAAAAAAATACCAAAAATACCCGCTTCATTAACCTCGCCGACGGCGACGGTAATGCACGTATTGGCCATGCCGGTTTTCTTTCTCGGGTTTGTGCTGATTTATCAAAGCCAATGGATTGATGAGTTCCTGAGTGTAGCGCACGGTCCAACAATCAACACCTTGTTGTTGACATGTATCTTGATCGGCGTGATGCTTCTCTCGCGTATTCCGATGACTGTATTACGCGCGCATCTGAACATGAGTTGGTGGCAATACACGATATGGAGTCTTGGCGAGTTGTTCGTCTTCTCATGCTTCGCCGCCCTGTACGTGGCATTACTGTACGGCGACTACGGATATTTCCCTGCGCTGGGAGAATGTCTGCGTCTGTCGTTCGCTACGCTTTCCTACCCCTATATCGTCTTCTCCCTGCTTTTGGCACTGATACGTCCGGACGAGATAGATGTGAACGAAGAAGACCTGGTGCGCTTCACGGACAGTACAGGCCGTCTCAAACTGGTCATCGCGCACGATGTCATTCTATATATAGAGGCGCAGGAAAACTACATCTCCATCCATTATATGGAAGGCGAGCATAAGAAAGAATACTCCTTGCGTCAGTCGATGCGGGGCATAGAGGACTTGATGGAGCGGCACGGTATCATTCGCTGCCAACGCTCGTATTTCGTCAACCCGCGCCACGTAAAAGTGCTGCGACGCGATAAAGAAGGCATGATACACGCGGAGTTGGATATCCGCGACATCAAGCCCGTTCCTGTCTCCCCGAAATACTACGAAGAGTTGAGCAAGATGCTGTAAAGAGGGAACGGATTAACGGGTTAACGGATTAACGGATTAACGGATTAACGGGTTAACGAGTTAACGGATTAACGGGTTAACGGATTAACGGGTTAACGGGTTAACGGGTTAACGGGTTAACGAGTTAACGAGCATTCCGCAGGCGGCAAGGATATCTTCGCCGCGGGAACGACGGATAGTAGTCGTGAGACCGTGTTCGGTCAGGTAATCCCGCAAGAACTCCATCTGTTTCTCATCGGACGCCGGAAAACGGCGTTCGTTTTTTATATTCTCCACTCCGGCATGGAAACGTATCAGATTGATACGGCAGGGCAGTCCTTTGAGCAAGCGTAGTAACTCTTTGGCATGACGCATGGTGTCGTTCTGACCCGCCCAACATATATACTCGAAGCTCACACGGCGCTGATGGGAGAAATCGTATTGCTTGAGAAGGTTCACCACCTCCGTGATGGAGAACATTTTCTCTGCGGGCATGATCTGCGCGCGCTCCACCGCAAAAGGATTATGCATAGAGACGGCTATATGACACTCGCTCTCGTCCAGGAAGCGCTTCATGGCGGGAATGCCTACCGTAGAGACGGTAATCCGTTTGGGTGACCATCCGCAGCCGTAGGGCGCCGTCATGATATCCAAGGAACGCAGGACATTATCGAGGTTGTCCATGGGTTCTCCTTCTCCCATGAAAACGAGATTGGAGACACCCCCGATCCCCCTCTCAGAGGGGGAGAGAGAAGATGCAATAGCGTCTATTTCGAAGATCTGATTGAGGATCTCAGCTGCAGAGAGGTTGCCATGAAAACCGAGCGTGCCGGTCATGCAGAACTTACAGCCCATCTTACACCCTGCCTGCGTGGAGACGCAGAGCGTAGCTCTGTCCTCTTCGGGGATATATACTGTTTCTACGAAACAGGATGGATGATTGGAGATTGGGGATTGGGGATTGGAGATTGGAGATTGGAGATTGGAGACTTCGAACAGGTACTTGCGTGTTCCGTCCGCACTGACGGCCTCTTTGACCGGGGCATGCCGACCGATGGTATAGTGCGCCTTGAGGGCTTCGCGCCCTTTGAGGGAGATATTCGTCATCTGATCAAAGGATGTGACACGGCGGACGTAGAGCCATTCCGCGAGTTGTTTCCCCGCGAACTTCTGCAGGCCGACGCTCAACGCCACCTCCTGCAGTTCCGCCAATGTCTTTCCTAAGAGCACCTCCATTACTTACGCTTCAAATCTTCTACCACCACGTGCGGATAAGCAAATCCGAAGCCTTGTTTGGGCAGTTCAGTATAGAACTGTTCCTGCAGTTTGAAGAACACATCCCAATAGTCGTTCGCACGCACCCACGCGCGCGCCACGAAAGTGATATCATTCGCGTTGAGGGATTTCAATGCCACAAATGGTGCCGGGATAGCATCCATGCGATAGTTCACCGTCGAGAGTTGGTAAGCGGAGATGTTCAACTCTTCGTAGAGCTGCTTCATGTCCGTATCTTCCTGCAACACGCGCGGGTCACTGTTCACGATCTTCAGGATAGCCTCTTTGCATGCCGTAGCATCCACCCCGTACTCTACGCTCACGAGCCACTCAATACGGCGCAGCGGCCGTCCGTTATAGTTCTGGATTAAGCCATTAGACAGCGCTCCATTCGGTAAGATGACTACGCGGTTATCTATCGTCAGAATTTTCGTCGCCGTGATATTTACCTCAATCACCTTTCCCGAAGTACCTTGTGCCTCTATGAAATCTCCGGCTTTGAAAGGCTTGAAGGCGAGCAGCATAATACCTCCGGCGAAGTTCTGGACGGTTCCCGAGAGTGCCATACCGATGGCCATACCTCCGGCAGCTAAGAGCGCAGCCAAAGACGTGGTGTTGACACCTAAGGTACTAACCGTAATAACCACCAGCAGGATGGTCATGGAGATAGAGACAAACGAGGAGACGAATGAAGCGATCGTCGGTTCGGTCTTTCTACGCGCAAACACCCGATTGAGGATATTCTTCACCCACCGGATGAGCAACATGCCGATGACAAAGAGCAGGAGAGCCGCCAAGACCTTGATGCCAAACTGTAGCATCGACTCGCCAACTTCTTGCCAGAACGTGTGCGGGTCATTCTTCGCGGTCTCAATCATCATCCGCGCACCGGCACGGATGGAGTCCTCTTTGGCTTGAATCTCTTCGGGAGTCGGAGCAGTAGCTTGAAGAAAAATGTATAATAGTGGATTCATTGTTATCGAATTCTGTCGGCAGCACGGACGAGCGCCTCATCTTTGAGGATCCGGCGTGTAGCCATGAGGGTTAATACAAAGCATACGAGCGGGAATGAAGCCCAAGGAAGCACATGCCAGTCCACACCCAAAGCCAACTTCGCCTGCCAAATATAAATAGCCAGCACACCGTAATAGCCAAGGCATAACATGGCAAGGAAGATATTCAGGCGTGCCTGCAGGATACGTTTCTTATAGAGGAAGATATCTATCAGCGCCAGAAGGGGGATTAACGCCGTAGTGACCAACAAGCCCCAAAGGCCTTGCAGACAAACAACGGGCTGGCAGTCCTCGTTCGTGATTAACTCCATTCCGGACGCACCTAAGTTATATATACGCAGTTCCGCTGCCTCTTCAGGCGTCACCAGTTGTAACACCGGCAAAAAAATCAGCGCGATGCCTAAAGCCACGATGGCTAGTAAATAAAGTGTCTGAATTCGTTGTATCATAAAGTCATTTACAATTTGGTCATTTACAATTTACCATTTAATCTTTCATTGCTTCTTCGAGGGAAGCGCATTTGTCTCCGTGTGCATTGACCCATCCTATTTGTCGGGCAGGATTGCCGACCATCAATGCATATGCCGGCACATCTTTGGTGACTACCGAGCCGGCACCGATGAGGCAGTACTCGCCGAGCGTATGTCCGCAGACGATGGTGGCATTCGCACCTACCGATGCTCCTTTCTTAATGATGGTCTGCTTGTATTCGTCTTTGCGGCTTACTGCTGCGCGGGGGTTGATGACGTTCGTGAAGACCATCGAGGGTCCAAGGAACACGTCGTCCTCGCAGCGCACGCCGGTATAGACGGAGACATTGTTCTGGATCTTGCAATTACGACCGAGCACTACATTCGGCGAGATAACAACATTCTGACCGATATTGCAGTTCTCGCCGATGATGCAGCCGGACATGATATGACTGAAATGCCAGATCTTGGTGCCTTTCCCTATTTGGCAACCCTCGTCCACGTATGAGGACTCATGGACAAAATAATTTTCCATTGTCTAAAAGAATAGTTTCAAAATATCATTTCCATTGGCGAAGATAAGCAGGGCGATGAGGATCCAGAAACCCACTTCGTTCGCTATTTCCAGGAACCGGTCGCTGGGTTTGCGGCGTGTGATGATCTCCACGAGCAGGAAGAGGATGTAGCCGCCGTCAAGCGCAGGGATAGGCAGGAAATTCATGAAAGCAAGAATAATACTGAGGAATGCCGTCATGTTCCAGAATAACTCCCAACTCCAGAAATCGGGGAACATCGATCCGATGGCTCCGAATCCGCCGAGCGACTGTGCCCCTTCTTTGGTGAAGACCAGCCGGAACTGTTTGACGTACATGGCGAGGATGTCCCAACCGTATTGGATGCCTGCCGGTATAGCTTGCCAGAACGTATAATCCGTATGCTCGAGTTCAAAATATGTCAACACGCTTTTCGGTCCTACGCCTATCTTTCCTTGGTCGCCGATGAAGAGGCGTGCTGTCTGCCGTTCTCCGGCACGATAATAATCGAGTGTGATGGAGTCACACGGATGTTTCTGCAGTTCGAGCGTCACCTGTACAGCGCAGGGTGTCGGCACGCCGTCTATGGCCACGATGGAGTCGCCTTTCTCTATGCCTGCGAACGCAGCCGCATTGTCCGGCAAGACGGTATCTACCACGAACGGGAACCACTCCGCTACGAGCACATAGCGGCGTTTGTCATAACTCTTGTCCGCACGTGCTTTCTCGCGTTCCGCTTTGTCAAAAGCGTTCTGTACGGCCAAGTATCGCGGTCCGAGATCTTCGCTCATCGTCAGGTGCACTGTGTCCGTTCCGCGCAGCACCGTCACGTCGCGTTGGCCCTCGATGATGATGGCTTGTACCGCGTCGCTCAGCGTCTCGGGTTCTTCGCCGTTGACGGTCAGGATTTTGTCTTGCTGCTCAAAACCCTCCTCCTGCATGATCTCCGAATAGTAGAGTCCGGAGGTGATGTTTTTGAGGGGCAAGGTGTCATTTCCCCAATGCCAGAAGAGCATCGCGAAGATGACCAGTGCTCCGACGAAGTTGACGAGGATACCGCCCAGGATGATCAGCAAGCGCTGCCAAGCCGGCTTGGAGCGGAACTCCCAGTCCTGCGGTTCCGACGGCAGGTCATCGGTCGAATGGGTCTCATCGACCATGCCGGCGATGGCGCAATAACCGCCGAAAGGCAGCCAGCCTATACCCCACTCTGTCGTCTCAGGGTGCTGTGCCCACTGCTCGTCTTCATTCGGCGCAAAGAACTTCACATGCCATTTGCCGTCGAAGTGCTTGATGCGCACAAGGCTGATCCATGGATTGAAGAACAAATAGAATTTCTCCACGCGGACGTGGAATATTTTTGCGAACGTAAAATGCCCTAACTCGTGTATCAACACGAGGAACGAAAGGGCGAGTATCAGTTGAATTGCTTGAATCACGATAGAAATTAGAAATTAGAAATTAGAAATCAGAAATCAGAAATCAGAAATTAGAAATATCCTTCTGCTATGCGGCGGGCATCGGCGTCGGTAGCGACGTAATCTTCGTAGGTGGGTTTGGCGATGAACGTAGCTTTGTCCATTGTCTTACAGATGATGTCGCTCATCTGCAGGAATCCGCAACGTCCTTCGCGGAAAGCGAGGTTAGCCACCTCGTTGGCGGCATTGAGGACGCAGGGTATGTTACCACCTCTGCGCATGGCTTCGTACGCCAGTCCTAAGTTCGGGAAGCGGTTTAAGTCCGGTTGCTCGAAGGTGAGGTCTTTGAGTGCGAACAGGTCGGCACGGGGGAAGTCACTGGCGAGGCGTTCGGGGAACGAGAGGGCATATTGTATCGGCAGACGCATGTCCGGTGCGCCGAGTTGCGCCTTGATGGCTCCGTCGGTGAACTGCACAGCAGAATGAACGATGGACTGCGGGTGGACGAGCACTTGGATCTTCTCCACCGGCACTCCGAAGAGCCACTTGGCCTCGATGACCTCAAAGCCCTTGTTCATCATGCTCGCGGAGTCGATGGTGATTTTCGCCCCCATGTCCCAGTTGGGGTGCTTGAGTGCGTCGGCGGCTGTAACTGTCCGCATCTGATCAAGGCTGTACGTGCGGAAGGGTCCTCCGCTGGCGGTAAGCAGGATTTTCTCTATCTCGCTGCGGTCTTCACCTACGAGGCTCTGGAAGATCGCGGAGTGTTCGCTATCAACCGGCAGAATAGGTGTATGATGTTTCACCGCCAAGTCACAGATAATCTCTCCCGCCACGACGAGGGTCTCTTTGTTGGCGAGGGCGATGGTCTTGCCGGCTTTGATGGCTTCAATGGTCGGACGCAGTCCGGCATAACCGACCATTGCGGCTACCACGATGTCGATACTCGGCATCGTCACCACTTCAGCGATGGAATCCGGTCCCGCCCAAACTTTAATGTTGAGTGTTGAGAGTTGAGCTTTGAGAGAGTCGTACAGACTCTCGTCGGCGATGCACACCACTTCGGGATGAAACTCTTGCGCCTGCTGCACCAACAGGTCTATGCTCCGGTGCGCGCATAGCGCGTACACGCGGAACCTGTCCGGATACGCACGCACGACATCCAGGGTCTGCGTACCGATACTACCTGTGCTACCTAAAATCGCTAACTCTTTCATTCTTTCATTCCCTACCACGCTATCACCTCTTCTATATTCACGAATTTTCCGCCGTCCCACAACTCCATTTCCAGATTATGGTCGCCGTCCATCAGTCCGATCGCCTCTCCTGCTTCCACCGAGGAGCCATGCGTCTTGAGCGCTTTGGTCACGCCGCGGTAGATAGTGAGGTATTGCGCTTGTTGCAACACGATAGTGAAGGTGTTATCCTCTGCGCGCTGCACCTGGACGATACGTCCGCGCATGACGGCGAGCACGCTCTCGTTCTTCGCCGTAGTCAGAGCCGTGGCATAGACATGCAGATCGGGACGTGCCGACTGCACCACCGCACCGCGAACAGGGCGGAAGAGCTGTTGTATGGACTGGCTCACGGGAGTGTCGAAGAGCAACAGCCGGTCACGCTCTTTCTGCTCATACTGCGCCTTGAATGTCTCGGTCACTTCGTTGCGTCCCTCTTCGAGGATACGCGCCCGCTCGACACGCTGCAGGGAGTCAAGACTCTGCACACTGTCCGACTGGATGTCACCGGCCGTGAGTTGCTTGATGACGTCCAGGTACTGACGTTGCAGCGTGAGACTGGTCTGCAGACTGTCCACGCGCGCCGACTCCTGTATCAACTGCTGACGCAAGCTCTCGCTGTAGCCCGGCAGAATATTACGTATCGGCGTATAGACAATGAGTACGGAGAGCAAGACGATCAGGGCGAGAAGGGTAATGGTGATCACACTCACCGCGCCCAACCAACTCACGCGTATATGGAAGACCTCACGGAGCGTGATGTCATCCAGCATTGCCAAGCGATATTTATGTCTCTTGTTTGCCATTCCACTAATCCACTAATCCACTAATCCACTAATCCTGCAAAATCGTGCACCCGGCGCAGGGCTTGAGTTGTTTGAAGAAGTCATTGCCCTTGTCATCGACGAGGATGAATGCGGGGAAGTTCTCCACTTCTATTTTCCATATAGCCTCCATGCCGAGTTCGGGGTACTCGACGCACTCGATGGACTTGATATTGTTCTGCGCGAGGATAGCTGCGGGACCGCCGATGGAGCCGAGGTAGAATCCGCCGTGTTTCTGACAGGCGTTGGTGACGTCGATGGAGCGGTTACCCTTAGCGAGCATGATGAGCGAACCGCCGTGGTCCTGGAACTCATCTACGTACGGATCCATACGTCCGGCCGTGGTCGGTCCCATCGAGCCGCACGCCATGCCGGCAGGTGTCTTCGCCGGACCGGCATAGTAGATCGGATGGTTCTTGAGGTACTCCGGCATCGGTTCGCCGGCATCGAGACGCGCTTTGATCTTCGCATGCGCTATGTCGCGGCCTACGATGATTGTTCCGTTGAGGCTCAGACGCGTACCGATCGGGTACTTCGTCAGGATAGCGCACACGTCCTTCATCGGCTGGTTGAGGTCGATACGTACGGCATCGCCCTCGCCGGCCTGACGCAGTTCTTCAGGGATGAGGGAAGCGGGGTTATTGTCGAGTTTCTCAATCCATATACCGTCTTTGTTGATCTTGCATTTGATGTTTCGGTCCGCAGAGCAGCTTACACCGAGTCCTATCGGGCAGGAAGCGCCGTGACGGGGCAGACGAATGACGCGCACGTCATGCGCCATGTATTTACCGCCGAACTGTGCACCGAGACCGATCTTGTAGGCCTCCTGCAGCAGTTGTTTCTCGAGTTCTATGTCACGGAAAGCACGTCCTGTCTCGTCGCCGGTCGTCGGCAGCGAGTCGTAGTAATGAGTGGAAGCGAGTTTGACGGTCAGCAGGTTCTTCTCCGCCGAGGTGCCACCGATGACGATGGCGATATGATACGGAGGACAAGCGGCGGTACCGAGCGATTTCATCTTCTCCACGAGGAAGGGGATGAGTGTTCCGGGGTTCTGGATGCGAGCCTTGGTCTCCTGGTAGAGATAGGTCTTGTTCGCGCTACCGCCACCCTTGGTGACGCAGAGGAAGCGGTACTCATTGCCATGCGTAGCCTCGATGTCGATCTGCGCCGGCAGGTTGCATTTGGTGTTCACCTCGTCGTACATGTTGAGCGGCGCGTTCTGCGAGTAGCGCAGGTTGCACTCGGTATACGTGTTGAATACGCCACGGCTCAGCGCCTCTTCGTCACAGTATCCGGTCCACACTTCTTGTCCTTTCTCTCCGTGGATGATAGCGGTACCGGTATCCTGGCAGAGGGGCAGTTGTCCTTTGCATGCCACTTCGGCATTGCGGAGGAAGGTGAGCGCTACGTACTTGTCATTGGCGGACGCCTCCGGGTCACGCAGGATCTTCGCCACCTGCTCGTTGTGGGCGCGGCGCAGCATGAAGCTGACGTCATGGAAGGCTTGTTGTGCCATGAGTGTCAGTGCCTCCGGCTCGACTTTCAATATCTCATGTCCTTCGAAATTGCCAACCGACACATGGTCTTTGGTCAGCAGGTAATACTCTGTTTCATCTTTTCCGAGTTGAAACATCGGTGCATACTTAAATTCCATAGTATTTGTGTGTATTTATATTAGCCCATAAAATGCGGGTGCAAAGGTACTGCTTTTTTTTGAATTATGCAAATCTTTTTGTATTTTACAAAAAAAGAGCCTCTCGGGTGAGAGACTCCTTTTTCGAAATTGTCATTGATTATAGCTGAATGTCCGTTGTTGCGTCCGGATCTATGGGGCCGAACGATGGTCCGCCTCCACTACCGCTGGCGCAGATAATAGACATTGTACCGATTTGCGCTATATTCACTTCGGGTTGATTATAAAGCTTTCTCTTAACCACGAGGGCACGATTATCTTCGATTTTCATAATAAATCTCCTTAAACATTAAACGTTAAACATTAAGCATTATTTTACAATCTGACCCTGTACGTTATATTCTCTGTCACCTTTGATGATGATCAACTGGCCGTCACGCAAGATCTTGGAGCAGGATTCATTGCCTTGTACATTCTCAACGCCCTCCGTTTGGTTCTCATGTCTGAAGAGGAAGCGTGCCGGCGCATTGTTAGGACTGGAATTAAGGATCATGTATGCCTTGTGTGCACCTAAGGTTGTGCCGGTGTAGCGATACAGACCCATACCTACTTGGCGAACACTATTAATCCAAGCTTCCTTGCCCAGTACATAGACTTTGTCTTGCTGTGCAGCAGGCAGCGAACTTACAGCTAAATTCACATCTGTACCGCGGAGGTCATTTTGACCTGCATAAGCAGGAGCTGAGCCTTCAGACTTTATCAAATGATAAATAGGAGTCTCCGATTCGAGGACAACTGCTGTGTTTTTAGGCAGAATTTGACCGTCGAAAGCGATAGGACGCAGAATAAATTCGTTGTTCTCTACATAGCCCACATGTGCCCAAACGCTCGGCGGCAACAAGTAATCGTTCTCACTATCGAAGAAAGTACGATAGAAACGTCCGGAATGATCAGGATCTTCCGCTTGTGTAACATCAACATCAAAGAGTTCGACATCATACATGCAACTTGCCCATGACGGAGCCCATGACTGATAAGCAGCCAATTTGCCTTTCGGAACATATATTTTTGTCTTTCCGCTGGTAGCCTTTGCAAACTCAAGACCTTTGTCACGATCATACCAAGTGATAGTATTTGGGTTCTCCCACAGGAAATATACATTCTCCACACCTGTGCAGTTAAGGAATGCACCTGCTTCGATAGATGTTACCTGCTGCGGAATCATCACTGCGCTGAAGCGCGTGCTATCTTTGTACGCATTTTCGCCAATTCCGGTTATTGCATATTCACTACCCATATAGTTTGCGTCCTCAGGAATAACGAGTGTACCTGTGCGAGTAATCGGATAGATGTCATTAATATATGAAGTATAAGGAACCACTTTCGCTTCTCCTGGCGTACCAGAAGTAGCAGGAGTAGTAACCTCATACAATCCGGTGTACATTTGTACAAGGTCAAAGAATTTCTCGCCGACGCTGGCGTCTGTACCTCTATAATCAATTTTGGACGCGTATGCAGACCAACCATCTGCTTCTTTATAAGCATCTACTCCAAAATAATCTATAAGGATATGATTCAACAACTCATCTCCAGCGAATACATTGTTGCCGAGTACGGGAGGAGTAGTAGTATTGGATTCGTAGTAAGCCAAAAGTTTGCAGTTCTTGAATGCATCAACACCGATTTCATCTAATACTCCGCCGTCCAAACTAAAACTTCTCATATGGGTACAACCCTCACAAGCATGTGCACCGATACGAGCAATGTTTACGCCACCCGTTATATCAGATAGGTCATCCTGATTATAGAACGCATAATCATCTATCTCGGTGATATAATACCTTACTTCGTTGTAGTCCACATATTCCGGGATAAGGAACGAACCTCCAAATGATTGTGCAGGCACTTTTGCCGTGTGTGCACCTGTAATTTCGTATAATTGGTAGGCTTGTTCAAATGTTTCTCCAACATGCAGAGCGGCAGCGGGAGTATAGGTAAACTCAATGGAAGAAATGGTACAACCGATATTTCCGCGGAGTGTAACTTCCTCTGCATCACCTGTCCACGTCAAGGTTTGTGCTACCGCTTGAGATGACCAACCGTCGGAAAGATTACTTGGACTACCCAGATCAGAGCATCTAATGACGATACCGGTGAGATTTCCGGCGATGGATTTGAACTTCACATATCCGTTATTCTCCATCCAAAGTTGTCCATTCTGGAAGGAACAAGAACCAGCATCGGTTCTCTCGTGCGATGCGATGATATTCTTGATTACACCGGAGCTTCTCAAATCATCTTCGTAGTATCCATCAAAGCGCACATGGCTTACTTGGCGTGCCTCCCATGTGGTGGTCAATTCGGCAGGAGCAGGAGCGGCATTATCTAATGTGAACTCAATAGAAGTGATTTTGAAATCAAGATTTCCTGAGATAGAAACTGCATTGGAAGGAGTACCATTCCAAGTAAATGTTTCAGCACCATCATAGGTCCAACCAGCCGGAAGGTATTCAACATTCGATGCGTAAGTCCCATACACCGTGCTACATGTAATCACAATGCCTGTAATATCGCCAACAGCGGATGTGAAGGTAACATTGCCATTATTCTCCATCCAAATCTCTTTATTACTAAATTGGCAATTATTACTTTCAGCTGAGGTTCTCGTTAAAGATGCTGTAATATTTTTTACTGGACTAGCTGATGTTGTTTGACCGACGTAACTAGGGGGCAGATATAATGCAACTTGGTCTACATCATTTTCATTCCATGTAACCGATGAGGCCGGTCCGGCAGGGATTTCCGCAATGATGCTTGCATGAGCAGACCAGCCTTCTGCTGCTTGGTAAGCCGCTACACTTGCAGCAGGCACATAAATGTGCTCTAAATTGTCGGAATCAAATAAAGCAGATCCATAAGACGGCGGGGTTGTTGCGTTGATGGTGATAGTCGTCAGACCTGAAAAACCAAATGCCTGATTACCAAGATCCATAATCGTAGATGGTAAAGTCACTGTGGTTAAACTCGAACATTCCCAAAAAGCATGAGTATTGACAGACATTACACCTTCTTCAATTGTAACAGATGTAATGTTAGAACATCCTACAAAAGCATAATCTAAGAGACCCATAACCTCATAGACTTCGGTGTTATACGTTACCGTTGCAGGAATAACAATCTCTCCGGAAACACTACTTCCGTAACTCTCGAACGTACCCGTTTCAGGGAGTTTCATTACGTTGGCAATCTTAAAGTCGCCGTAAGTTTCTAATTGATACCAGAAATCGCCAATCTGGACCTGCGTTTGAGCCCATGAACTGACGGTGAGCGCCAGGAGGGCAATGAGTAAAGTAAATGTTTTTTTCATAAATTTGATTGTTTAGTTAATAGTATTGTTTGTTATACATATAGAAAAAGGCAGCGCATAGTGTATAAAACTACGCACCGCCTAAGCGTTGCCAAATGAAACATTTTTCCCTGCTACCGCCTGTTTTCCGGTCTCTGGGGGGGGGTAAAATTGAACATTTTACTGGACATCATAGCGAACTAATGTCAATACCGCTGCAAAGGTACAGAAAATTTTTGATATATGCAAGAAAAAGTTCAACTTTTTCAGAAAAAAAATTAACAGAAAGGGGTACTAAAATGTTCTACATGTCGAGTTGCATCCGTGTTTACCTCGTGTTGCCTCCGTGTTGCCTCAGTGTTTACCCCGTGTTGCCTCTATGTTGACTCTATGTTGATTCTATGTTGCGCCGGCATAGCGGTACATACCTATGTGGGATAAAATTCCGCGCTAATTGACGAATGGACAAAATAATTGAAAAGTAAAAGTGTACAGCATAAAACCTGCATATAATAAGGACAAAACCTGCTTTAAATAAGGACGAAACCAGTATAATTAGTGAAAAAGGGCGGCCTCTCGGTCGCCCTTTCTTTGTGGGATTAACTCTAATCAGATCTTGCCGCGAACAAAGAAATAATAGATCGCAAAGCCTATCCAACTGAAGGCCAATACCAAAATCGAGGCAATGATCTTGCCCAGAAGACCGCACTTCGCCGTCTTGAAGATATCCAGCACGCACCATACTGCGCACACGATACCTAATACATAGATAATCGTTCCTAACATAATGACGTTTATTTTGAGGTTAAACTTATTTCCGACTGCAAAAGTACTACAATTTTTCCAAATTCGCAAGATTTTAATCAAAAACGTGGAAGTGACGGGCAAAAATAAAGAAAATTGTACCGCTTAGTGCATTTTTTTGCATAAAAATTTGCACAATTCAAAAAAAAGCAGTACCTTTGCACCCGCTTTTGAAAAATGGCATTGCTCAATGGTGTAATGGTAGCACTACAGATTCTGGTTCTGTCTGTCTGGGTTCGAGTCCTGGTTGAGCAACATAGAAGAGACCTTATGGGTCTCTTTCTTGTTCTCATACCGACTCGCACCCAGGTTCTCCGCCGCTTCGCTCTGTCGATTAATCAGCAAGCTGATTTTTCGAGTCCTGGTTGAGCAACATAGAAGAGACCTTACGGGTCTCTTTCTTGTTCTCATACCGACTCGCACCCAGGTTCTTAGTTCGGACAAGCCTCACACGATTAATCAGCAAGCTGATTTTTCTTGCTCGCTAAACTCGCTGCGATTATTCCTTAGCCGCAAGGGCACGATTATTGCTATGCAATTCTCAAGACTTTTATTGCGTCTGCAAGAATCTTGTCATGGTCGAAGGCAAGTTTAGGCAGTGCATTCAGCGGCCACCATTGAGCAGCAGCGGCATCGTCTGCGGCAGTGGCATCCGGCATAGTTGTCATAGCGGTATAAGCGGCCGTGATGACGCGTCCGCGCGGATCACGCTCCACATCGGAATAGATACCCACCAACTGCATACCTGTCAGCACAATGCCTGTCTCTTCCTCCAACTCACGCTCTGCACAACGAGCCACCGTCTCATCCATATTGAGAAACCCACCGGGGAAGGCCCAGCAACCTTTACAAGGCTCGTTACCCCGCTGAATAAGCAACACGTATATCTCTCCGTCGCGCTCGGCAAAAAGCACGGCATCCGCCGTCACTGACGGTCGCGGATATTCATAGGCATACAGCCCGTCTTCTGTCAATTGATAGTCTGTCGTCATAGCTTATAGTCTTTGTGCGTGGGTACATACATCCGTCTGTACCGTGCGTGGTCCCCACTCGGAATAAACCAGCGCCGCCGTCTCGTCATCATTGCGTGAGATAGTATGCAGGTAATGGTACACCTTTTCTCCGGTCTCGTTAGGCAACAAAGCCAAACGGCAGAGAAGCGTGTCTCCCAGGAATGTCTCTTTGAGCCAATGAATGGTCAGTGTACGAATCGCGTACGTGTCCATAAATGTCTCGTCCGCGGACTGCATGGCAATACTGAGGTACGTACGGTTATTGACATGTCCGTTGAAGTCAAGATTGATCGGATTGACACGGTGCTCTATCTCCTGCAACGGAGTGCCTTCCGTCGGGAAACGGCGTTTCTTATGGGTCTCGGATGTCATTTCCGGCAGTACAGGTATCTGCGGCTGAAAAGGAGTCATCGGTGCCAGACGATGCGTCTCCGTGTCAAGCAATGTCCAGCAGCCATAACCATGCGCCACCTCTACCCCGTCATGCCGTCGCACACGGAACTCGGCATAGAGACGAAGTGCGCTCAACTCACTGTTCCATACCGTCACCTCGATATCATCCGACCAAAGGGCCGTCTGCTCTTCAAACCACGCGTTAAACTCCGTTATGACCCATATACGGTTCATCTTCACTACATCAAACGCCGCCAGGTGCAGGCAAGCCATGAAACGCGCCCAACAGTCCTGATAATAAAGCAACACGGCATTAGGCGTCATGCGATAACGCGTGTCCATGTCACCCGCCGTGAGCGAATAAGAATGGGTGTATTGACTGATTGCTTCCATTATATCAACATTCTTGTTTGTTTACGATATTCAGCGTACCCGGGTTTATTGGCGAGTTGGCGTTTCTCCATCAGCGGAATACTGATGCCGACAAAGAGTGCCGTCATCGCTATCGGACCGCCGATAAACATATCTATGCCGTTCAGCGCGGCGTACATGATCCATATACCCCACCAGAACTGAATCTCACCGAAATAGTTCGGATGACGACCGTGCTTCCATAGACCCACATTGCAGTACTTGCCCGGATTGGCGGCACGGAAATCATGAATCTGCTTGTCCGCTATCAATTGGATGGTAGCCGAACTCAGACAAACGATAAAGCCGAAGGCCAATAGGGCAAGAGTTAGTGGATTAGTGGTTAGTGGATTAGTGGTCTCAAATAATTTCAAACCCGGCAGCATAGCAACGAAGACTACCAGCGTCGGCACCATATTAAGGCCGAAAAGATTGATGGCGTGAAAAACAAGCGGGTGTTGGCTGCGGTATTTGGTATAACGCCAATCTTCGTGCGCTATACCTTTGAAGGTAATCACCCAGTTGCGCGTGAGACGCCAGCCCCAATACCATGAGGCAATAAGCAGCAGAATGACCGGAAGAGACCATACTCCTGTATAACAAGCCCACAGCAGAAAGACTACCGGAGGAAAGACGCTCCAATAGGGATCATAGACAGATACGTTCTCATAAAGCAAACCAAATGCCCACACAACGATCGTTGCCAGCACGTCGGCGCAGAACAAACGCAGGAGAGGATTAGCGGTTAGCGGATTAGCGGATAACGCATCGAACAGCAGCCAACCTGCCACGCCCGCGAGTACGTAAATAGCGGTTATCAGCGCTATACTACACCATTTTGAATAGTCTCTTTTCATATGTATTCGGATTGATTCAGTCTATAGTTTCAAACTCACGCCTGCGAAATACGTGCGGGGCATGGACGGACCGTAGATATAACTCGCATCACGGAACTCACCCTTGTCCAGATCACGTTGGAACTGGTCAAGAACGTTCTTCACGCCGCAACTGATTTCCAGGCAATAATGCTTGTACAGATGTACGTCGTACGCCAAGCGGATACCCATATCCCAGAAACTCGGCACGAGTACTTCTTCATCCTTCGGAATATACCCTGCGAGGTGCGGCACAAGCATCGAACCGGTGGCTTTGCCGTTGATGGAAATCGTAAAATCCTTCACGGGTTTCACATCAATGAGTACATAGCCATAGTGATCCGGCGTACGTAACATGCGCGTGTTCGGCGCTACTTCAGGACTCCATTCCTGCGGCTCGGTATAACGGCTCTGCTGATAGGTGTAACCTGCTGAAAGTTGAAAGTTGAAAGTTGAAAGTTGAAAGGATAGTTTTCCTTCTATATTCAGACCTCCCACCCAGGCGGCGCTCGCATTCGTTCGCACGAAGAGCAGATTGCCTTCTGCGTCTCTGCCGTTCTCGCGAAGGATAAAAATATCCTGCAGATACGTATAAAAACCTTCTGCCGTCAGGTTCACTTCCCATTTGCCGAACCGGCGGTACCAATCGCCACTCAGCGTAGCGCTGTGCGAGTACTCCGGGCGCAAATTAGGATCCAGCGTGATAAAGGACACTTGTCCGCCGACGGCCGCTACGTGAAGATCCTCATCGTAAGCTTGCGGAGCACGGTAACCGCTGCTGTAGCCTGCGCGGAGCACTAATCCGTCCATCGGCGTATAACGGAACGTGGCACGGGGAGTACATACCGGTTTGGAAAGGAAATTATGCTTCTCTAATCGTGCACCAACCAAAACACTCCATTGCCGGCCTTTCCACTCGTTCTGCGCGTATGCGCCGACTACATGCACATCTTGCTTTATCTCTCTATGATAGCCTAACATCCTGTCGTTCAATCCGTTATACGTGTATTCCGCACCGACACTCAGGTCACCGCTCGCCCGTCCGCAAGGATAGGAAAAACGGTATTGCAAACCCGTAATGGACGTGAGGTCTCTACTGCGACCATAAGCCGCGGTGTCCCTCGCTGTACCGAAATAACTCTCGCGGCCTATATGTTGTATAGCCGAATAAGCCGAAACAAAATGTCTGTTATCCGGTGAAAACCAATCGAAAGCAAGCGATCCGGCATCGATATTATGACGTAACTGTTCGGCGATATCCGCCTGGTGAGGTTCAAACTCAAACCTGTTACCTCCGCGGCGGAAGTCCGTCGTATGATGGTACTCGGCTGTTATCTTACTATAAGCGCTCGTCTTGAAAAACACCCGTGTTCCGGCAGTCGTGGCGCGCAACTTAGGCAACTCGCTAAAACCGTCATAATCCCGATCATATTCGCTGCGCGTGCGATGCGTTGCAAACAAATACGCACCTATCTTACGGTTCTCGCTCATCACAGACGCGTTGAGATCGGTATGGATATCATAGCCGGCATGCTCGTTCACATGGCTTGTATTGGATATATTCACAAAATTGCGCACCGGTTCTTTCGTAATCACATTCACCACTCCGGCAATGGCGTTCGCGCCGTACATCGCCGAACCGCCGCCACGAACCACCTCTATGCGATCAATCATCGCCGTCGGCACCTGCTCCAATCCATAGACCGCCGCCATGGACGAGAAGACAGGACGGCTGTCCATCAATATCTGCGTGTACTGGCCTTGCAGACCATTGATGCGCAAATCTGTCTTGCCGCAGTTCGAGCAGGTGTTCTCCACCCGCAAACCCGGCTGAAAACTGAGTGCGTCAGCGGCACACGTGACAGCCGTTGTCTCAAACATCGCCGGCGACAACACATTGACAATAGTGGCGGCTTCTTGCTTCTTCGTTGCATAACGATTCGCCGTCACCACCACGCTGTTTAACTGCTGTGACACCTCATGGATGACAGCTTTCAACTCCGTAGTAGTATGCTCCGTAATATTCACCGGCAACTCCTCTGTCTCATAGCCGACATAAGAGAAGACAATAGTCTGTCTGCCCAGCGGCAGGTTCTTCAGAAAATAGTGACCGGACTCGTCGGTAACAGTACCTATATTGGTTCCCTTGACCTGTACATTCACGTACGGCAAGTGCTCTCCGGTTTTCTCATCCAATACATGCCCGATGAGGTGAGCGTCAAATTCTTCTTGTGCCCATAATGGCAACAAACAAACCAGTGTAAAGACTAATACTTGTAAAAATCGTTTCATTTCATGCTCTTTGTAATGCTGCGCGACCGAGTTCGGTCATCAAACCCCGTTGCTCGAGGTCTGCGCAGCGCTGCTTGTTCAGTTCGGTCCAATGACTTCGTTTCTGCCGCGGCGACAAGCGCTGCGCCAATCGTCCGTCCGGCAGGCGTTTCAAAGTGGAGTCAATCCATCCGAAACATAACGCCTCTTCGACGACATCTATATACGGCAGACACCTGCCTTCCGGCTTTCTCTTCCCGCGATACATAGCGATCCAGCAGCACTGGTCACTTGCTGCATGTTGTTCCAACCATTCCCTGAGTTGTGACCGCTCGCTATATTCCAAAAGACCTGTTATTTCCATTAATGTTTCGCTTTTCGGGCGAAGTCAAACAATGCTTTGGGCAAGTGACAATAGCCATCGGGGTGCTTGTCCAAATAGTCCTGATGGTACTCATCGGCGGGATAGAAATTCCGTAAAGGCATCTTCTCTACCGCCAAAGGCTGCGTGTACTTGCTCTGTTCCTCAGCATAGATCTTCTCGATTACCGGGAAGTCTGCTTCGTCCGTAAAATAGATACCCGTGCGATAACGGGTTCCTTCGTCGTGCCCTTGCTTGTTCAGACTGACGGGATCAATCGCCACGAAGAACATCCGCAGCAGGAACTCCAAGCTAACCCTATCCGGATCATACGTGACATGCACCGTCTCGGCATAACCCGTTGTGTCCGTATAGACCTGTTCGTACGTCGGGTTGTCCGTCTGTCCATTGGCAAAACCCACTTCCGTTTCCTCGACTCCGGCAATCTGCTTGAAGAAATGTTCTGTCCCCCAGAAACATCCTCCGGCCAAATAGATGTGTTTACGCGCCATACTTATAATAGTTCTGCTAGTCGATCCACATGCTCCGCAGGTGTCGCCCAGCTGGTAGCAAAACGTGTCACCGCACGCCCGTCGTCCAGTTTTTCCCACACTTCAAATGCCACTTTCCCTTCGAGACTCTTCATTTGCGCCGTGGTCAGAATAGGGAACTGCTGGTTGGTAGGCGATTGGATATAAAGCGGTATCTGCTTATCGCGGAATACCTGTTGCAACTGCATCGCCAACTCAATGGCATGTCGGCTGATGTGCATATACAAGTCATCGGTAAAGAGTGTGTCGAACTGGATGCCTAACAGACGTCCTTTGGCCAACAGCGCTCCGTGTTGCTTGACCACCGTAAGAAGCGGTTGAGGCGCATTTCCTTTGGGGAACACCACCGCCTCGCCGCATAGGGCTCCGACTTTCGTTCCGCCGATATAGAACACATCGCATAACTGCGCCAATCCGGGAAGGTCAATGTCCGCCGCAGGGCTTGCAAGTCCGTACCCCAGACGCGCGCCATCAATGAACAACAGCAATCCGTATTCCTGACAAATAGCATATATCTGTTCTAATTCGCTGCGGGAATAGATTGTGCCGTACTCGGTCGGGAAAGAGATATACACCATTTGAGGATTCGCCATATGCTGCCATGTATCGTCCGCAAAGAAGCGAACGAGGTAGTTGCGCAAGTCTTCGGCACGCATTTTGCCTTCGTGTTGAGGCAATGTGATGACTTTATGGCCGGTATGTTCTATAGCCCCGGATTCATGAACGGCAATGTGACCTGTCTCCACCGCGATGACAGCTCCGAAACGCGGCGACAAGCCGTCTATGACGGTAGCGTTCGTCTGCGTTCCGCCTACCAGGAACACCACGTCAGCCTTCGGACATCCGGTAGCCTGACGAATCTTGGTAATAGCCGATTGCGTGAACCGGTCACTTCCATAGCCGGGTTCCTGCTGCATGTTTGTCTCCAGCAACCTACGCAATATCTCCGGATGTGCTCCTTCGTTATAGTCGCACGTAAACGACACCAATGGTTGTTCTCCACTCATCATTGCTGATTCTTATTGAGGATGATGAGTGCTGCGAGAACACCGGGTATCCAGCCGCAGAGCGTCAGTAAGAAGACAATCATAACCGACCCGCAACCTCTGTCTATTACAGCCAGAGGAGGGAAAATAATGGCTAATAATACTTGTAAACAGCTCATATCATTTGATTTTTTCTTTGCATTGACCGATATACATGCGTGTCGCCTCGCGCACCCAGCAGTATTTCCATTTCGGAGCACGGAACAGTTGCTCGGCGCGCTCGAAATAATCCAGTGCCTCCCGCTTCGACCCAAAGGGTTTTGGGGCATAGAAAAGCGATGTGCCATAATAAGCGAGTACCAGCGGATCTTTCGGCGCTATCTTCGTGGCCTGTTTGGCCAGGCTCATGGCTTTCGCAGGATGGAAGGACTCATGCGCGCGCAGTTCGTACACATACACCGCCGACATATACATTTCGTAATGTCCGGGCGGCAAAGTCTCACGTTGCGCTTCTACGTGCGCGCGGAAACGCGATATATAAGGAGTAGCATGCGGCTTATCGTACTCAAGCACATATCCGCAGTAACCGTATTCGATGAGCAAAGAGTTTAGGCTATTAGAGGTGACGGTGTCCACATAGGCTTTCCACACCGTCATATCCTCCTTTTGGTACGCATCGAACAATTCCCTATCCGTCACTTGGGCGGATAGGGAAAGGCTGATACAGAGGGCAAGAATTACTTGCCGCGCTCGAGCAATAATGTGCGTGTCGGTTGATCGCATACTTCTGCCGGACCGTAGTATTGGATAGGACCCGGATAGATATAACTGGTGTTCGCGTCAGCCCACTCGGCACGATGTGCCTGCAGATACTTGAACGGCGCACCGTTAAGATCCACGAGAGCCTTCTGGATAACAGGTTTCATCTTGCCATTACGCTTCTCCATGTTCATCATCATCGTGATAGGCACACCGCCTGCGAGCCATGCCGAAGAAGGCTTGGTGAGGTTACGTACAAGCGACATATAACCTGTCTTGCCTGCAGCGATGAGATGAGTAGCGTTCACACCGATGGAGTAGCAATAGTCAGCATCGAAATTCGACGGCATAGCACAACGTCCTTCGTAACCGAAGAAATGGTTGAGGGCGGAGAACTTACCTTTGTATTCGCCGTTCGCCTTGAGTTGAGCCAAACGCTTGCCTACCATCTCGATGAGCAACTTCTCGGTCTCTATCTGACTAACCATCACATTGCCGTGCGGGTCACGGTCCAGCGTGAGCTGTTTGGCGATACCCTTCGGCAGAGAACGGAACAACTCACACGATGCCGGCGTCAGTTTGGACTTCACGTACTCGCGTTTTGCATCATCGCCGTCGAGACTCGTGAACTCTTCGTTCGCAGCCAGCATATCGTTCAGTTCCTGAATCAGCACGCGCATTGCCGGAATGAACTCAATGAGACCTTCCGGAATAAGGATGGTACCGAAGTTGAGACCTGCGTTCGCACGGGCAACAATCACCTTGACGATATCCTCCACGATGTCGTTGAGCGTCATCTTCTTCGCCTCGACTTCCTCGGAGATCAAGCAGATATTCGGCTGTGCCTCGAGAGCGCACTCCAAAGCAATATGACTTGCCGAACGGCCCATGAGACGGATGAAATGCCAGTATTTCTTTGCGGAGTTCGCATCGCGCTGAATATTTCCGATGAGTTCGGCGTAGGTCTTACAAGCGGTGTCGAAACCGAAAGAGGTCTCGATCATTTCGTTCTTGAGGTCGCCGTCAATGGTCTTCGGACAACCGATGACTTGGATACCGCATTGTTTCTGCAGATAGTACTCGGCGAGCACACAAGCGTTGGTATTGGAGTCATCACCACCGATGATAACAATCGCCTTGATGCCCAACTGCTTGCAAACCTCAATACCGTTGTCAAACTGCCAGGTTTCTTCCAGTTTGGTACGACCCGAACCGATGATATCGAAACCGCCGGTGTTGCGGTACTCGTCAATGATGTCACCCGTCAGTTCCTGATACTTACCGTCAATCAGACCACTCGGGCCGCCAAGGAAGCCGTACAGTTTGTTCTTGGGATTAAGAGCCTTCAATCCGTCAAACAGACCCGCGATGACATTGTGGCCACCGGGCGCTTGACCGCCGGAGAGAATCACACCCACGTTGAGCGGCTCGCTCGCGTTCTTGCCGGTGGTCGGCTCCATCGTGATAATAGGCAGACCATAGGTGTTTGGGAAGAGTTTCTGAATCTCCTCTTGGTCAGCCACCGATTGTGTTTTCTCGCCTTCTACAAGGCGTACTGCGCCCTGCAAAGCTACCGGCATTTTCGGCTGGTAGTTCTGACGCGCAATTTGTAATGGACTTTTTTGCATAATAGGTTATATTTTTAGTTGTTAATTATTGTCGTTATTACGTAATTACGGGATTACGTTATTTCGAGTTTTTGTCGCTCTCAATGAGGGCGAGGAGTTGATCGACGGCTTCTTCCTGCGGGATATTTTTCAGCACGCACTCTTTGCCGCGATAGAGGGAGATACGGTCACGGCCGGCTCCCACATACCCGTAATCAGCGTCCGCCATCTCGCCGGGACCGTTCACTATACAACCCATGACGGCTATTTTCAAGCCCGTAAGATGACTCGTAGCCGCCTTTACCTTACGGATCGTCTCTTCAAGGTCAAAGAGTGTGCGCCCGCAACTCGGACAAGATATATACTCCGTCTTGTAGATGCGCACACGCGCAGCCTGCAGGATATCCTTACTCAGAAAATTCAATTTGTTCTCCGTGAAGTTCGGATTGACAAGTGTCAGTTCTGTTGCCTTGTAATCCCACAACAATCTGCCGCACTCTGCCGCAGCTTGCAAGGCGAAGGTTTCCCACTCTTCTTCGTAACTCGTATAACGGATTTCTGCGCCACCACCGATATTATCCAGCACTTCAGCTGTTACCGTTCCATCATAACGCACCGAGTCCTCATCCGTGAAATAATCCACTAACTCCTGCGCCACGGGTATCTCATTCTCGGGCGGTTCACTCAGACTCACGCGAATGGTGTCGCCTATTCCTTCCGCCAACAAGGCGCCTATACCGACGGCCGACTTGATACGTCCGTCTTCGCCTTCACCGGCTTCCGTCACGCCCAGATGCAGCGGGAAGGCCATGTTCTCTTTGTTCATCGTCTTCACAAGCAGACGAACGGTTTCCACCATCACACGGGTATTGGAAGCCTTTACGGAGATGACGATATTCTCAAACTCTTCCTCTACGGCAATGCGCAGAAACTCCATCACACTCTCAACCATTCCAAGCGGCGTGTCGCCGTACTTGTCCATCATCCGCTCACTCAGTGAACCATGGTTCACACCAATACGGATGGCTGTCTCATGCTCGCGGCATATATCCAATAGATGCGTAAAGCGTTCTCTTATCTTCGACGGGTCTTTGCTATAGTTACCGGGATTGATACGCACTGCTTCCACCACTTGTGCCGCCGCGTCCGCCACTTCGGAATTGAAATGTACATCCGCCACTAACGGCACCGCTGTCAGCACTTGGGAATGAATCTCCTTTAACGACTCTACTTCACGCAAACCCTGAGTGGTGAAACGCAACAACTCTGTCCCTGCCTCTATACAACGGCGAGCTTGGTCCACAGATGCGTCAATCGCATTCGTATCAGTGTTCGCCATCGTCTGAACCCGGATGGGATAATCGGAACCCAAAAAGATGTTTCCCACTCGCACATTTGTGGTCTTTCTGCGGTTATTTGTAAGATTTATTTGCATATAAGATGGGTAAAATGCCCTAAAATGTTATTTTTCTTCAAAAAAATTTGGTCAATTCAAAAATTTGTAGTACCTTTGCACCCGCTTTTGAAAAAAGGCGTTGAATCAGTAGCTCAGCAGGTAGAGCACATCCCTTTTAAGGATGGGGTCCTGGGTTCGAGCCCCAGCTGGTTCACAGAAAGAGAGTCTCGGCTCTCTTTTTTGTTTTCTGTTCTCCTTTCTCATTCTTTCAAATAGCGCGTTACAATTTTGCTTGCAAAATTACAACAAAAAATCCGAATGTGCAAGAAAAATGTATTTTATTTTGCCATTTGCTGGATTTTGCGACCGTAATTTCGGGGGAAACGTAGTGGCGGAGTCCGAAATTACTACAAAAAATCCGAATGTGCAAGAAAAATGTATTTTTATTTGCTTATTCATAGAAAAATTAGTAACTTTGCACTCCCAATTGAGAATATCAAACATTTTAACTATTTAATTCTATGAAGACAAGTACTAAAATTCTGATGTGCCTCGCGGGTATTGCCCTCGTGGTACTGGGTGTGCTCTGTATCATCTATCCGGGCAGTACCCTCGTTTCGTTGGCATGGGCGTTCGGCTTGATGCTTATCATCAGCGGTTGCAGCACCTTTGGTGCATGGGCTACGCTCCGCGCTATCAATCCGTTCAGCGGACTGACTTTCCTTGCTGCTTTGTTGCAGGTGTTCCTCGGCGTGGCAATCATCATCATGCCGGCTCCGCTGGCTGTGGCTCTGCCGTTCATCTTCGCTTTCTGGGTGTTCTATGAGGGACTGAACCTGATGCTCGACTCGTTCAACTACAGGAAACTCGGTTTCCGCCGTTGGTGGGTACTCTGCCTGCTCGGCGTGCTGGCTATGTGCGGCGGTTGCTACTGCTTCTTCTGCGATCCGTCCATCTCGGCTACTACCATCGCATGGCTGGTAGGTCTCGGCATCATTGCAGACGGTATCGGCAACTGGGTTAAAGTGGCAGCTGTCAACCGCGTAGAGAAGAAACTCAACAAACTGGCAGACCGCTTCCACCAAGTCATCGACATCGAGGATGTAGAGGAAGTGAAGTAAGCCTTCTGTCATCTGCTGTCAGCAATCATCTGTCAGTAATCATCTGTCAGCCGTCAGGTCGTATGACACTGGCGGCTGTTTTTGTGTGCGCATGCCGGCATTGGCACGAAGTTTGTAATACTCTTTCTGCACATTTATATTAACGGAACTATGAAAAAGATATTCAGATTTTTAGGCGTCGTGCTGCTCGTCGCAGCAGTCAGCGCCGGAACAACACTCGCTGTATTGAAATACAGCAATCCACAATTTCAAATCACAAATTACCAATCACTAACCACAAATGATTCCACCGGAGTCCCTGTCGCCTACAGCCGTTTTGCTTCGTTGCCGCAGGCAGGCGAGACGGATTTTACTAACGCGGCGGAACTCTCTGTCAATGCGGTTGTACACGTCAAGACGACCTACCGCAACCAGGTCTCCTCGCAGCAGATGGACCTCTTTGAGTTCTTCTTCGGCCGTCCGGGGCAGCAACGCGAGTTGCCGGCACAGCAGGCGTCCGGTTCGGGCGTCATCATCTCCGAGGACGGTTATATCGTCACCAACAACCATGTCATCGACCGTGCAGACCAGATTCAGGTTGTCCTCAACGACAAACGTGAATACACGGCTACGCTGGTCGGCACTGACCCGAACACGGATATCGCGCTACTGAAAATCGAAGAGACAGGGCTGCCTGTCATCCTGATGGGCAACTCCGATGACCTGCGTGTCGGCGAATGGGTACTTGCGGTCGGCAATCCGTTCAACCTCACTTCGACCGTCACGGCGGGTATTGTGTCCGCCAAGGCACGTAACATCAATATCCTCAACGCGGAGATGAAGATTGAGTCGTTCATCCAGACCGACGCGGCAGTCAACCCCGGCAACTCCGGCGGTGCGCTGGTGAACACACGCGGCGAGTTGGTGGGCATCAACACCGCCATCGCTTCGCAGACCGGTTCGTATTCGGGCTACAGTTTTGCAGTGCCGACAAGTATCGTACAGAAAGTGGTGAGCGACATCCGCCAGTATGGTGTCGTACAGCGCGCTATCCTCGGCGTACAGATGCGTGAGATCACGTCCGAGTTGCAGAAAGAGAAGAAACTCAGCACGTTACAAGGTGCATACGTGGAACGTGTTGTGCCGGACGGCGCGGCAGAGAAAGCAGGCATCAAGAGCGGCGATGTGATCACGCGTGTTGACGATGCGGCTGTCAAGACCGGCACCGACTTGCAGGAACATATCGGTCGTCATCGTCCGGGCGATGTAGTGAGTGTGACGCTGCTCCGTGACGGCAAGACCATGACCGTTCAGGCTACGCTCACCAACCGCGAAGGCGGTACGGGTGTTATCTCTGCCGAGGACAAAGCGTCCGTCTTAGGTGCCACGTTCTCCGAACTGACCGATGCGCAGAAAGAGCGCCTGGGTATCAATTACGGCCTGCAGATCAAGTCGCTCAAAGCTGGCAAACTGAAGAGTGCCGGTGTTCCCTCGGACTTCATCATCCTGAAAGTCAACAACCGCTCCGTGCGCACCGAAGAAGACCTTGACGACATCGTCCGCCGTGCCAACTCAGCCTCCGAGCACGACCGCGTCCTCTTCATCACCGGCTGCACCCCGCAAGGCCGCGTCCGTTATTATGCCGTCAATCTGGCAGAGTAAAGATGTACGATTATTAAGCATAGCGGGCAGCCATGAAGGTTGCCCGCTATTCATAGATTCACTCATTCATCCAGAGAAATTCTTACATTACAATGTTTACGATTCTGCCGGGGACGACGATGACCTTTTTAGGCGTGTTGCCGGCGAGATATTTGGATGTGTCTTCGTGCGCGAGGACAAGTTTCTCCACTTCCTCTTTCGGGGTGTCTTTCGGGCACTCGAGCGTGAAACGCACCTTGCCGTTGAACTGCACAGGATATTTCTGCGTGTCCTCTACAAGATACGCTTCGTTGCAAACCGGCCACTCAGCATTCACCACAAAACTCTCATTGCCGCAACGATGCCATGCTTCTTCAGCAATATGCGGAGCGTACGGCGCTAGCAGCACAGCAATCGTCTCGAGGATCGCACGCTTGTTGCACTTGAGTGCGGAGAGTTCGTTCTGCGCAATCATGAACGCCGGAATAGAGGTGTTGAACGAGAAGTTCTCTACATCCCACGTGATTTTCTTAATCAGTTTGTGCAGACTCCGCAGTTCTTCTTTGGTCGGCTCCTCGTCGGTTATATTCTCGTACATGTTCCAGAGACGTTTGAGGAAACGGTGCACGCCGTCAATACCGTTGGTGTCCCAAGGTTTGGACATCTCCAGCGGACCGAGGAACATCTCATACAGACGCAGCGTGTCGGCGCCGAACTTAGCAATCACATCGTCCGGATTGACCACATTGAACATCGACTTACTCATTTTCTCCACCGCCCAGCCGCAGATATACTGCTTTGCGCCGGCGGTGTAGCCCGTCAGTTCGGACGAGGTGCCGTCCGCAAAGACAAACTCGGCATTCTTGAACTCCGGCATCCATGCGCGGAAAGCGTTGATGTCCAGCACGTCGTTGTTGACGATATTCACGTTCACGTGAATAGGCTGCACTTTGTCCTTGTATTCGGGGTTGTCGATGAGGTTGTACGAGATATAGAGGTTACCCGTCGCACCTTCGCCGATATACCGATAGACGAAGTTCGAACGACCTTGGATCATACCTTGGTTAATCAACTTCTTGAACGGTTCGTCCTCGCAAACATAGCCCAAATCATAGAGGAACTTATTCCAGAAACGAGAATAGATCAAGTGTCCCGTAGCATGCTCCGAACCACCCAGATAGAGATCCACCTGACGCCAGTAGTCGTTCGCTTGTTTGCCCACGAGCGCCTCGTCGTTATGCGGATCCATATAACGGAGATAATAAGCGGAACTTCCTGCGAAGCCCGGCATCGTGCAGAGCTCCAACGGGAAGATGGCCTTGTTGTCAATCAGCGATTTATTTACTACCTTGCGGTTCTTCTCGTCCCACGCCCAGACAGCGGCGTTGCCCAGCGGCGGTTCGCCTGTCTCGGTGGGTTTGAAGTCCGACACTTCCGGCAATTCGAGCGGCAGACACTCTTCGGGCAGGGTATAAGGCATGCCGTCTTTGTAATACACAGGGAACGGTTCGCCCCAATAACGCTGACGCGAGAAAATAGCGTCACGCAGACGATAGTTCACTTTCACACGACCGATGCCGGTGTTGGTGATATATTCCTTCATCGCCTGAATAGCGTCTTTGACCTCCATGCCGTTGAGAAAACCGGAGTTGATCATCTTGCCCTCTTTGGCGTCAAATGACTCCTCGCTCACGTCCGCTCCTTCAATCAGCGGAATGATCGGCAGGTTGAAGTGTTTCGCGAAAGCGTAGTCGCGGCTGTCATGTGCCGGAACCGCCATGATAGCGCCTGTTCCGTAGCCTGCGAGCACATAATCGGAAATATAAATAGGTATCTCGCCTTGTGTCAGCGGGTTAATCGCATAACTTCCCGTGAATACACCCGTCACTTTTCTATCAGCGATACGCTCACGCTCCGTGCGGTTCTTGCAGCGAGCCAGATAAGCGTCCACTTCTGTCTTCTGCTCTGGATTTACAACCCTTTGTACATACTCGCTCTCCGGCGCAAGAACCATAAACGTCACGCCATAGATTGTGTCCGCACGGGTGGTGAAGATGGTCATGGCGAGGTCGTTCTCCCCTCCTTTCAGGGAGGGGTCGGGGGTAGGCTTTTTAATATTAAACTGCATCTCAGCTCCTTCGCTTCTTCCGATCCAATTACGTTGCGTCTCTTTCAAACTCTCCGTCCAATCGATTCTATCCAAGCCCTCCAACAGACGTCCGGCATAAGCGCTCACGCGCAGACACCATTGCCTCATCACACGTTGCTCCACCGGATAACCGCCGCGGACGGAAAGACCCTCGCTTACCTCATCATTCGCCAATACCGTACCCAGTTTCGGACACCAATTGACCTTGGTGTCTGCAAGGTACGCAATGCGGTAGTTCATCAGCCGCTCTTGTTTCTCGCACTCGGAAAGCGTCGCCCATTTCGGGTCGTTCGCCTCAAACTCTGCAATCAGTTTGCTAATCGGCTGCGCTTTCTGTGTCTTCGGATCGAAATAGCTGTTGAACATCTGCACGAACGCCCACTGCGTCCATTTGTAGAACTTCGGATCGCACGTGCGTACCTCGCGGTTCCAGTCGTAGCAGAAACCGATTTTCTTGAGCTGTGAGATATAGCGGTCGATGTTCTCGAAGGTCGTTTTCTCAGGGTGTTGACCGGTTTGAATAGCGTACTGCTCCGCCGGTAGACCGTAACTGTCAAAACCCATCGGGTGCAACACGTTAAAGCCCTTCAGACGTTTGTAACGGCTATAAATATCGCTGGCAATATAGCCTAACGGGTGACCGACATGCAGACCCGCACCCGAAGGATAAGGGAACATATCCAACACATAGTAGTGCGGCTTGTCGGACTCATTCGAAACGGTATAAACGCCGTTCTCCTCCCACGCTTTTTGCCACTTTTTCTCAATCTCTGAAAAATTATATTCCATAAAACTATTATTTGTCTTGTTGTTCAATTCGCATAGGTCCAAACCTTTGCGACCGCAAAGGTACTACTTTTTTTTGACATACGCAAGAATTTGTATAAATTTATACAAAATTACATTTCATGAAGCGCGAGAAATTGATAAATGTAATATATTTTGTTTCTTTATTCTTGAAAAAAGGCTGCTTGTATGTATTATATACTATGTATATAATACTAATGTGTTAACATGCAAAAAATAGTGCGTGATAAGTGCGTGATAAGTGCGTCATAAGTGCGTTATAAGTGCGAGACTTTCGGACTTATCCCGATACCATCCCGACACCATCCCGACACCATCCCGATACCATCCTGATACCATCCCTATACCATCCTTAAGTCGTCGCCTATCATTTTGCCCCGAAAAATGCACGATTATTAAGAAAGAGGTTAAAAGTCAAAAGTATTGAATTTTTATTTCCATTCACGACTTCACAGATTCTTATCTCACTGCGTTAGCATGATGTCTATGTTTTTAGGAAATCGCATACTTTTGACTTTTTACTTTTTTTCGTGACTTGTGGTATAGTCATCCTACGGTCACGTCCACGATTATCCCGAGACTGTCGACTAAATGGAAAGGACTTGATTGCTGGGAATCCTTATACCAAAAGCAGGTGATCATTTTGACCACCTGCTTTTGCATATATTTGAACCATTTTATAATGAAACCAATTCTAATGATATCAGTTTATTTCCCTGTAAATCATTTACTTCCAATTTTGGAGTACCTTGATCAGTTCTTTCATTTATTATATATGATACAGAATTGTTACTTGCGGCTATTTGCGTCTCACTCAAACGGCGATAGTTAAAGTATGTCGTTTGATTATTTGTAGAAACGATTCTTTCTGTTGGGTTCAAAGTGGTAGTTCCTTGGTAGAAAGTGAACGAATTATCATCGTTTAGCCAATATCGATCCATGCTATCAATGATCCACTCACCATCTAACACATAAGTTTCAGTTGAATTGTCGTAGTAATAGTATTTCTCGTAGAGTACTGCATGATTATTTTCTATGACTAATTCGTAACGATGCTCTTCGTTTCCTATTTCTTCCGGAAATAAAGTTATTTGTAGATATTGTATTCTGCGCGTATAAGTATATTCTCGCACCGTATCAATCTGTTGCAAAGATGCGGTCGTATTACGGAAATGTATGATATAATTGTTCTCATTTTCTTGCTCAATAATAGTTGTATCTTTCGGATTTTCCTTTTGTTCTACATGGAATCCTAACGTCTGTATACGAGAAATGAATTCAGGAATAGCTTCATACATTTCGGGAGAAACGGGATGATTGTTATTATTACGCCATGTAGAATTATACCATTTATCTTTTGCTGCCGAAGGATCTTCTTTGATAGAATTGTCAATGAGAATGGTCTCACCTTCTTTGGTGACAATAGTAATATTGCCATCTTTATCTTTAGTAATGGTGTTTCCTTTGTCATCTGTCATAATGATTGAACCATTCTCTAAAGTTTTGGTATCAACAACGTTTCCTATTCCTTTTACGAAATCATTCAATCCTTCAGGAATCTGTGAGTTTGTTTGGGTACCATTGCCTGTGTTTTTATCTGGGTCATTACTTTGACAAGCACCCATTACGATGCAACATAGTGCAGCTCCCAATAAATATTTTATTTTCATTTAATTAGTTGCTCGCTTATCCCATCGAGCATCGGTTTTAAATTGTTATGGTTAATTATACACAAAAAGTGCGAACTTTCGCTAATTGGTTCTTTCGGGCTTGGACTCCCATAACACTCCAATACATGCAGAAAGTTCACACTCATGGTGCGAACATTCGCATTATTTCGGATGTGTTATTTTTTCAAAGTGTCCAAGTTTGAAAGAATCCTAATAAAGCAAATGCTATTTTATAATATGTTATCGCGCGACGCTTCGCGCTTTTTATTTCAATATTTCTCACCGCTTTTTTTACGCTGTCGGTGAGGTCAGACCTGGGTTCCTGTTTAACGTCAGTGAGTGACGATTATTTTATTGTTTCAATATATGCTTACTTTCTACGTTCTCCAGCACGGTCATTTGTTGGATTGCTATTTGATTAAGTTTCTGGAGACGTTCGCCTTGCGGCAGACCTTCGTTGATAAAGACCGCATTGAGGTTCTCCATGTTACTCAAGCAAATCAATTGGTTAATCGTTGCGTAGTCGCGGATGTTGCCTTTATCTTCAGGATGAGCGTCACGCCATTCTTTCGCTGTCATCCCAAACAATGCAACATTGAGCACATCTGCTTCGTTTGCATAAATTAGCGAACGATGATAAGGGTCAATCTCATGCGGAATAAGGTGTTCCTTAATCGCGTCCGTATGGATATGATAATTGATCTTTGCCAATTCACGCTTTGCCGACCAACCAAGAGCCTTTTGTTCTTCCTCTTTGAGTTGCTGATAATCCTTGATTAAGTACACCTTAAATTCAGGACTAATCCACATTGCAAACTCAAAAGCGATATCTTTGTGAGCGTAAGTTCCACCATAACGTCCTGTTCTGGCAATGATACCGATAGCCCCTGTCTTCTCCATCCATTCTTTTGCACTCAAACGAAAACTATGAAGACCTGCCTGACTTTTTATTATGTCGAATTCGACAGAATTAAAATTGGGATTATGCACCTTTTCCCATATACCAAGGAACTCTACAGTATTACGATTGCGCAGCCAATTATGAAAGAAGAAATCGCCTTCCTTAATCTTCATCATATCTGTTAGACAGATATAATCTTCCTCGTGGATTGATATGACAGAAACTTCTGTTCCTTGAACGTTTAGTTTATTCGCCATTATTCTATGTTTGTTATATTTTTATATCTTTTTCTTCTTTCCCAGTTACTTGGGCTGCTTGTTTGGCCTTCAGAAGAAAAGCGACTTGGTTCAAAGCTTGCTCGCGCGTAGCAACAGACGGTGTACGCCCCAATGAGCGGCGCACCTGCTGTGCAGAGTCCTGCATGCTCTTGTAGATTAAATCGATGAATGTTTGCTCTTCCATAAAGTATATCGTTGGTATAGTTGTCTATCAGTTGGAGTGTATGAGCCGAGAAACCGCCATCGCGGATACTATCAAATATGTCAATTAACCGTTTCTCGTTCATGTCTTTGCAACTTTCGGCTGCAAAGGTACTGCTTTTTTCTGACATATGCAAGGGTTCGGGGACTTTTTTGCCAAATAGGATGCAATTCTCTCTTTTTTGTTCTCTCTCTTCGATTATTAACCTTCCAAACCAAAAGCAAGTGACATTTCTGCCACTTGCCTTTGTAATCTATTTATCCTGAACTTGTTCGGTACTTATACGGTTGGTAACAATTTGTTACCGACTCATTCCTATTACAGCAACTTCTTCACTTGCTCGTAAACATTTTGTGCGGTGAAGCCGAGTTTTTCATCGAGGACCTTGTAAGGAGCGGAGAAGCCGAAGGAGTTGAGTCCCCAGATAGCGCCATTCTCGCCTACAAGACCTTCCAATGTGCAAGGCAGGCCTGCGGTCATACCGAAACGCTTGATACCCTTCGGCAATACTTCGTCCTGATACTCTTTCGGTTGCTCACGGAAGAGACCTTCGGACGGAACGCTGACGATCTGCAAGCGGATTCCTTCAGCGCGGAGCAACTCTGCGCCTGCTAACAACGTGCTTACTTCACTTCCGGAAGCCAACAATACAACTTGCGGATTCTCGTCTTTGGAAACGACATACGCACCTTTGCGGAAACCTTCGAGGTTAACATTGGGAACAGGGGCTATGTCCTGACGGCTCAAAATCAATGCAGTCGGCGTAGCGGTGTTCTCGATAGCGCAACGCCATGCGAGGGTGGTCTCCTCGGCATCCGCCGGACGAAGGACAAGCATCGACGGTTTTCCGCTGTGGTTATGGAGTTTCTCCATGAGGCGGATCTGTGCTTCCTGCTCAACCGGTTCGTGCGTCGGACCATCTTCGCCGACACGGAACGCATCGTGGCTCCAGATAAACTTAACCGGCAGTTCCATAAGAGCAGCCATACGAACCGCAGGTTTCATGTAATCGCTGAAGACGAAGAACGTACCGCAGGCAGGGATGATTCCTCCGTGGAGCGCCATACCGATCATCACACAAGCCATCGTGAGTTCGGACACACCTGCTTGCAGGAACTGACCGGAGAAATCGCCTTTCTTGAAGGCGTGGGTCTTCTTGAGGAAACCGTCGGTCTTGTCGGAGTTCGAGAGGTCAGCGGACGAAACAATCATGTTGCCCACGTTCTCTGCCAAGAAGCCAAGCACCTTGCCGCTGGCATTACGCGTAGCGTCACCTGCCTTCTGCTCAATCAGGCTCCAATCGATGCACGGTGTCTCGCCGGACATGAAAGTCTCGTATTCATTCGCTGCTACCGGATTCTTCTCTTTCCACTCATAGTAAGCGGCGTATTTCTTGTTGCACAACTCGCGCAATTCGATGGCACGATCTTCGTACAGTTTCTGTACTTCCGGGAAGATCTGGAACGGGTCTTCGGGGTTACCGCCAAGATGCTCGATGGTCTTCTCAAAGGACGCACCGGCTTTGGACAGCGGCGCACCGTGGGTCGAACATTTACCTTCCCAGTTAGCACCTTCTGCCGTCACGCATCCCTTACCCATGGTCGTATGACCGATGATGATAGAAGGACGGCCTTTCTCTGCTTTCGCTTTGATGATGGCTTCGCGAATCGCGTCGGGGTCGTTGCCCGGGATTTCTTGTACATACCAACCCCATGCTTTGTATTTGGCTGCTACATCTTCTGATGTTACTTCACCGCAACCCGTCGAGAGTTGGATAGTGTTAGAGTCATAGAACATGACTAAATTGTCAAGTCCAAGGTGTCCGGCCAGACGGCCTGCGCCTTGTGAGATCTCTTCCTGGACACCGCCATCCGAGATGAAGGCATAGATGGTCGGGTTGTGGATCTCGCCATAGCGCTGGTTGAACCATTTCGCCGCGATGGCTGCTCCGACAGCAAACGTGTGTCCCTGACCAAGCGGACCGGAGGTATTCTCAATCATTCGCTCTATCTCACGCTCCGGGTGTCCGGGTGTCACCGATCCCCATTGACGGAGGTTCTTGAGATCCTCTAAGGTAAACTTGCCGGCTAAGCAGAGTTGTCCGTAGAGCATCGGAGCCATGTGTCCCGGATCCAGGAAGAAACGGTCACGTGTTTCCCAACCCGGGTTCTCCGGATCGTACTCCAAGAACTCGCTAAACAGGACGTTGATGAAGTCCGCGCCACCCATAGCACCGCCAGGGTGACCACTCTTTGCTTTTTCTACTGCTGCCGCGGCGAGGATACGAATGTTGTCTGCCGCACGATTCAAAAGTTGTGTTGAATTCATAATATTGTGGTTTTAAAATCAGAATTTCCATCCTAAGTGGTAACTTGCGCCCCATCCCAAATTACTTCTATGTCCGAAACCGGGGATGTAAATCGGTCCCATCTGCGCTGCGGTGAGTCCTGCCGGCTCGCGGGTGAAGAGGATCTTAAACCGTCCCTGCCACCCCATATAAAACGCGGTATTCTTCACTTGAGCAATCTCCACCTGACAACCTGCCACGATTTCTCCCCAACAATCTACCTTGCGCGGTTGGAAACATGTTCCGATTCGCAGACCCACTAACAGCGCGTGCGGTGAGCCCGGGTTACGCTTGAGCGGGTTGATGTCTGCGCCCGCGCGAAAGAAGCCGCCATGCGAGTTATAAAATATACTGTCTCCCTGTTGCGTCTGTCCACCGGAATAACCGACCTCAAACGTCGGATAGAATCGGTTCGCCAGCCGCACGTTCACCGCCACTTCGTAGTGCTGTATCTTCCATCCATTCAATCCGCTCATGAGCAGCGGCGAGAGGATGTCCAGTTTGACAATCGTTCCCTGATAGATCTGTTTGCGCTCTTTGCGCTCGATGGTCAACTCCGCGGTATCTTCCTGCGTGACGATCGTATCCACGACTACCACAACATTCGTATCTACCGGCAACACCGCCGTGTCGGCCGTCTGGACGACCGCCTGTTGCGCATAAGCCGCCCCGCTGAGCAGCAATGCGAGAAGAATATTACATAAGCGTCTTCGCTTCATTCTTCAGTTCCTCCATCGCCTTGTCGGCGGGAGTGGTACCATTGGATGTATAAGCCTTTATGAGCGTGGTGGCAAAGAGTTGTGCATCCGCATTAGGGGGCAACTGGGAACTCATGGCGATGATGAATGTTGCCATCTGATCGCGCGCGTTGATGATAAGATCCCACACCTCGGCACTCACGTACACTTGCTGACTTTGGTTATGGTCATATTCCGCCCGCAGGGTCTGTAACAGATACTGCTGCAACTGCGGCACGGACCATGTCACCAACGCCGTAGGTTCGTTGGTCTTCAACTCCATAAGCATATGTTCGGGCGTTGTACGCTCGAGCAGCAACGCGAGACGCTCATACGCGCGCAAACGAATCGGCGAGATCGCCTTCTGACTCTCACGCTTCAACTCCCATTGACGTTTTTTCTCTTCATTACGGAAAGAAGAATACTGGATCAACCAGAACCCGAAGATCATTACTACAATGACCAGAATAATCAGCAGAATATACGTGGTGTTCATATTGGCGTATAATTTTGGGCACAAAATTACACAAAAAAAATGACATACACAAGAGTGTATGCCACTTTTTTGCATTTTTACGCTAAATCAGCGGATCATGTCATCGCCGAAGAATGGTTGCAGGGCCTTCGGGATGCGGATTCCTTCCTCGCACTGGTTGTTCTCCAAGAGCGCAGCCACGATACGCGGGAGGGCCAACGCAGAGCCGTTCAGCGTGTGGCAGAGCTGCACTTTCTTGTCCTCCGCACGACGGTAACGACATTTCAGACGGTTTGCCTGATAGGTGTCGAAATTCGATGTAGAGGAAACCTCCAGCCAGCGGTGTTGCGCCTCGCTATAGACCTCGAAGTCATAGCAGAGTGCTGCCGTGAAGGACATATCTCCTCCGGAGAGACGGAGAATACGATACGGGAGTTCGAGCTTCTTGAGCAGCCCTTCCACGTGCTCTAACATCTCTTTATGCGAAGCATCGGAATGTTCCGGTGTGTCAATACGCACGATCTCGATCTTTGAGAACTCATGCAGGCGGTTGAGACCGCGTACATCCTTGCCGTACGAACCAGCCTCGCGACGGAAACACTCCGTGTAAGCACAGTTCTTAATCGGCAGTTTGTCCTCGTCGATGATGACGTCGCGGTAGATATTCGTCACCGGCACCTCTGCCGTCGGAATGAGATAGAGGTCATCCACTTCGCAGTGGTACATCTGTCCCTCTTTATCCGGCAGCTGACCTGTTCCGTAACCCGAAGCGGTATTGACCACCGTAGGCGGCATGATCTCCGTATAACCGGCCTTGTTGGCTTCCGAGAGGAAGAAATTGATGAGTGCACGTTGCAGACGGGCACCCTGACCGATATATACCGGGAATCCTGCACCCGAAATCTTCACACCGAGGTCGAAGTCGATGAGGTTGTATTTCTTCGCGAGTTCCCAGTGAGGCAGTTTCTCACTTTGCGCGATGCGCTCAGCGGCAATCTTCTCGTCCGTCTCGCCATCCCAATTACGCAGCGCTATAGCGCCGTCTTTGGTAATGGCATCTATCATCGGCTGGTTAGGCCAGTTACCGATGGTAACAGCGAGGTTATCTTCCGCGCTCGCACCTTCCGGCACGATATCATATGGGACATTGGGGATGGTGAGCAGGAGTTTGGTTTGCGCCTCTTCCGCCTCACTCATCTTCGCATCGAATTCCGCTATCTGCGCTTTGAGTGCACCTGTCTGTGCTTTTGCAGTCTCTGCCTCATCGCGTTTACCTTGCGCCATGAGGGCGCCGATGGATTTGCTGATCTGGTTCATCTGCGCAGCGGCCGCATCTTTGGCTTGCTGTGCGGACTTGCGCTCTCCATCCAGACGAAGCACCTCGTCTATCGCCTCAACGGCTCCAGCGAAGTGCTTCTTTTGTAAACCGGCAATTACTTTTGCCTTGTCGTCGTAAATCTGTTTAAGTGTAAGCATTAACTTTCAACTTTAAACTTTTAACGTTCAACTTTACTCTACCGGTTGGATGGAAACGTACGATTTGTTGTCGCGTTTCTTGCGGAAGGTTACGATACCATCGCAGAGAGCGAACAACGTGTGGTCGCTACCCATACCCATGTTTTCACCCGGGTTGTGTACGGTACCACGCTGACGTACGATAATGTTACCTGCCTTTGCGAATTGACCACCAAAGATCTTCACGCCAAGACGTTTGCTTTCTGATTCACGGCCGTTCTTAGAACTACCGACACCTTTCTTGTGAGCCATACTGGTTGTCCTTTCTTTTTAAGCAATAACAATTTCTTTAACTACGACATTCGTCAGATCCTGACGGTGTCCATTGAGTTTGCGATAACCTTTGCGACGTTTCTTGTGGAAAACAAGGATTTTCTCACCGCGGCACTCGTTGTCGAGCACTTCGCAAACCACTTTAGCGCCCTTAACGTAAGGAGCACCAACTTTTACTTTGCCCTCATTGTCGAGGAGCAGTACGTTCTCAAACTCCACCGTTGCGCCTTTCTCAAGGTCAGCGATGCGGTTGATGAACAGTTTTTTGCCAGCTTCTACTCTGAACTGCTGGCCTTTCATTTCTACAATTGCGTACATTGACGATTGTTTTAATGTGTTAGGGCGGTGCGGCGTTCGCTCCACGAGCGAAACTTAAACAAGCCTTTCCGTATATAAATACTGCTTTTTTTGCCGAATGGCTAACTGGGTGTCGAGCCTCTCGACCACGAAAAAGCCCGCAAAATTACTACAATTTTTTGAAACACGCAAATTTTTAGCCCAAAAAATTCAATTTGCTTGCATATTTTGGTTTTTTCGGGCTAAATTCTTAAATCTGGGGCCCCCAACGGGCGCTAGCGAAGTGCACCCGGTGGGGAAAGCGGAGGCATGAGTCGCCCTTACCAATTAGCGGAGCGGTTTGGTCCTTGCGACCTCATTGCCGAACGCGCTAATAGGCAGTCATCTGCTTTTTGACGGTTTCATTAATGAAATCCGCGAACTCCTGGATGGTCATCGAGCCCTTCTCTTCCGCGCCTTGCTGACGAACGGAAACGAGTCCTTGTTCAGCCTCTTTCTCGCCGACAATCAGCATGTACGGAATACGTTTCAATTCGTTGTCGCGAATCTTACGTCCGAGTTTCTCGTTACGGTCATCTACGATGACACGTACATCCTGTTGCTCGAGGATCTCCTTAACCTTCCATGCATATTCGTTGCTCTTCTCGGAGATAGGCAGTACAACCGCCTGGTCCGGGGTGAGCCACAACGGGAACTTACCGGCGGTGTGCTCGATGAGGACGGCTACGAAACGCTCCATCGAACCGAACGGCGCACGGTGAATCATCACCGGACGGTGTTTCTGGTTGTCATCCCCCGTATATTCAAGTTCGAAGCGTTCCGGCAGGTTATAGTCCACCTGGATGGTACCCAGCTGCCAACGGCGTCCGAGTGCATCCTTGACCATGAAGTCGAGTTTCGGGCCATAGAAAGCGGCTTCGCCGGTCTCTTCGCGAGCGGGCAGGTTCATCCCCTTGCATGCCTCGCGGATAGCGTTCTCTGCCTGCTCCCAAACCTCGTCAGAACCGACGTATTTCTCGTGGTTGTTCGGGTCGCGAAGCGAGATCTGCGCCTCGTAGTTCTCGAAGTTCAATGCCTTGAAGATGATATTGATGATCTCCATGACGCGGATGAATTCCTGCTTTACCTGATCGGGACGGCAGAAGATATGCGCGTCATCTTGAGTAAAGGAACGTACACGCGTGAGACCGTGGAGCTCACCCGACTGCTCGTACCGATAGACCGTACCGAACTCCGCGCAGCGGAAAGGCAGATCCTTGTAGCTCTTGGGGCTGTTCTTGTAAATTGCACAGTGGTGCGGGCAGTTCATCGGCTTGAGCATATATACCTCACCTTCCTCCGGCGTGGTAATCGGCTGGAAGGAGTCCTTGCCGTAGTGATCCCAGTGACCGGAAGTCATATACAGCTGTTTGGAGCCGATATGCGGCGTGATAACCTGCTCGTAGCCATAACGCTTCTGGATTTTCTTGAGAAAATCCTCCAAGCGCAGACGGAGGGCCGTGCCTTTCGGCAGCCAGATAGGCAGTCCTTTGCCTACCATGTCGGAGAACATGAACAGTTCGAGGTCCTTGCCGATTTTACGGTGGTCACGTTTCTTCGCCTCCTCAAGCAAAGCGAGGTACTCGTCGAGCATCGCTTTTTTCGGGAAGGAGATACCATATATACGTGTCATCATCGGGCGTTTCTCGTCACCGCGCCAATAAGCAGCGGAGCAAGAGAGCACTTTGACAGCCTTGATCGGCTCTGTAGAAAGGAGGTGCGGACCTTTGCAGAGGTCAGTAAAAGCACCTTGGGTATAAGTAGTGATATGACCGTCCTCTAATTCGGAGATCAGCTCGCATTTATAACTCTGCCCCTTGTCTCCGAAGTCTTTGAGAGCATCGGCTTTGCTGATGGAGCGTTTTACCAGTTGCTCTTTCTTTCCGCGCAGTTCCATCATCTTGTTCTCGATGGCGGCAAAACAGGTGTCGTTGATGACTACGCCCTCGGGCGGCATGACGTCGTAGTAGAATCCGTTCTCGATGGCCGGACCGATACCGAACTGGATACCCGGATAGAGCTCCTGCAGGGCTTCCGCCATGAGGTGCGACGAAGTATGCCAGAAAGCATGTTTGGCTTGCTCATCCTCCCATTTATGGAGTTTGATGCTGCTGTCCGACTCGATGGGAAAATTAAGTTCTACGATTTGATCATTGACTGACGCGCAAAGGATGTCTTGCGCCAAACGACTGCTGATAGACTCAGCGATTTGCAACGGCGTCACGCCGTTCTCGTACTCACGGACGAAACCGTCCGGAAAAGTGATTTTAATCATATTGATAAACGTACAAATGTTTATGCCCGCGCGGCTCACAACTGCTACGCAAGGCGTTAATATGGTGTGTTGTGATTTTCAAAAACGGCTGCAAAGGTACAACAAAAATTGCACATACGCAAGTATTTAGGCGAATTATTTGCATAATTCAAAAAAAATCAGTACTTTTGCGGCGGATTTACATCGACGAGTTATGAGACAGCGTGTATTTGGGATTCTGTTGAGCGCATTTTTTGCGTGCGTGACTGCTGTCCCGGCATTTGGCTGGGGGCAGAAGGGGCATCGTATTATTGCGCAGATCGCGTATGACAATCTGACGTGCAAGGCGCGCAAGGCGGTGGACAAAACACTGGGCAAGAAGGGTGCTATCTATTGGGCCAACTGGCCGGACGAAATCAAGTCTGACACCATCTACCCGGACAGTTACGACTGGCATTTCCAGGACTTCGACGGCGGCCTCTCGGATTCGATTGTGGCGGACGCACTGGTTCATTATCCCTCTGAAGGAGGAAACATGTTCAGGGCTTTGGATAGCTTGGTAACAGTACTCAAATCCGGCAAAGGGGACGCGCACACCTTACGATTCGTAATCCATCTGAGCGGAGACCGTTACTGCCCTATGCACACCGCACATTTAGACGACAAAGGCGGTAACCTGGTGAAGATGAAATGGTTCAGGGAAGAGACGCGTCTGCACACCGTGTGGGACACCCATCTGATTGAATCACAGGGATACAGTTATTCGGAGTTCGCCGAGAAATTAGAAAGCGAGTACAAGAATCACAAACGCGCTATTTTAGCGATGAGCGAAGAGGAGTTGCTGCTGCACAACTATCATTTCACGGAAGCCATCTACGCCTACCAGCAGACGTGGGACGGCAACACTTACCATTATATCTACCGCTGGCATATCCCGATGGAAGAACAACTGTACATCGCCGGAATACGTCTGGCGAAGCTGCTGAACGAAATCTATAAATAAACAATACCATGAGAAAAGTTTTTACACTGTTTTTATGTCTTCTCTGCGGAGGGTGGTTGCTTGCCGCCGACATCGACATGCAGATTCACTGGGGGACGAAAGAGGCTCAACTGAAATCGATGACCACAGCCGGCAAGCAGAAGAAGTACTACACAGGGGACTACAGTCCCGAGAACCTTCGTGCGCTGAGCGGCAACGAACTGTTCGGTGCGCTGAACACGCTGATGGGCAACACCTGTAAGTTATTGGAAAGCGGGTATGACTACAATGCCTTACGCTATGCATATGTGAGTGTAGATAAGGACCTGAATAATTCAGGCAATATCATCGGTTATTATGACGGTCAGTCGATGAGCGGCGCGTGGGACGGCGGCACGACCTACAACCGCGAGCACACCTGGCCGCAATCAAAAGGCGCAGACAAAGATACGCCTATGGGTTATGACATGCAATCGGTGCGTCCGGCAAACACGGCTATCAACAGCAGCCGTGGAAGCAAGGCCTATGGCGAGAGCAGTAATTATTACGACCCCGACGAAATAGCCATTAACAACCCCACCTACGAGGCCAAGAACTTGGGTTCCTATCGCGGCGACTGCGCGCGCGTAATCCTTTACGATTATGTGGTGTACGGCGAAGCGGGAGGACATAAGAATGACCTTTATTTAGGCAATGCGCAGTTACTGAACAAACTCGGCAAGAGTGGTATTTTCGAATCGGTTGCCGTCCTTCTCAAATGGCACATGCTGGACCCTTCGTCGTTGACAGAGATGGTTCGCAATGACGGAGCGCAGACTTATCAGGGCAACCGCAACCCTTTCATTGACTATCCGGAATTGGCCATCCAGATGTTGAAGGACAAAGTGACGACCTACCAGGTCAGCGTAACGGGCGCGGAGATGTGGCCGGCTTATTCACTCACGCTCGCTAACGGTTTCATCGCCTATATGGGTACAAAGACTTCCCGTCCGGCAGAGGTGACGGTCACCGGCGCAACGAGCACGTACGACAAGACCTCCGGCCGGCTGACCATTACGAATGTGAAAGGAGCGGTAAGTATCTCTGTTGCATCGCCGCAAGCGTTGGAGATGACGGAAGACGGACAGAAAGCCATCAAGACGATTCATAACGGACAAATAGTTATTATCAAAAATGGTAAAGCGTATAGTATTCTCGGCGCTCCTATTGGCGATATTCGTTAATGGCGTGTCGGCAGGAACGAACCTGCAGATTTTCTATGACTTCGGTAGCGCAGGGACGGCTTGCGGGAACCAACGTTCGAATCGCGTGACGACCACTATCGAACTTTTCTACCCCGACCCCTGGGGTACGACTTTCGCGTTTGTGGATTTTGACTATAACATCAACCCCATCGACCCTCAGAACACGCCGTTCATGAGTTATGCGGAGATAGCGCGTTGTCTTAATTTCTGGCAAAAGACGAAGGCGAAGGACCTGAGTATTCAAGTGGAGTACAACGGCGGTTTGGGTATCTTCAAGGACGCCGTGGGGGACATCCGCGGTTACGGCATCAACCACGCGGCACTGGTGGGTCTGAATTATTGTCTGCACACCGCCGACTACAAGAACATCTTCAATCTGGAATTGCTGTACAAATACATCGTTTCCCCGGGCAACGGAGTACAGAACCAGGCACCGCTCCAATTCACGTTTGTATGGGGTTGCGATGATTTCTGCACGGCGCCGGGTCTTCGTTTCTCGGGATTTCTGGATATTTGGGGTGAGCGTTTCGGGGGCCAGCAGTCGTTCGTATTGCTGACAGAACCGCAGTTATGGTATAATGTCGGGCGGTGGTTCAAATGCCCGAATCTCAATATTGGCACAGAGATTGAATTCAGTTATAACTTCAACAGCGGTACCCCGGGTACCGGCTTTATGTGCAATCCCTGTTTAGGTATCAAATGGTGCTTTGACTAAGCACCCTAAAGGTATTAGGAATGAAGAAAGGTCTGTTGGCATTAAGCCCCATGGCAGCCATGATAGTGCTGCTTATTGTTTTCTCCGTGTATTACGGCGGTATAAGTAATGCGCCGTTGCTTTTCATTTTCGTTCTCACCGCAATCATCGGGATAGCAGTCACGAGGGGGCTTCCCTTGAAGGAACGTGTTGCTATCTTCTCACAGGGAGCAGGCAGTGCGGACCTTCTGCTGATGGTCTGGATCTTCATGCTGGCGGGTGCTTTTGCCGCGAGTGCGAAAGAGATGGGTGCCGCGAGTGCCATGGTTGATCTGACGCTGCATATTCTGCCCGCCAGGTTTGCCCTGACGGGTCTCTTTCTGGCGGCATGTATCACTTCGTTATGCATGGGTACGAGCGTAGGTACAATCGTAGCCCTGATGCCTATCGCTGCAGGGTTGGCGGAACGCACGGAGATGGCGCTGCCTATGGTAGCGGCTGCGGTAGTCGGGGGCGCGTTCTTCGGGGACAACCTCAGTTTTATCAGCGATACCACTATCGTCTCCACGCAGACACAAGGATGCCGGCTGAGCGATAAATTCCGGTTTAATGTCAAGATGGTGCTTCCAGCGGCTATCGTGGTGGCATTTCTGTATATCTTTCTGGGAGGCGGGGTTACAGAGATCGCCGAAACAGAGGCTATACAATGGTGGAAAGTGATACCCTATCTGACGGTGCTGGTATGCGCCGCATGCGGAATCAATGTGCTCGTAGTATTAGTTATCGGCAATATACTGACCTGTACTACCGGCGTGGGTGACGGCAGTTATGACCTGATGGGTTGGATCAACGGTACGCTGAACGGCGTGATGGGCATGAGCGAACTGATACTGATCTCCATGTTAGCAGGCGGCATTTTCGCGCTCATCAGTTATAACGGGGGCTTTGATTTCATGATAGAGCGCATCACCCGCCGTGTGAAGAGCCGCGCCGGTGCCGAATGGAGTATATGCGGGTTGGTGGCGTTTGCCAATATCTGCACCGCGAACAACACCATCGCCATCCTCGCGGTAGGCGATATCGCTAAACGTGTAGCGGAGCGTTTTGACATCGACCCGCGCCGCAGTGCCAGTCTGCTGGACACCACCAGTTGCTGCATACAGGGCATCCTGCCATACGGCGCACAACTGCTCATGGCAAGCGGACTCGCCGGCATCAGCGCAATGAGTATTGTGCCTTACCTTTTCTACCCTGCGTTGCTGGGAGTGGCTGTGATATGCACGATATTCTTCCAAAGGAAGAAAGCATAAAAAAAGCTGCCGTCCGGCAGCCTTTTTTTATTGATGTTGCTCGCGCAGGAGATCATTTACCGTCTTCACGGGGTTGAAGGTCGAAACGGGCACTTCCACGAAGATGGTGTTCCAACGGCTCATCGCTCCGTTCCAGAGGCCAGGCAACTCAAGCGCCAACAGCTCCTTACCATCTTTACTCTTGTTTGAGATAAAGCCCGTCTGCGGGTCCACATACTTCGGCAGGTCGAAAGGTTTGCCCTCATAATCGCGAATAGCGCACACGAGATCTACCGGATTGAAGTGGGTACTCTTTGCCATCAGTTCGGGATCGCTGATCTGCGTGGATTCCAGGATCTGGCAACTAATAGAACCATCGGCTTCACGAACGAGGAACGGACCGCCACCGGGTTCACCCGTATTCTTCACTACGCCACACACGCGGATAGGACGATTCAGTTTGGCGCGTTCCTCGTCACTCAGGTTCGGGTCCTTGAGCGCCTCGAAGATACGTTTCTGCTCCGTCACCAGTACACCTGCAAGGATCTGCTTGTAACGAACGGTGTCTTTCTTCAGTCTGTCAGGCACCACATTATCTATATTCTTAATGAAAACGATATCCGCGTCTTGCTGATTGAGATTCTCTATCAAAGCGCCGTGACCTCCGGGACGGAAGAGCAGTTTGCCGTCTTTCGTACGGAACGGCGTGCCGTCCGGATTGGCGGCGATGGTGTCGGTACTCGGCAACTGTTCACTGAACGTCACATCGTATTGGACACCGTATTTATCCTCGAATTTCTTGAGGTTCTCCGCTATATGCTGACGGAAGAGCGGCAAGTGGTCATGGCTCACCGTGAAATGCAGATAGACAACAGGTTTCTTGCCGTCTTTAGCAGGTTCGGCACAGTACAATGCGCCCTCTACCAAATGCTCCAACGCGGGCGTACGCGCGCCGTCGCGGTATTTATGGAAAAGGAGCAAACCCTTCGGCAGTTCGCCGTAATGCATGTCTTGCAACAGGTAACGCACGGCTTCCTGCCCTTCTTTGCCTGCCAATTGAGGACCAAAGGCAAAACAATCCTTATGCGCTAAGAAATCCTGAATAAACGGTGTCTCAATGCCGTCTTCCAGATATTGGAAGAGATTCTTGAACATACGGCTTGCTGCTCCGGAGGCCGGAACAAATTTGAGGATCTTATGTCCTTCCTCCAAATAACGCTGCCAAGCAGCGATGTACTCTTCCTGCTCCGCACGCTTCGGGGCAAGAATACCCTTCTTCGTCGAAGCCGGCGCTACGATATCCAACTCAGGGAAACCATTGCGGAAACAGGCTAACTGTTGTTCCGCTTTCTCCAAAGAAATGCCTCTTGCTTGCAGCTGCTCAAGGTCTTGTGCACTAAAATTGCTCATGGTTTGAACGGTTAAAAATTAATTTGCGGTGCAAATTTACAACTTTTTTTGCACATGTCAAAATTTTTTAGTAATTTTGTGCCGAAAAATAAAAAAATGGTAAAATTCTAAATCGTAAATAGCCTTATGATCCTTTTAGCAGACAGCGGCAGTACCAAAGTGCACTGGTGTTTGTTGACGGCGAGTGGTCAGTGTTCAGACGTGTTCACGGATGGTATCAACCCTCTTTTCCAGACAAGCGATGCGATGCGTAACAGCATCTGTAACCAACTGTTGCCTCAGATCAGTTCTCTTCTGTGGGCAGGCAACTTGACGCACGTCTTTTTCTATGGCGCGGGTTGTACGCCGGAAAAGAAAGTGTTTGTACAACGTGCCCTGGAGGGGGTATTCAAGAAAGCCGAGGTGAGTGTCGAATCCGACATGTTGGGTGCGGCGCGCGGACTGTTGCAACGCAAAGCCGGCGTAGCATGTATCTTAGGCACAGGAAGCGGCAGTTGTTTCTATAACGGCGAGACGATTGAATGGTGCGTGCCTTCGTTGGGCTACATCTTGGGCGATGAAGGTTCTGCCGCTGTTCTGGGCAAAAGGCTTGTGGGTGATTTATTGAAGAACCAGTTAGGCGACGACCTGAAAGAAGCATTCTTCAAAGAATACGAGACAAGCATGGCAGATATCATTGAGAAAGTCTATCGCCAACCTTTCCCGAACCGTTTCCTCGCGAAGTTATCGAAATTCTGCGCGGACCACATAGAGGACAAGCGCATACACGATTTGGTGTACGACCATTTTGTGCAGTTCATCAGGAGAAATATTGTGCAATATTTTCAGCCGTCAGCCGGCAACATTCAGCATTCAGCGGTCGGCTTTGTCGGTTCTGTGGCCTACTACTACCGCCCTATACTCGAAGAGGCAATGCAAGCAGAGGGTCTGCCCCTCGGCACTATTCTCAAAGACCCGATTGAGGGCCTAAAAGAATATCATAAGGGGGCGGTTATTCCGACGACGGTTTAGTGTTTAGTGAATTAGTGTTTAGCGATATGATTGATACGTTTTACCTGCCGGGCAGGGTGTGCCCGACGAAAGCAATAAAAGAGATTGCGGAGAAGAGTTCCGCGCCGTACACGATGATTTGTCTCAAACCCGAGATCGAATGGGTTTATCTGGGACAGGAACGAATGATTCAAGTGTTAGAAATGACCAATGCGACGATGGTCTATTCGGACCGATTCAATAAGTTGAAAGAAGAAGGCGAGTCGCTTGGTGAAAAGTGGCAAGTTTCCGAAGCGCCGGTGATAGACTATCAAATAGGTGCGCTGCGCGATGACTTTGATTTCGGAGCTGTGATGCTATGGGACACGAAAAAACTCAAAGCGCTCGTTGCGAAGATGGACACCGAATACGAATTTGCGGGACTGTATGATTTGAGACTGAGAGCAGAGAAATTGGAGCATATTCCGGAATACCTCTATTATGAAGTAGAGACGGATACGCGCAAGTCGGGTGAGAAACTCTTCGACTATGTTGATCCGCGCAACCGGCAAGTACAGATAGAGATGGAGCAATGCGTGACAGCGCACCTCAAACGCATTGGTGCGTACCTCCAACCGGGCGACTATAAGCCACTTCCGGCAGCTGAAGATTTTCCCGTAACCGCGAGCGTGATTATTCCTTGTAGAAACCGTGCGCGCACGATCGAAGACGCTATCCGCTCCGCCCTTTCGCAGAAAGTGAGAGCACCTTACTCATTCAACGTCATCGTGGTTGATGACAACTCAACAGACGGGACGAAAGAGATAATCAAAAAATTGAGTGTTGAGTGTTTAGAGTTTAGGGACAAATTGGTGGTTATCCACCAGGACAAGACCTGGCACGCGATAGGCGGCAACTGGAATGTAGCGATCAACGACCCGCGTTGCGGTAAATACGCCATTCAGTTAGACAGCGACGACACCTATTTCGATGAGACAACCGTACAGAAATTCATCGATTGTTTTGAAGCCGGCCATTTCGGCATGGTTATCGGCACATACCAATTGACGAACATGGCGGGAGAGACCTTACCTCCGGGCGTGATAGACCATCGCGAATGGACGGACGACAACGGAAGGAATAATGCTTTGCGAATCAACGGATTAGGTGCACCGAGAGGGTTTTATGTGTCGTTACTGCGAACTATCAATTATCCGACAACCAAGTATGGCGAGGATTACGCGGTAGGCCTGCGGATCAGTCGCGACTACCCCATCGGCCGAATATACGACGTGGTATATAACTGCCGGCGGTGGGAAGACAACTCGGACGCCAACTGCGACATCATAGCCATGAACCGCAATAACTGGTATAAAGATCGCTTGCGTTCATGGGAATTGCAAGCGCGGATTAGTGGATTAGAGGATTAGTGGATATTCGTGTAGGAATATTAACGGCTCCAAAGATTGAGTTTGAGCAAAAGGAACACACGTTCGTTCTAAAGGACGTGCGTATCGGCATCGGTTTCCATTGGGACAGGAAGGAAGACCAGGAGTTCGCGGGCACGCTGGAAATAAAGCCTACCCCTAACCCCTCCCCAAAAGGAGGGGAACCATGGGAAGTGGCTATTAATACCATTGACCTTGAAGACTACCTCTGTTCGGTCATTTCGTCGGAGATGAACGCCAACAGTCCGATGGAACTGCTCAAGGCGCACGCGGTCATCAGCCGTTCTTGGGCGATAAGAGCCATGCAGAAACCAAATCACGAGGGTTTTGATGTGTGCGCCGATGACCACTGCCAGCGCTATGAAGGTTTGCGTAGGATGAATGAACGAGCGGTAGAAGCCGTACGAGCGACAAGAGGGCAAGTACTGATGTATAACAATGAGATCTGCGACTGCCGGTATTATAAGTGTTGCGGCGGGCGAACGGAGATCTGGCGCACGTGTTGGGAGGATATTGATGTACCGTATATTCAGTCCGTGCAATGCGACTATTGCGATATGAGCCGTCTGCCATCTGCCGTCAGCCGTCATATTTTGCGACTTGTGCTTAATGACTACGATCAGGAGACCAAAGATTTCCGGGATTGGCAAGTGACCTATACCGATGAGGAGTTAGACGAGATCGTGAACAGCAAACACCCGGGCATCGGACATGTTATCGCCCTTGAACCGTTGCATCGCGGCGCAAGCGGACGCATAGACATGCTTCGCATCGTAGGTTCTGAACGCACAGACGTGATAGGTAAGGAACTGAATATCCGCTATACCCTCAGCAGGAAATGTCTGTATAGTTCGTGGTTTGATGTGAAGCACGAAAACGGTGCATGGACACTTCAAGGTCACGGTTGGGGTCATGGTGCAGGACTGTGTCAGATAGGCGCAGCGGTGATGGCGAGCGAGGGAAAAACATACGAAGAGATTCTTTCGTATTATTACCATAATACTCAATTGATGATTCTTAGCCCTAAGGGGCACGATTATTTGACAAAGTCACATCTTGATGATTGAAGAATTAGCGCTACAACGAGCCAAATACAAGCACCTTACAGACGACGAGTGGCGTTGGTTTCTGCAACAAGTGGAAGGTCGTGAACGGACAGCAGACAAACTGCCCACGTTCGCGGCTATAGATGATTGGTGGTATCCCGTTCGGCTGAGTTGCGAGCAGTGTAGTAGTGAAGAGACGGCGCGATACAAAGCTTCGTTAATTTCTGGCGAAACGATGGTTGACCTGACAGGCGGGTACGGAGTCGACACCTATTTTATCAGCGAAGGGTTTGCACACACGGACTACGTCGAGCAGAACGCCGAACTATGCCGCATTGCTACGCACAATTTTGAATTCAAAATTCACAATGCACAATGCACCATTCATAATACTACCGCCGAAGAGTTTTTACAGACGGCAGGACAATATGATTTAATTTTTGCCGACCCTGCGAGACGGGATAATTACGGAGGAAAGGTGTTTCGATTGGAAGACTGCACGCCGGAGATGACGGCGCTGCTTCCGACGCTAACGGAACACCTTACGCCCAAAGGGCGTGTGATGCTCAAACTCTCGCCGATGTTGGACATCACGCAGGCTATTAATGCCTTGTCAGGAGTTACATGGGATGTGCATGTGGTAGCCGTTAAGAATGAAGTCAAGGAAGTATTATTGCTCAGCGGAGGAACAGGCAAGATCACAGCCATCGACCTTTCTAAAAAGGAGCAGGCTTTTGTCTTTACGAAGGAGGAAGAACGGGATTGTATATTGATGAATAGTGACGCGGCGCTTAATGGTGAAAATGGTGGATTTCTATATGAACCGAATGCAGCGATATTAAAGGCCGGCGCGTATAAGTTGGTGGCACAGCGGTTCGGGCTTGTCAAACTGGACGTCAATACGCATCTCTACGCCTCCGACACGCTCATTGAAGACTTTCCCGGACGCGTGTGGAAAATCAATGCACAATTCACAAATCACAAATCACAAATTGAGCACGCCAATGTGCTCACGCGCAACTATCCGCTCACGCCGGAACAACTGAAGAAAAAACTGCACCTTCGTGACGGAGGTACAGCCTATGTGATCGGTTGTCGTGTTGCAGGCAGACCTACTCTATTCTTCGCTGAAAGGGTTTAATTTTCAAAATCACGGGATATATACGTAGTATATATAAAGTGTGGTAGGATACGATATTGGTCCGATATGCATAGGCAACAGACAGGTCATGCATAGTTACTCATTGTATTCTACGATTCTTAAACGTTTCTGCTGTTTCAGCCAAATCCTCCTTTCTCCATTCTGTTAATGAAACGCAATATTTATCCACTATATCTGTATATTCGGGATTGTCTGCAATATGATAAGCCTTATACAAAGCCTCCACAAACCATTGTTTACTATCCGTTTTTATGTTTTGTTCGCAAAGTGCCATTATCCGGTCAATAAACGAAATTCCCCACTCAGCATCTTGCATCACAACATAAGTAAACATATGCATTAAACCTTGATAATTAAAATGACTGCAAAGCGCATATGTTGTCGCATACTCAGTTATGATTTCCCGGAATTCAGGAAGCGGCCAATATGTGATCGCCTCAAGTGCTTCTCTTGTTCTATTAGTACCGAGACATTCATCGTCGATTTTGGTACGAAAATCTCCCAAGGCATCCATAAGCAGAGGAATATCCTCTTTTTGACGGTAATTGGCAAAATATTTTAATAGATCGTCATTACCTGTTATCTGAAAAATTTCCCTTACACGGGGATAGTATTCCAAATTGTTCGCATATTTTCTAACAACAGAATAAACACGCGAATTAGAAGTATACGCATTAGTGTAAAACAAAAGGCTGTCAAGATATGCGCTATCTTGCTGCGAAAGAGCACTATGAGAAAATGCAAAATCCGTAATAAAAGAAGACAAATCCTGTTTCCAGTAAATGTCAAATGAGTTCACGTAAAGCTGTGAAGTGTCTGGCAGATTTTTAATCAGTGCCTGAAATACGGCATTATTGTCACATGAATCCTTCAAATAGCACATAGAAGCAAAAGCCGACGCTTTTACTATTGTGTTTTGTCCGTTTTGAGCCAGTGAATCCAATTGAGCGCACGTTGCCAATTCAGTCAACCGCTTAGTTACAATATATTGTTTACTGGTTATGCCAAAGCCATCTGTTCCATAATACGAGAACGATTTACACTTCGCAAGCACATCAACCACTTTTTGAAGATCATTCTCTTTAGCCATCTCTTTAGCCAATTTCTCAGAAGCCTTGATACTTTTCGGTTGCTTCGCCCATACAGGAAAACCTACCAATAGGATGCAGAATAGAATTGTAATTAATCGTTTCATAATAATCTTTCATCCAAGAGGGTTAAAAATATCCATGCCGAAGGCGGAGGTGAAAGCATTAGCTTTCTTTAGGTTCTCAGCCGTGTCAAGTTGGACACCGCGGGCATGCGGGGACATTAGCAGAATGCGGTCCGAGAGTGCGAGCGCGAGGTCGAGTTCATGAGTAGAGATCAAGATTGTTTTACCTTGTTCGTGAGCCAGGTTTCTCAGTAGGCGAAGGATCAATATACGGTGCGGTAAATCCAAGTGCGCAGTGGGTTCGTCCAACAGGATGATCGGCGTCTGTTGTGCAAGGGCTTTCGCAATGAGGATACGCTGCTTCTCGCCGTCTGAATGGGCATTGAAAGGTGAGGAGCCTACCCCTTCCCCCTCCCTGAAGGGAAGGGCATCAAATCCCACTGACTGCAACGCTGCTTCTATGATTCGCTCATCTGCGCCCGTCAGCCCTCCCAAAAACGAGGTGTAAGGATACCGTCCCATGGCTACGACATCGTGCACCGTGGTGTTCTCCATCGAGAGACGTTCGGTGAGGACAAGGGCAATGGATTTAGAAGCCTCTCCCGTTTCTTGATTCAAATGTCCACCGGACATTCTCAGCCCCTGAAGGGAAGGAGTTAAGTCAAACGTCCCGGCAAGGGGCGATTGGAGTCCTGCGAGGGTACGCAGGAGGGTTGATTTGCCGCAACCGTTCGGTCCGAGCATGCAGACCATCTCGCCTGCATGAAGTGAGAAAGTAAGGTCGGATTGAACGACATGTTCTCCTCCGGATGTTGCCCGGTAACCTATCGTTAACTTATTCGTAGAAATAGACACGTTGGACACGGCGGCTGACAGAGGTTAGAATTTCGTATGTGATTGTACCGAGTTTATCGGCGAGTTCTTGTAAAGGCATGTGTTCGCCGAACACTTCGACAACATCTCCGGGCCGCGCGTCAGTGCCCGTGATATCCACCATTGCCTGGTCCATACAGACATTGCCTACAACGGGACAACGCTTGCCGCGCACCCACACTTCCCCGCCATAGTTCGAGAAACGGCGGTCGAAGCCATCCGCGTAGCCGATAGGAATGACGGCAATGACACGATCTTCAGCGAGCTTGGTATGACGGCCATAACCGATGGTCTCTCCGGCTTTGACGGTCTTGACGGAAAGGATGGTGGTTTCCAGCGTGCAGACATTGCGTAACTTCGCGCCGGTGAACGAGAAGCCATAGAGACCGATGCCGAGACGGCACATATCGAATTGGAAATCCGAGAATCGCTCAATGCCTGCGGAGTTGCAGATATGTTTTAAGACCGGATAGTTCAAGCCTGCTTTCAGTTCCTCTGCACAGGAATCGAAATAACGAATCTGCTGAAGGGTGAAGTCATCAAACTGCGCTTCATCAGAACCTGCGAGATGGGAAAAGACCGATGCTACGCGTACGGCTTTCTGGTGGGTCAGACGATCCAAGAGCCAAGGTATGTCTTCTTTGTAGAAGCCCAACCGGTGCATGCCCGAGTCGATTTTAACATGGATTGGAATACTCTCCAATCCCTTGGTTTCTGCGGCTGTGATGACGGTCTTGAGCGACTGATGGGAATAGACGTTTGGTTCGAGGTTATTTTCGAGTATCAAGTCCATCGCAGCGACTTCCGGGTCCATGATGATGATAGGCAGGGTGATGCCTGCGCGGCGCAGTTCCACTCCTTCATCGGCCACAGCGACCGCCAGATAATCCACGAGTCCGGAAGCCTGAAGGGCTTTGCTCACCTCTACGCTTCCTGCACCGTAAGCGAATGCTTTGACCATGCAGGTCAGTTTAGTTGTCGGTTTCAGTTTGGAACGGAAATAACGGACGTTATCAACAAGTGCCGAGAGATTTACTTTGAGCACTGTTTCATGCGTCTGCTGCAGGATACGTGCGGCGATGGTCTCTTCGTCATAACCTAATGCCCGCATGACTGCGGCACACGTACGTACGTTTTGATGCGTCGGGTCTTCTATGACCTTTTGCGAGTGCACGAAGAGTTTCATCTTCTCGGCGCGTTTCTGTTCGAGGGAGTCGAAGTTCTCATCGTGCTCATGCCCGATATAGGTGATTACACCTATGGTCGGACGAATAATCTTCTCCAGACGTTCCATCTCACCGGGTTGGGAGATGCCGGCTTCGAAGATGGCGAGTTGGCCTAACCCCGACCCTTCCTTAAAAGGAAGGGAGGTGAGTTGCCACACAGAGAGGGGGACACCAATCTGGGAGTTGTAGGATTTGGGCGAACGGATGATGGTGTAGTCATCTTTGAGAAGTTGGTACAGCCACTCTTTGACGACGGTCTTTCCATTGGAGCCTGTTATACCGATGACCGTGCCAGTAAACTGGCTGCGCACGTACGCTGCAAGGGCTTGCAGCGCCGCGAGAGAGTCTCCTGTCACGAAGGCATTTACGCCTTTTTCCTGCAGTTCAGGGATATACTTCGCGCCATCGTTCTTATCCGTCTTGAGAGCGAAAAAGAGCGTGTCCTGCGGGGATTTCAACTGGCGGCTATCTGTCAGCAAATGGTGAATCTCGAGCGAGTCATCCCCCGTTACCTCTGCGATGTCACCGATAGCCTTTTTTATTTCCGATAGTTTCATTGTATTTGACCTTTGCGACTGCAAAGGTACGGAAAATATTTGATATACGCAAATAAAAGTGCAAAAATCAATCAAAGGAGCGGACGGAGCGGCGGCAGAGGGTGAGGAAGGGACAGTAACTCTTGCATTTGCCCTCCTCGCAGGGTGGAAATTCCGTCACCGTGGCAATCTCTTGGATTTTTGACTGCAAGGCAGGCAGGAAGGTGTCCTGGAGGTCGCGGTAATTGCTCACCACAGCCTTGTCGATTTTTATCGTTGTAGGCAGGTCCGTCAGTTTATGACTGCAGAAGAAGAGGTTGGGTTCAATCGGCAAATCCAGCTTCTCATTGACCATGACGGCATGGCTGTACATGAGTGTCTGCCGCACGTAGTTTTTCTCGGGCTGCTCCATCCACTGCTCGGTGGATGCGGCGAGTTTGTCGGATTTGTAACCGCCTGATTTATAGTCCACTACACGTATTTTCTCCTGTCCCTTCGGGCCGTAAATATCCAGACGGTCGATGATACCGCCTATCTCCAACGGTCCGACATTCTCCACCTCCATCTGGAAATAGCGCGGCGCTTCAAGCAGGTAAATCTGCAGTCCGATCTCTGCATCGACTTTGTCGCGTTCCAAGATATTGAGCACAAAACGCATAATGATCTCGTTCTCACTCAGATGCTGCGAGGGGTCATGCTCATTAATTTTCTCGTACGCTTTGTTCAGCGCCTCGTTCAGGTGCTCCGGATCGCTGATTGCTGCTATCTGTTCGGGCGTGACGCGAACCGGACGGGTGTTGTCGCAACCCAGGTAGTGTTTGTACAGATACTCCATGGAAGCGTGGACGTAAGTACCTAACTCTGCAGGCGTGAATTGAGCCTCCTCTTTCTCCTCTCCCTTCAGTTTTTGGATATACTGCAGGCAGAACCTGCGCGGGCACTCGATGTAGGTATTGATGGCACTAGGCGAGAGATGTTTGGGAAGGATGGATGCAAAGGATGTACCGCTCGTTCCCAAACGCGCATCGTCTATCTCGGGTAAGATATTCGGTTCTTGCAGTGTCTGTTTGAGCACATTGAATTCCGGTGAATAAATCATCTGCATGATGAAGCGCGACATGCCTTTACTATTCTCGGCACCGTCAATCGAAGTATAGAGGACGGTGGCATCGCCCGTCCGGCAGATGAGACGGAAGAAGTTATAGGCATAAATGGTTGCTTTCTCGTCCGGAGTCTGCATGGAGTACGCCTTGCGCAAGTAATACGGGATGAAACTGTTGTCTGCCTGGTGTTGGGGAATGACACCTTCATCGGCATGGAGAATCAGCAACTTATCGAAATCCATCATTCGTGTCTCGAGGACTCCCATGATCTGTATATCCGTAATGGGTTCTCCGTGGAAAGGCATGGTGACGTTCTCCATCGTGCGTCTCATGAGAAGACGAAGCAGTTTAAGCGTAACAGGCATGCCATCCAAGCCTTTCGCGAGAATCAACCGCATCTGGTTTGCGACTTTGCGAACCTGGTATTCGGATTCCAGAATCAGGAGTTCTTTCCAGTTCATTGTGTCCGTATTTTCAGGCTCTTCTGAGGACTGACTCCCGTTCTTTTCCGGCCAGAGGACTTCGATGAGTGCGTCGATCAATTCGGGTGTCACCGTTTGTTCGGCATCGCCTCGCGCTTTGTCGTAGAGCCATCCAAGAGCCCTTGAGAAAATCTGCGTATTCTTTAGCGGAAAGCCCTTGGTGATGTTCACAGGTTCCGATTCCGTCTCTCCGGAGAGGGTGATGGCAGGAATCGTATAGATGACCGATTCGAGCATTGATTCATCGCAAATGACCACCCCTACCCGTTGCCCGTGCTCCTTGTAGTTCGTGAGCAGCCACCGATGTACAAACTGGGCTTGTGACTCGCGCGAAGGACATTCCACCACCGTCAAATCTTTTGGAAAAGATGAGTGGCCTATCTCCGGTCCGTTGTTTCCCAAGACCTGGCTATTGATTCGGGCAAAATGGAAGGCTTTGCTGTTCGTCCGAAAATCCGGCACGAAGTCCCAATAGAACATCGCCTGACCGTTCGCCTTCAGCCGCTCCATCAATTCCCGCTCTACGGGCAACAAGTAGTTAAAGCCGACGAAGATATACGTGCGTCCCGCAATCTGTTTTTGGACGGACTCCTCGTTCCATGCCTCGATGACCGCGCGTTGCCGCATACCTGCATAGCCTTTCTGTTCCGCAACCATCTCGGCATGCAAGGCTTTGTACAACTCGTAGAGTTGATCCCATATCACAGCATACCGACTGTATATCGAATCAGGACCATGCTGCGCATTGGGATTGATGAGTGTGTTGAGCCGTTCACGGATATCCTTATCCAGTTGGAGTTTTTCCAATGTATTGGCGGCAATCGCGTTATCGAAGAAAGCTGGTACCTGCTCAGCCGGCATGGAAGCGTCCACGTTGGTGAAGTCGGCAATCATCTGCCTGCCCCAACCGTAGAACATGTCAAGCGGCATGAGGTCCGTGTCGCCTTCGTTGAGAAGGCGGTAATGGCGGTAGAGACGGACGATGGTGAACAGTTCATCCTCGGCGTAGAGGGGACTGAGGGCATCTTGCAGCTGAGTAAGCGTCTTCACGTCCGGTGACCAGATGGCTTTGCGTCCCTGTTCTTGCTGCAGATGCATCAGTTCGTTTTTCAGCACCATGCCTGCACGATGGGAAGGCAACACCAGCGTGGTATTACTCAACTGACTCCATTCGATATGCTCCACGATGGAATGCGCTGTTTGTTCCAGAAATGATCTCATTCTTTGCCTCCTTTCACTTCAACGAGTCTATTCTCCCGTGCATACCATAAAAATCCCTTCACGTGCGGGTGTCCGAGACTGCGCAGAGCATCCATATACTGGCGCACCTGCGTAATATAATGGTCGTTCCAGCGTCCGAATTTATAGTCGAGTACAATGGCGTTATTCGTATGTTTGTCTATCATTACGCGGTCGGGCCGTATCTCTTTATGGTCACGCATGATACCCTTCTCCAGTTTGAGTTCCCACGGGTCAACGAACCAGCTACGCATTTGTTCATTTCCGTTCCAAGCGGACGAGATGAGTGTTCTCAGTTCCTCCCGCTGCTTCTTGTCGCGTATCTCTCCTCGCGTCTCGAAGTCATCGAGTACGGCGTCCAGGTCTTCCGCCTTTTGGATGTTCGCGAATATCTCATGACAGAGTGTACCTTCTTCCATCCTCGCTACGCGGCGGTATGCCTCGTTACCGTTCTCAGTATAGAGCGCGCCTTCCTGCGACTGGATAAAGCGTACCTGGTCACTGTTCGACCATAGCTCTGCCATCTGCTGTGCAGCAGGTTCCTGCTTGACGGGTCGGACTACGACCTGTCCCTGCTCGTATTCCATGCCTTGATATGCCACGAGGTAAGATCCCACATGCTTGGGCGCTTCACCTTTCTGGGTCAGTTTATAATCGGTGAAGACAAAGAGGTTGTCCTCTGCGCGGGTGAGCGCCACGTAGAGCATATTCAGGCTGTCCACGCGCAAGTTCATGTGTTCCTCTATATAGTGTTCGCTATACGCCGAGTCCGCCATTTCTGAATGGTTCGGAACGGGGATATAATCATGTCCCTCCTCCAGCACCGGCGCTATCGGGCACCATATTTTTGAAGACGCTTTGCCTTCATCCATCGCCCAGTTGCAGAAGGGGATAAAGAGCGTTTGGGCTTGCAGACCTTTACTTTTGTGGATGGTCATGATGCGTATTGCACCGGCCGCAGAAGAGGGGATGGGTTTCTCGTGCATCGTCTCATCCCAATATTGCAGGAACTGCTTGATGTCACTTCCGTAGGCTGAGACGTAATCTCGCGTGCGATCGAGCAGGTTATTGAGATAGGCAGTCTCTGTCCCACAGTACTGTCCCTGCTCGTCCGTCAACAGGATTTTAATCAGTTCGCATACAGCTTCGTACAAAGGTGTGCGCAGAGAGACTTGATTACGTATCTTTTCGAGGACATCGGGTTTACCGACCACCAGTTCGACTTGATGTGCAGCCACCTGGTCATCTTTGTTGATCACCCATCGCAGCGCCGCAATCAGGGCGTTCACCGCCTCCGAGGCATCGAGTTGGAAACTAGAAGCAGAGATAAATGATGTCATACACAGATTTGGGTACTGCTCCGGATTAAGGTCTGCGTGCGCATTTGTGATAAGTTGTGCGTCCGCGCTACCGCGCACGAGAACCATCATGTCCGAGGGATGGATGTCCGGCAACAACTGCTCCATTGTATCGAATAGTTGCATCAGGCAATCATCCTTGGTCTCCAATGCTGAAAAACGCACATAACCGCCTTTCTTTTTGTCCGCTTGGTAGAACTGCGCAAGGTCTTCCTCCCTGAAATTCTCATCATAGATACGACGAATAAGTGCCGGTTCGTCTTCGCGCAAGTTGTCATGGAAATCCGCATAATGGTCCATGATGTATCGGAAGAAAGACAAGTTAAACCGCACCACTTCTTCACTACTACGGAAGTTCTTCTGCAAGGACGTGAAAAGGGGGTTAATCCGGTCCTTCGTCAGCTCATTCGTTTCTTCATTCGTCAACCCGTCCATGATATGCCAATCGCCGTTACGCCAACGATAGATGGACTGCTTGATATCTCCCACGATGAGCATGGTATTACCTTCTCCCGCCACCAGTTCCTGCAACAACTTCCCGATGACGCTCCATTGCAGTTTACTTGTATCCTGAAACTCGTCTATCAGTACATGATGATAACGGATACCTGCTTTCTCGAGGATGAAATCCGCGTCCCCTTCTCTAAGGGCACTATCCAAGATGCTTGCAGTCCGGCTGAGGAGGGCACTATTGGCTTCGTTCAGGTTCCGCTGGATGATGCGTTGCAGGGAGGTCATCAATTGTGTCTCGTAACTGAGTGCGACTGACAAGTCTATCGTGTCATAGAAAGCCCTGCAACGATGTGCGGCATCGGTCATGGCTACTGCCATATCCGCGACATATGGGGGCACTTTGGCCCAGCGGCCATCCCGGTTGACGGCATTCTTATAATAACCTTCCGACAGACCGCGGAAACAAAACTCTTTTTTAAGGTCCCCAGGTTTATCGAGACTCGTACGTATTTGCGTCAATGCATCGTTGATGGCATTGACGGCATGTCCTCCGTACGATTTATCCAGCGGCTCCGCGTTCAATTCTCTCCAGCGAGCCTCTAACTCTTCGCGCAGCCGGATAATCTCCGGCGATGTCTCCCGTTTAGCGGCCAAGCGTTCGCGGCGCTGCGTGATCTGCTGTGCATCGAAGATAATCTCACCGCGTGATTCTAACATCTGCACCGATTCATTGTACAACTCTTTCGCCAAAGCAACCAGACTCTTCTTGATATACACCGTTCCTTCCTGCTCGAGACGCACGTACAGAAAATCCCGCATGATAACAAGATCCTGCTCGGTCATTTCGGTTGTCAGCAACTGGTCCACTGCTTCGCTGATCACATGATCGACATCCAGTTCGGTGTTCATTCCCGCACTCTGGTGCAACATGCCAGCGAGGCCGCTGAGAAGGGTTTGCAGAAACGAGTCGATGGTCTGTATCTTCACGTTGTCGAAATCGATCAACATCTGCTTGAAGCACCATTCAGCGCGGGACTGCATCCATGACGCATCCTTGTCGCGGTTTCGGAACATGAAAGAGCGCACGGAGTCGATGAAATTGGCGTCCGCTGTCCCCTGCCAAATCTCGTACAGATTCTTCAAGATACGCTCGCTCATCTCCGACGTAGCCTTATTGGTAAAGGTGATAGCAAGGATAGAATGATAGTCTTCACCACTCATCAGCAGGCCTATATAATAGGCGGCGAGGGTGAAGGTTTTACCCGTACCGGCGGACGCTTTGCACACCGTCACGGGATGATGCATGTCAATTCGCGCGTTCATTTGTGTTCGGGATGATCGTTGTGTTCGGCATGTTCACTGCGGATGTGCTTAAAGAATAGGTTCACGGTCATGATAGCGATTGTTCCAAGTATTGCTTCAACGAACATACCGTACCCGCACAGACAACCTATCGCGGCGGCGCACCACACCGTAGCTGCGGTGGTCAGTCCTTTGACTGTGTCTCCATCTTTAAAGATGATGCCGGCACCGAGAAAGCCGATACCTGAAACAACCTGCGCGATGATGCGGCTATTGTCACCACCGAAGATAGAAGGCGACATAAGTACGTAAAGGGTACCGCCAATAGCGATAAGCGACACCGTTCGCGTCCCCACCATCTTTCCGTGCAACTCACGCTCCAATCCGATGAGATAACCCAACGCGGTAGCCAGAATGATTTTCGTCAACAGCAACAACCAATCCGTCTGCAAAAAAGAATCAACAATAGCATCCATAGTCTTCAAATTTTGCCTGCAAAGGTACGAATTTTTACTGATATATGCAAATAAATTTGCAAATATCAATTATTTGTTGTACTTTTGCAGCCGAATTTATTTTGCATATCTGTGCGCGTACGCGTAAATCATGGAATATCAATATATCAATAAAATCGATTCACCGGCGGATTTGAAGCAGTTGAAGATAGAGGAATTGCCTGCCGTGTGTGCGGAGTTGAGGCAGTTTATCATCGAAGCGTTGAGTAAGAACCCCGGCCATTTGGCATCATCTTTGGGTGCTATCGAACTGACGGTAGCCTTGCATTATGTCTTCGATACGCCCAATGACAAGTTAGTATGGGACGTAGGTCATCAGGCCTACGCACACAAGATCCTTACCGGTCGTCGTGACCGCTTTCATACCAACCGGCAATTCAAAGGTCTATCGCCCTTCACGAACCCCGCGGAGAGCGAATACGATGCGTTTATCGCGGGACATGCCTCCAATTCCATCTCTGCCGCTCTTGGCATAGATGTAGCCAATGAAAAATTAAAAAATACAAATGAAGGATTAACTCGCAACGTTGTTGCGATTATTGGGGACGGCGCCATGACGGGCGGATTGGCTTTCGAGGGTCTGAACAACACCTCAATGGACAAGAACAATCTGCTCATTGTGCTGAATGACAACCACATGGCCATTGATCCGCTGAAAGGCGGTTTCACCCAATACCTCGTGGACTTGACGACGAGTGCGACCTACAACAAATGGCGATGGCGTTTCTACCAATTGGCTGTAAAGTTACACCTGATAAACGATGAGAAACGCAAGCGTATCTTACGTCGCAACAACAACTGGAAAGCGGCACTGAGCAAACAAAAGAGTAATATCTTCACGGGTCTGAACATCCGTTATTTCGGTCCTACGGACGGGCATGACGTAGAGGGATTGGTTCGCATCCTGAGTGAGATTAAGAACCACAGGGGGCCCAAGGTGCTGCACATCATCACGAAGAAAGGCAAAGGTTATGCGCCCGCAGAAAACGACCAGACTGTTTGGCATGCGCCCGGAGAGTTTAATGTTGCCACGGGGGAAAGAAACCTCTCCCCGACCCTCCCCTCAAGGGAGGGAGATCCCGTTCCGCCGCTATGGCAGGAGGTGTTCGGTGAAACTTTGTTGGAGTTAGCCAAAAAGAACGATAAGATTGTGGGTATCACGCCCGCCATGCCGTCGGGTTGCTCGATGAGTATCATGCAGAAAGAGTTGCCGGACCGCGTGTATGATGTCGGCATTGCCGAAGGGCACGCTGTGACATTCAGTGCGGGTTTGGCGAGAGCAGGCATGCTGCCTTACTGCAACATCTACTCCACCTTCTTGCAGCGCGCGTACGACAACATCGTTCATGACGTGGCGTTGCAGAACCTGCACGTTGTACTATGTGTCGACCGTGCAGGCATCGTGGGCAACGACGGTGCCACGCACCACGGACTGCTCGACCTTGCGTACCTTCGTCCTATACCGAACATGCAGATCTGCGCTCCGCGCACAGGCGAGGAACTACGGCAGATGCTGACCCTCGCGGAGACATTGGACGGACCGGTGGCGATCAGGTATCCGAGAGGGAGAACGCCAAACCCCTCCCCGACCCTCCCCTCCTCAAGGGAGGGAGGACAGACCGAATTACAGTACGGAAAGGGTGTGAAGTTGCGGGACGGAGAGGATATTGCGGTGTTGACTATCGGCGCTATCGGCAATCCTATGAGCGAAGCCATTGAAGAATTAAAAATTCAAAAGTCAACATTCAAAATTGCGCATTACGACATGCGGTGGTTAAAGCCGCTGGATGACGAGATATTACATGAGGTAGGTAAGCGATTCAAGACTATTGTCACCGCTGAAGACGGCATGATTGCCGGCGGTCTCGGCAGTGCGGTAATGGAATGGATGGCCGACCATGGGTACACCCCGCGCGTAATCCGTCTTGGTGTACGCGACCAGTTTGTAGAACACGGCTCTACCAAAGAGCTTTATCATATGCTTAAATTAGACAAGGAGGGTTTATTATGCGAATTGTTATCGCTGGCGCAGGCGAAGTAGGAACACACTTAGCCAAGCTGTTGAGTCGCGAAGATATGGAAATCAGTCTGCTCGACGAGAGTCAGGAGCGGTTAGGCGACCTGAGTGCCAACTACGATATGCTCACCAAAGTGGGTAATCCCACTTCTATCCATGACCAACGGGAGATTGGAGTCAAAGACTGCGACCTATTCATCTCCGTCACTCCTCATGAGACGGAGAACATGACAGCATGTCTGATAGCCAACAGTCTGGGTGCCAAACGCACCCTGGCGCGAATCGATAACTACGAGTACCTGTTGCCGGAGAACAAGAAATTCTTCGAGAACATGGGTCTAAACCACCTCATCTATCCTGAGGTGCTGGCGGCCAATGAGATCGAGTCAAGTCTTCGCACGAACTGGATGCGTTACCATCTACAACTCTGTCAGGGCGCATTGGAACTATGCATCGTCAAGGTTCGTGCGGGCGCATCGATTATCGGGCAGGAATTTTCCTCCGGCGTATATAACCACGGCAAATACCGCATCGTAGCCATCAAGCGCGAACAGGAGACCATTATCCCGCGCGGACAGGATAAGGTCATGGAAAACGATATGGTTTTCTGTGTTTGTCCGAAAGAGAACATGGAGTTTATGCGCGAAGAACTCGGTAAGTCTAAACGCGAGATCAAGAATGTCATCTTCTTCGGCGGCGACCGCATCACCCGCAAAGCCGCAACAGAACTAACGGATGAGATGAATATCAAGATCATCGAGAAAGATCGCGAGTTATGCAATCTTCTGAGCGAGAAAGTGCCGAATGCGCTGATTATCAATGCGGACGGTTCGGACATGGATATCCTCAAAGAGGAGGGTATCCAGGATGCGGACGCTTTCGTAGCCGTGACGGACAGTAGCGAAGCAAATATCTTTGCCTGTCTGGCCGCCAAACGTTTCGGTGTGCGCAAGACCATCGCCGAAGTGGAGAATCTCGATTACATCCCTATGGCCGAAGGTCTGGATATCGGCACGGTGCTCAACAAGAAGACCATCGCCGCGAGTTATATCTACCAAATGCTCCTTGATGCGAGTGTACGCGGTGTGCATAACCTAACGAGCGCAGACGCAGAGATTGTGGAGTTCTATGCCAAAGAAGGCAGTACTATCACCCGTCATCAGGTAAAACATCTTCACTTACCGGAAGAGGCGAATATCGGTGGTATCGTGCGTGCCGGCGAGGGTATTCTCGTGAACGGCGACACCCAAGTGATAGCCGGCGATTTAGTGGTAGTCTTCTGTAAGAGTCACGTAATACGAACCTTAGAGCGTTTCTTCAAATGACACGAACCTTCAACTGGCGTTTGGTCTTCAAGACCATGGGCATCCTGACGACGCTCGAAGCGCTGTTCCTGCTCATTCCGACTTTTGCGGCGTGGTGGTACCACGAGGCTGATTTGGGCGCATGGCTAATATCCAGCATCATCACCTGGATGAGCAGTTGGTGGATGCTCCTTGCCGGCCGCAGAGCCGAAAAGCGCGTAGGAGAACGCGAAGGATACGTCATCGTAGCGACCGTTTGGATCGTGTATTCACTATTCGGTATGCTTCCTTTCTGGTTAAGCGGCGCCTTACCGGAACTGGTTAATGCATGGTTTGAAACTATGGCAGGCTTCACCACCACCGGAGCGACCGTTATACGAGATGTAACAGCTATGACCCATTCCATACTCTTATGGCGTGCGTTGATGCAATGGATAGGAGGTATGGGTATTATCGTGCTCAGCGTTGCGATATTACCTATGTTCGGTTTGGGAGGCATGCAGCTTTATAGCGCCGAAGTGACGGGCGTGAGTTACGAGAAACTCAGTCCTCGCATCGCTGACACTGCCAAACACATGTGGCTGACATATATTGCGCTGACCATCATACAGACAGCCCTGCTGAATCTGGAAGGCATGACGATATTCGACTCCATTTGTCACTCCCTTAGTACTATTTCTACCGGTGGTTTCTCAACGCGAAACGACAGCATGATCAGTGACAATGCCGCTATACAATGGACGACGGCGGTATTCATGTTCCTGTCCGGATTGAATTTCACTCAATTGATTTACCTCTTCCGCGGTAAAGGCCAACGCCTGTTCCGCGATGAAGAGACACGATGGTACACCTGCGCTATAGCTGTTGCAACACTCTTACTCTCAACGGGACTGTTTATCCACTATGGTATCGAGCACGATGTTAGTAAACTGGTGGAGATGGAGAATTTCTTCGCTACCACCGAACGCGCCCTTCGCAAAGGGTTCTTTATGGTCTGCTCGGCCATGACCAGTACCGGTTTTGCCGCAAGTGACTACATGACGTGGCCTCCACTGCTATGGGTATTTGTATTCTTTATGATGTTTACCGGTGCTTCATCCGGTTCGACGGCCGGAGGTATCAAATGGGTGCGTATTGCTATCTTTGCCAAGTCGGCATTTGCGGAACTCAAACGACGTATCCATCCGAATGCTGTCATTCCGGTACGCTTCAACGGCCAGACCTTACGCGAACAGACGACGAGTAACGTCATGGCGTTCATGTTCTTCTATATTGTTATCATCGTATTGGCAGTACTGGTCTTTTGTGCCTCAGGAGTAGCCTTTGACGAAGCTATAGGAACCGCTGTATCAGCCATAGGAAACGTAGGTGTTTCTATCGGTCAATTCGGCCCTTCGGGTACTTATGCCGACTATCCTGTAGTGGCTAAATGGACTGCAACACTTGTCATGCTCATCGGACGTTTGGAAATATTCACGGTTCTATTACTCTTCAGTAGAGCATTGTGGAAAAAGTGAAAAGTGAAAGGTGAAAGGACTCGCGCAATTATGCGCAAGAAAGGAAAGACGAGGAAGGTAAAAGGAGAAAGGAATGCGGCCGTATAAAGTTTTGATATTTATAGTCTGTGTGATGGCGTGTCTGGGGGTACTTTGTGTAGTGCTACCGGATCGTGTTGTATGGGGTGAACAAGAATTAAGATGGCCGAGTATGGCGGAAGTGTTCGGAGAGTGGTCCGATGTCAGTATTCAGCATTCAGACAGTTTAGAGGTGTTAGAAGAGTTTCCGGTTGTGCCGGATAGTCTGTTGGCGGATACAACACCTTCCGTCCCCACCCCCGTTATTCCACATGTTGTTGTGGATTCGACGACAGACAGCAGGATTTTTCTGCAACCATTTTACGCGTCTTTAGCTGAGAGCAGCGAGCGGGTTGTACGTGTATTGCATTACGGTGACAGTCAGATAGAGGAGGACCGCATGACGCAGCAGATACGCGAAGCGCTACAAGCACGTTATGGTGGAGCGGGTGTGGGGTTGATGCCTCTTGTGCAAACGATCCCTTCACTCACCGTCAAACAGCAGTTACGAATGGGCGGGCGTTTCATCACGCCGGCACAAGGTCCGCGCCGTTATTTCGTTTACGGATTCAAACGCGACCAACGGGAAGACGGACTATACGGTCCCTTAGGACAGATGGCGGTTATGAACGACAGTCTGGTGAAGGGCAGCGAAACTCTCATGGCAATCTGTACGCCGCAGGCCAAGGAGCCGCGTTATTCGCGATGGAAGATCTTTGCCGACACCGCCGTTCATTATATGCTCAGTGGCGACACCGTGCAACTGAGCGGTCGCGGGGATGTCTATGCGCTCTCCCAAGAAAGCGCCACAGGTGTCATCGTGGATAACATCCCCATGCGCGGATGTCTCGGACTCGTGTTCACGAAGATGGACCGCAATCAGTTAAGCTCCTTCTACCAGCGCGAGAACGTGCGACTCATCATCATGCAGTTCGGCGGCAACGCTATCCCATCGAACAAGAACCCGGGTACTATCTCTGCGATTGTCAAAGGCCTGCGCGAACAAATTCAGTACCTCCGCGAGTGCGCTCCGGAGGCGTCGATACTCTTTATCGGTCCCAGCGACATGCTTACACAGACAGACGGAGAATGGCAGACCTACCCTATGGTACCGTACATGGACCGTTTGTTACGTAAGATGGCCAACGAAGAGCACATTGCCTATTTCAGTCTGTATTCCTGGATGGGCGGCAGAGGAAGTATGATGCGTTGGCAAGAAGTAGGGTTGGCAGGATCGGACGGTGTACATTTTACCCGTGCCGGTGCTCGTAAAGCCGGCAAAGCTGTCGCTGAATGGATTTTGGAGGGAATGATGGATTGATGGACTTCTTGCATAACATATTAGGATTTGACGCGGAGAGTCCGTTGCTCTTTACCCAGTTCTATTTCTGGGCGTTCTTCGCGTTAGTCTATGCGCTGTTTGCATTGATAATGAGCAGTAAGTCGTCAGCTGTCAGCAATCAGAGATTGCATCTCCGTAATGTATATCTGCTATTTGTCAGTTGGTTCTTTTACTATAAGACGAGTGGATTGTTTCTCTTACTCCTTGCCTTTATCACCCTCTCGGAATGGCTCATTGCCGCGCAGGCGTATAAGTCCAAAAAGAAATTCTGGCTGTGTCTGTCTGTAGCCATCGATTTAGGTTTGTTGGCTTATTTCAAGTACGCCTATTTCTTCACGAACATGATCAACGACTTGTTCGGCACGGGTTTCCGGGTATTTGACATCTTCGCGTATATAGGGAATGGTTTTTCCGAGGCAGGGCGGTTTAGTGTGGACACGATTGTGCTGCCGGTAGGTATCTCGTTCTATATCTTCCAGGTCATCTCATACACGGCCGATGTGTTCCGCGGACGGATACAACCCGTGAAGAACATCCTGGACTTCGGATTCTACGTATCGTTCTTCCCGCAACTCGTGGCAGGTCCTATCGTGCGAGCAGAAGAGTTCGTACCGCAGTTATACAAACCCTTCCGACTCAGCCGTAGAGTCTTCGGCATTGCTGTTTTCTGGATTCTCAACGGTTTGGCGAAGAAGATCATCATGTCGGATTACTTGGCGGTGAACCTCATCGACCGCGTGTTCGACAACCCGTTGTTGTTCTCAGGTTTCGAGAATCTCTTTGCGCTCTTTGCTTACTCGCTGCAGGTCTATGCGGATTTCTCCGGTTACACGGATATAGCCATCGGCGTAGCGATGCTCATGGGATTCTACCTGCCGATGAACTTCAACTCGCCGTATAAGTCGCAAAGTCCTCAGGAGTTCTGGCGTCGTTGGCATATGTCTTTAGGCAGGTGGCTCAAGACCTACCTGTATATCCCGTTAGGCGGCAACAGGAAGATCGGTTTCGGGACCTATTTCTGGTGGACCCTCATCGCCCTCGTGTCCGCTGCTCTCACAGGTTGGTGGTGGATACTGGTGCCTTTCGGCGTCTTCATTGTCGGCGTGGCTATTTGGAATAAAATACAGATCAGCCGTCAGCCATCCGTCATCAGCCATCAGCGCAAGTTGCTTTACGCCAACCTCAACTCGTTCATCACGCAGGTACTCGGCGGTTTATGGCACGGCGCGAGTTGGAACTTCATCATCTGGGGTGGTATCAACGGTATAGGAATGATTGTGGAGAAAATATGGCGGGAGATGAACTGGCACATCCGTTTTACGGCCATGACGCTGCTTACGGGCGGTCTTTGTATCGCAGACTATCTGACGAACCTTCCCGCATGGCGACTCTTCGCAGTGTGGGCGGCTATTATCTGGGTGGTCACCGCCGTAAGATACATCTATTTCCTATGCGAAGGGGCGGAGACGAAGTTCACGAAGGCATTAGGTACAGCCTGGGCTGTGTTGCAGACCTTTACGTTCATCACATTCACGCGTCTGTTCTTCCGTTCGAGCAGTAACCTCGATCCTGCAACTGCCAACGAGGTCGCGTGGGAGACGGCAAAGAATATGGTGAACCAAATCGGCGGGGCGTGGACCAATGCCGTCATTGTTCCTTTCCTATGGGAATACCGCTGGGTGGTAGCGATGTTTGTCGCCGGAATGGTCATTCATTGGTTGCCCACCAATTGGAAACGCCGCTACCGATTGGCGTTCTCCGCCATGCCGTTATGGCTGATGGTGCTCGTTGTGTGCATTGCCATCGTCATCATCTACCAGTTTGTCTCCGCCGAGATGCAACCTTTTATTTATTTCCAATTCTAACCGTTTTAGAACCGGAGTAAGTTATCTATGCAGCGCGTCATTGGTCTCACAGGAGGAATAGGAAGCGGTAAGAGTTTCATCGCCGCGGCACTCGCACAGCGCGGGTTCTCTATCTATGACTGCGATCGGGAAGCCAAACGCATCATCGCGCAGAATAAAAAGGTACAGAAAGCAATCATCAAGCTCTTAGGCGAAGAGGCATTTATAGACGGTAAGTATAACACCGCTTATGTTGCACAGCGCGTCTTTACAGAGCCGCAGCTACTGGAGGAGCTGAATAAGATAGTGCATCCTGCTGTCAGAGCGGATATCCTTTCACCTTTCACCTCTCACCTTTCACCTTTATTCGTCGAGTCGGCGATATTATTCGAGTCGGGACTTGACGAACTCTGCGACAAGATTGTTGTGGTGACTGCTCCGGAAGAGACCCGCATAGCGCGCACTATCGCGCGGGACTATCATAACGAGGCGACCCCTGAAAATATAAATAAGGTACGTGCACGCATACGCGCGCAAAAAGAAATCCCTGCGAGCACCGAAGTACCGCAGGGAAAGATTCTTACCATCGTCAATGACGACACATCAGTATTGAGCAGCATCATAGACCGCATCAGCCGCTTCGCTGCCGACTAAACGCTCGATGATACAGAAGGCGAAGTCGGAACTCAGTCCGGGACCTTTCGCCGTGATGATATTCTTTGATTCCACTACCAGTCCCCCCACGTAGCTCTCTCCTAAGGCGTCCTGGAAACCTGGATAGCAGGTAGCTTGTTTGCCTTTCAGTATGCCGAGTTTGCCAAGTACCGCCGGTGCAGCACAGATGGCCGCTATCAGTTTGTCGGCTTTGTTGTGGTCTATCAATAACTCGCACAATGCGGAACAGTCGCCTAACTTCGTTTGTCCACCGGGAAGGATTAACATCTCTGCGTCCGAGAAGTCAATACGCTCGATGAGTCCGTCTGCCTCGACAGCGATGTTATGCGCGCCAAGCACCATCGGATTACCGGTAATAGAGACAGTCGTCACCGCGATGTTCGCGCGGCGGAGTAAGTCAATTGTTGTGATTGCTTCGATTTCCTCGAAACCATTGTCTAAAAACAGATAGTTCATACTAGTTTAACTTAAATATATAGGTGATTGTTCCGATCTGATCTCTGTCGCCCTCGGTGAACTTCGCCCTTTTGGCGGCATCGAGTGCGAGTTGTTGTGTCTGTTTGTCTGATACGTCGCCGCCTGTTATCGTAGCGTTGACCACTTGTCCGGCAGCGTTCACGCGTATCTGTACCACTACTTTTCCTTCCTGCAGGAAGTTATTAGCCGGCGCAGGCAACGTACCTTTGATACCTCGGCCGTCCAGTTTCCATGAACCGGTACCGCTGGTCCCGTGTCCGACAGGGTTGCCTTTCTGTCCCTCGCCTTTGGTATCTCCGCCGCCGACACTCGTGCCGTCGGTCTTGCCGAAGAGGTT
>CAMHOY010000004.1 GCA_946186915.1 uncultured Bacteroidales bacterium | reverse complement strand
AGAATGAAAGAGTGAAAGAATGAAAGAGTGAAAGAATGAAAGAATGAAAGAGTGAAAGAATGAAAGAATGAAAGAGTGAAAGAGTGAAAGAGCTCGCGCAATGATGCGCGAGAAGAGAAAGATGGAAAAGTATTTAAAAAGTCGGATTATGGACAGGATGAAGGGATGCGGATTTGTTTTTGAGTCTCTTCCTGCGGGTTCCACGCCTCATGCCCGGGGTGTGAAGTATTTCCGTGCAGACCTTGGAATAGACATGATTTGGGGTGCTATGGATTTGGAGAAAGAGGGTCAGAAATATAAGAAGCGTATAGTGGTTCGTCCGGCACGATTTAGAGACGGATTATTTGAGTTATATACGTATCATTTTCCGAAGAAATGGTCAGAGGCATGTGTGGCGAACCGTGAGATGATCAAGGCGGCTCAGCGTCGTGCTCACGCGTTGGAGAAGGATTACAGCCCGGAGGGATTGGAATGGCGGATTCGGTTCTTTCAGCATTATTTCCGTGTGTTCAAGTGCGGCGGCAAGCCGGAGGAAGGTTTCAAGGCCTATTCGCGGTTCTATCAATATACGTATGTAGCTATTTATCGGCAGTTAAAAGAGGAGGCACAAAAAGCGAATGAAAAAGAGGTCGAAATAGAGGAAATCAGCTTCGAACCGATAGATTTTCGTCCCCGTTTGAGGGAGTTCGCAAGTCCTCTTCGGAGAGCGTACAACTATTTTGAAAATCAAGATTTGCAACCACCTGATATTCAAGAAGTTACAAATCCGCCAAAAATTCCTCGTACAACTGACAAATTTGTGCATGTCGAAGAAAAGCAGTAATTTTGCATCGAATTTTAAAACTTAAAATCGCATGAAAAAGTTTTTACTAAATCGTGCCCTTGCGGCTAAGGGAAAAATCACGTTTTTCGTTCTGCTTTTCGCAGCGTTAGTATTAAAAGGAACGTGCGCCTACGCGCAAAAGGTTTTTGTTGACAGCGTTTATTATACGCTGGACAACACAGCCATGACGGCACAAATAGCGGTACAGAGTAGTAGTACCGCCGTTGGTGACATCGTTATTACTGACACAGTGACGTACGAGGGCTCGAATTACGCGGTTACGAGTATGGCAGACGATGCTTTTGCCGATTGCAATCAACTGACATCTATTGTCTTGCCACAAACCCTGCGTAATTTAGGCAAAAATGCATTTCTTAGATGCACGATGCTTACCTCCTGTATCATTCCGGACAGTACGATTACAGAGATTCCTTTTGAGGCGTTCTTGAAGGCAGGACTCATTGAGTTCCGCGTGCCGGAAGGCGTGACGTATATTGAGCAACGTTCATTTGAACAGATGCCCAATTTGCAACGCGTACACCTTGCTAATTCGGTGAAGTCGCTGACCTCGTGGTCTTTCTATAACCTACCTGCACTTCAAGATCCCATTTACAACGACAGCCTGTTTGTGTTGATGCCGGATAGTTACCAAGGTGCCTACACGATACCTGCGGGCATTCAGGTGATTTACAAGAGTGCATTCTACGGCTGTACAAAAATTACGAGCCTTACCATCCCGGAAGGCGTGAAGCGTATTGAACACTACGGACTGATGTTCAGTCTCAATGCTGTTATTAAAACGCTCCATCTACCGGCTTCGTTGGAATATGTTACTCCCGGGGCAATTTTTGGTGGATCATTACGGAAAATCTCCGTTGCGGAAGGCAACACGCACTACACTACATGGAACAACATGCTTATGAGTATCAACATGGATACCGTAATATGTTGTCCGGCGGCAATAAATGCCGCTTACACTTTGCCGGAAAGTGTCGTGCATGTTGCTGCCAGTGCTTTCTCTGTTTCCGCAGTTGATCTGACCATGACCAACGTGCGCTCTATCGGCGAATACGCTTTCGAGGCCAACAGCCTTGGGAAGTATGACAGCAACAGACATTATGTCATACCTGAAACGGTGGAAGAAATAGGCGACGAGGCATTCTACCGCTCTTATTCCATGGAGCAGGTAACGATACCTTCCTCGCTTAAACAGATGGGTGAACAGGTATTTGCCGACAGTCCGAAACTCAAGAAGGCGGTCATCAACAGTCACATGATCGGTAAAGGACAATTCCGAATCTGCAATAACCTGGAAATCATTGAGATAGGCGACAATCTCAGAGAGATAGGCGCTTATGCTTTCCATAAATGTCCCGCACTATGGTACATCCGGATGCCGAAAGCCAACGCGCATTTCCGCGCGATAGACGGGGTGCTCTATTCGGCAGACACGACGGCGTTGGCGCTCTATCCGTGCAAGCATGACGGAGAGGAGTTCGTGCTACCGGAAGAAGTAAACACCTTGCGTTCTTCTTCGCTCAGAGCGGTGAATCTTCGTAAACTGGTATTGCCGAAAGGATTGAGTCAAATTGAGAACGAGTTGTTCGGCGGCTATTACTTGGGGAACGATGACACCCCGCTGCTTGATACGATCGTAGCGCCGATGATGTCGGTTCCTGCGACGCAGGGCAATCCTTTCAATCTGCTCAATCAAGCGCAAACAGTCCTTTTGGTGCCCTGTGATTCGCTGGCGGAAATCTACCGTGCCAACAGCATCTGGAGGGGCTTTAACATCCAAGTGGACAATACTTTGATGGAGCAAGATGAGCAGAATCAGGAAGTGACCACAGAACCAGATGAGCACAGCGTGCAGTTCACATGGCCGGCCGTGGAAGGTGCCACTTACTATACTCTCATCATCTGGGCGAACGAGGAGCGGACGGAGAAGATTTGTACGCTGACATTCAATACCATGGGCCAGCTCGTTGAGATCAACTTCTCTAAACATGCCCCTGCGCGTCTGCCGCAAGAGAAGGAAAGCGACTCTTTCTCTTTCCGGTACAACGGCTTGGATGAAAACACCGATTACTGGTTCACTCTCACGGCTTCCGATGCCGATGAAACCGAGCTTTATTCCACTTCCGGTTCGTTCAAGACGCTCGGCAATCCAACACCGACAGGAATGGAAAATATACAAAGTGACCATGTACCCTGTACGAAAATCATCCGCGACGGACAGATTTATCTGATTTACGAAGGACGGATGTACGATGTACGAGGGAATAAAATCGCCCAATAAGAATTACGGATCGCGAAAAACGAATTAAATATATACACTTATGAAAAGGCAGTACTTATTATTGATTGTATGTCTGGTGTTTATAGCCGGAATGAGCCGTGCAACCGTGTATGAGGGTGTGTGCGGGGAACATCTGACGTGGAGTTATGACACGGAAACGGCTCACATGACCATTGAGGGGTACGGCGAGTTGAAGAACACAGTGGACAGCCTCTGGTGGAACAAACAGGTGCTGCAGGCTTCGTCGTGGTCCACGGATTACAAGACGTACTATCCGTACAATTCCGCCAAGACGATTTCGTTGCCGGAAGGGTTGACGGGGTTCAGCGGTGCGATATTCCGCGACTGGTGGAACCTGACGGAATGCGAGATACCGGAAGGCGTGACGAAGATACCTGAGTATATGTTTGAGAAATGCTACAAGCTGAAAGAGGTCAAGTTGCCTAACTCGGTAGATACGGTTGAACAATTCGCTTTTAGTAATTGTACGACGATGGTGAAGTGCGATTTGGGCAAAGGGGTCAAGTATATCGGTCAGATGGCCTTCCAGAACTGCTATCGCTTAAATTCTGTCCGCTGGTCGGATTGTCTGGAGGTGATCGACGGCAGCATTTTTGACGGCAGCCCTGAAGCTTACGATCCGAACGATGTAGCCACTATTCCGCTTAGGGACACGTTGTTCTTCCCGGTCACATTCCGGTCCAGCAAACAGATCTCGTGGTGTCTCCACAATAGCCCTGTGATTGTCTGGAACGCCAAAAACCCGCCGGCTTCTTCGTCCGTGTTTTATAATAACTACTGCTACTGGAGGGGCGATTTTATCTTCGGCCCGGATGTGGAGTTTGTGCCCGCCAAGCTGTGCCAGCAGGTACGGATGAAGAAAGTGGAACTGCCGGAAGGGTGCCAATATATCGGCGCGGGTGCTTTCTCGGGAAACAACCAACTGGACACGGTACTCCTGCCCTCCACGCTGACGGCTATTCACCAGGAGGCCTTCAAGGGCTGCACGAAAATCAAGCATATCACCATTCCGGAGAAAGTGAAAGCCATCAATTCTTCCACCTTCAGCGGATGTTCAGCGCTGACGCGGGTAGAGATGCCTGAGGGTATCACCACGATCGGGGATAATGCTTTCGCAGGATGCTCAAACTTAGACTCGGTCGTGTTGCCGACCGAACTGACGATGATTGGCGGTAGTGCTTTTTCGGGGATTAAGTTGCAGGACAGCCTCGTTATTCCCGACAAGGTAATCTCCATCGGCACGAATGCGTTTGAGAACTGGAGCGGTCTCAAGGAGTTGAGTATCGGTAAAAACGTCGTTCTCATCGGAGATAATGCCTTCAAGGGTGACAGCGCCGTCACGCATATCGTAGTATGGGCAGCTACCCCTCCGGCGGTAAGCGAAGGAACACTGGCGGATATCCCGGACAGTGCATGGCTGAGTGTATTACCGGACAGCCGCAAGTTGTACAGCGAGCACCCCTATTGGGGCAGGTTCCGCATGAGCGATGTACCCGACTCGGCTATGATACAGAAAACAGTGACGGTCGATCCGGGACAGACGACCGCCACATTCACATGGCCGACGGACAGCGCGGCGCACAGTTATCAGATAGATATCTATAAGGACGGCGCGGTGTTCTGCAAGTTAACTCTGGGTCCAACGGGGCAGCTTCTCGGAATTGCTTTCTCTATGCCGGGCAGAAAAGCACCGTCAAGTCAATCGGAAAGCAGCCTGCCGTTTACGCTGAGTTTCCTGGTCACAGGCCTTGAAAAGGCCTCGCGTTACAACTATGTACTATGTGCATTGGACGAAGAGCAGAAACCTATACATGTCTATTTCGGAGACTTTGCGACGACGGGTTACCCGGGAGACGATGTCAAAGGCGGAGGTAATGAAATCATCCCCACGCCGCCCATCATTCCGGACAATCCCGAAGCGAAGCCGGCAGGAATAGAAGACACCGATGTTTCCGGTCATTCCGAAACGAAATATCTCCTTAATGGCCAACTTCTGATTCGCCGCGGAGATAGCGTGTTTACGTTAACCGGACAAGAGATCCGATAAGCATTTATTTCAGAAAGAAAGTCCCGCAGATCACTGTATTTGCGGGACTTTTTTGTATAAAAATATACAAATACTTGCATATATCAAAAAAAAGCAGTACATTTGTCCGCTTTTTTAAATTTACACTATGAAGATCATCAAAACACCTATTGAGGGATTACTGATTCTGGAGCCCCAGGTTTTTCGCGATGCGCGCGGATATTTTGTGGAGACGTACAACGAGCAGCGTTATCTTGAGGCCGGTATCGATGCCCATTTCGTTCAGGACAACCAGTCCTGCTCCACGTATGGTGTAGTGCGCGGTCTGCATTTTCAACTCCCCCCTTACAGCCAGGCGAAATTAGTGTGCTGCACAGTAGGGCGCGTATTGGATGTTGCCGTAGATTTACGAAAAGGCAGTCCCACTTTCGGACAGTGGTACAGCGTGGAGTTGAGCGAAGAGAACAAACGGCAGTTCTTCATTCCGCGCGGTTTTGCGCACGGATTCTCGGTGCTGAGCAACCAGGCTATCTTCACGTATAAATGCGACAACCTCTATCATCCGGAAGCGGACGGCGGCCTATTGCTGAGCGATCCGGACCTGGCGATTGATTGGCAAATACCGGCAGAGTTGCGCATTATCAGCGAGAAGGACAAAAGACATCCTAAAATGGCAGAATTTGATTCGCCATTTTGAAATATCGTAATTACGTAATATCGTTATATCGTAATAAAATGAATATCTTAGTAACAGGGAGTAATGGCCAGTTGGGCAATGAGATGCGAGTGCTGAGTAAGGAGCACCCGAGACATCGGTATTGCTTCACGGACGTGATCGAGTCAGCTGACACCCAAGTGCTGGATATCACCGACGCGGCGGCAGTGCGTGCTTTCATTGAGGCGCACGGCATCGACCTGATTGTCAACTGCGCGGCGTACACGAATGTTGACAAGGCGGAAGAGGACGAGGCGACGGCGATGAAGATCAATGCGGACGCCTTAGGCGTGTTAGGCAATCAGGGAGTGAAAGTCATCCATGTGAGCACCGATTATGTCTTTGCGGGTGACGAGCATGTTCCTTGCCGCGAGACCGACCCTGTAGCTCCGCGCACGGCTTACGGCCGGACTAAGTATGAAGGCGAGAAACGTCTTTTGGCGGCTTGTCCGGAAGCGGTGATATTACGCACGGCATGGTTGTACTCGTCTTTCGGCAATAACTTCGTGAAGACGATGATCAAGTTAGGTCGTGAGAAAGAGCAGTTGGGAGTAGTGTTTGACCAGATCGGTACACCGACCTACGCGGCGGACTTGGCATGGGCCATCTTCACGGTGATCGAGTCGCCCGTATGGCACCCGGGTATCTATCATTTCACGAACGAGGGTGTTTGTTCCTGGTATGATTTCACGATAGCCATTCATGAGATGGCGGGTATCGAGAGTTGTCATGTTCGGCCGATACTATCGGAAGAATATCCGTACAAGACTCCGCGCCCGCATTACAGCGTGCTGGACAAGTCGAAGTTCAAGAAGACATTCGGCGTGGAGATACCGCATTGGATGGCATCGTTGGAACGATGCATGGTAAAGTTGAACGGGTGAAAGGGCTTGCATGCTGCGCTAAGAGATATACTATAATTTGAGGATGAAGGAGATACTACGATTTTTGAAGGAGTTGGCGGTGAATAACAACCGCGAGTGGTTTACCGAAAACAAAGCCTGGTACCAGGAGTGCCATGCCCGTTTCGTGGAATTCAGTGCGGAGTATATCAAGCGTCTGTCTGAGTTGGATCCGAGTCTGGCGGTGTTGCAACCCAAAGACTGTATCTGGCGTATCTACCGCGACGTGCGCTTTTCGCATGACAAGCGTCCGTATAAAGAGTGGTTCGGTGTCTTTCCTGCGGCAGGAGTGCCGGGTAAGCCGAAGACATGGGGTAAGAAATCGATGCGCGGCGGTTATTACGTACATATCCAACCCGGTCAGTGCATGTTCGCCGGAGGTATATGGGATCCGGGAAAAGAGTTGTTAGACGCATTGCGGAAGGAGATAGAAGCCAACTACGAGGAGGTAGAGGCAATCATGGCCGCGCCGAGGTGGCAGAAGTATTTCGGGCAGGACTTTGACTACATGTGGGGTGCTTTGAAGAAAGTGCCGGCAGGTTTTGATCCGAACTTCGTGCATGCCGATTGGTTGAAGCATAAGACGTACACGTTCAGCACACCGCTGACGGACAAAGAGGTGAGCGCACCTGATTTTATCGACCGTATCACCGAGATCGCCGCAGCGGGCAAACCGATGAATGACTTTTTGAACTACACGTTCGAAGAGTACGGGGAGTTCCCGAGCAGGTGCGAAAGGTGAAAGAATGAAAGGACCTGCTAGTTCAATGGATAGAACGGGGCTCTCCTAAAGCTCAAATCCGAGTTCGATTCTCGGGCGGGTCACTAAAAAAAAGACAAACTTAACAAACAATAAATAACATACCACCATGAAACACTTATGGTCATTGGCAGTGGCTTTTTGTTTTCCTCTTGCACTCATGGCGCAGACAGACACCGTTCGTATATTGCGTACGAGTGAGGCACCGGAACGCACGGAAGTGAGGGAACAGCGTTTTGCCACGGAAGACACGCCTGAATTACAGAAGACGCCGGACAGTCTGGTTCGCGTTGAAGTTACCACCATTCATTATTTCACGGACACCCTGACGAGTATTGCGTACACTCCGGACAGCGTAGCGAAGCAGCGTGAGGAGGTTATCAAGACCGACTCCACCGACCGCCGCTGGCATTATATCGAGGCGCATGTCGGTTTGGGTTACGGTAGTCTGGGTTATCAGTTACGCGGAGCAGAGAACCACGTGAACGGTTCGTTCAGTGCGTTGCTGCAGTTACAATACGCGTATTTCTTCCATCCTAACTTCGGTGTAGGCGCCGGTTTATGGTTCACCAACTACACGTCGATGGCGCACATAGGCGGTGATTATGTATGGACACAGTACGCTAACGGCAATCCGTTAGTGGACTCGGACACCGAGCAGAACTACTATCATACGGCATCGGTCCGCAGGTGGCGTGAGCGCGAGACCATTCATAACTTAGGCATTCCTATCTCGCTGCAGTTCCAATACAAAGAAGACGACTGGAAGGGTCGTATCTTCATGGCTGTCGGTGTTGCACCTTCGTTCTCGGTATCAAAGAAATACCGTGTATTGGAAGGTGAGATTACGCACTCGGCTTATTACCCTGCCTGGGATTTGACATTGAATAACATGCATGAGTTCGGCACGAAGGACTATCGCAACGAACCCCAGTCGAAGGGGACCTTAAGTGTTCGTCCGCAAGTAGCTATCTTCGCGGATTTCGGAGGGTTACTGCCATTGACACCTCAGATTGATTTATTCCTGGGTGCTTATTTCAACGTGGTTGCGAATAACGCGAATAGCTCCGAGCGCCGCGACATCGGATGGCGCGACACACGATTCGATTTCATGGATGAGTACGCCGGTGCGTACGCCACTACGAACGCGTCCGCTTCACATCCTTTCGAGGTGGGTGTCAAAGTAGGTGTTCACTGGCATTATATCAAGCCGGACAAGCATGAGATCGTCGATTATTTCGATTATTTCACGCGTCAGGACACAACGGTGGAGACCTTGCCGCGTCATGACACCATTATTACAGAACGCGTGGACACGCTGACCCGTGCGCACATCGCAAAGGCGGCGGAAGAAGTGGAGAAATTCAATAAGATTTATTTCGACTTCGACAGTCATCAGTTAAGCGAGGAGTCGAAGAACTACCTGGCATCGATTGTAGGTGTGCTGAACAAAGTGCCGGATGCGAAGATCGCCATCGACGGTCACGCGTCAGAGGAGGGTCAACGGCGTCATAACGAGAAACTGGCATATAACCGCGCGAAAGCTGTCGCCAAGTTCCTTGTCAGTCAAGGCATAGACAAAGAGCGTGTGATTGTCATCGGTCACGGATCGCTCATTCCTAACGAGGAGAACATCAACCATGAGTTGCCTCTGGACCGTCGTGCAGAAGTGAAAGTGGTTCAAAAACAGAGTGAAATACAATAAGGAGGACGCACTATGAAAAACGAAGTTAATCGTGCCCTTATGGCAAAGACAACACGAATATATATAGCATTAGCTCTCTTATTGACCGCCGGTGGTCTGCAAGCCCGTATCTTCGACAAAGGCGAGCGGTTGTATATCAACATGGAGGCACCAAGCGTGAAAGAGGCCGGAGGCGATTTGAAATATGGCTGGTATTCCACCACCAACAATTATAACTACGCGTATTTCTTCAATAGCACTACCGGTGCCTGGAGTACGCAGGTGAATCAATACAAGGGGACTGTTTGGTATGTAGAGGCACCCGCCGGCGATTGGGAGTACGTCATCCTCACGCGGCATAACTCCGCCAATCCGAGTTGGGACACCAAGATCACCCAGACGGGAGATATATGGTTCTACTACATGGATGGCAGCACGAAGAAGATGCGCGAGCAGAACTACATCCAGAACTTCTACTATAACGACGGCGGAGACAAAAACGGCGCCAACTGGGAATATGTAGCCCCTGCTCCTTCGGGCAGTCCGGCCACATGGGAGTATGAGGACGAGCAGATCTGTACAGACGCAGCCGGAACAAAATACATACTTCAAGCCAAGAACTACGACTACGACAACACGTATGCTCACGCGTGGTTCAAATACGAGAGTAACACCTGGACGCGTCTTGACGGAGCGGAATGGCGTACGAGCGAAGGCGATAAAGTATATACAGTCACGCTCGGCGGCGTCAATTCGGATGTGTATTATTTCCTGCACGCAAGCCGTCCGTCGATGTGCCGTTTGCTTCGTGTCCGTATTAACCAGGATTGTTCGGAAGGCAAGCCGGGAGCATGCAAGATCACCTCTTTCGTGGCGGTGGCATCCGATGCCAACGTGACCGACAAGACGACCGCCGTGAACGGTGTGGTAGCGTTTGACGACAAGAAGAATGCCGGCAAGTTGCAGATTTGGTGCCCGAACGTAGATACCGTGACGATCGAGAACGAGAATATCCAGACACCGCAGACATTCAAGTTACACGGTCTGGATGCCTCGAAAGCGAAGACCTACACGTTGTATGCCAAGTTCCTGAGCGGCGAGGGTTGCGACGCGACTTGCACTGTTTCCGTCACTCCTCCCTCTGCAACTCCGACCGTACATACGACCACCGGTACAGCGAGCGATGAACGACTGGTTCGTTTCACTGAAGAAGATGTGACGCTCACACCGGACAATCAGACTTCCACCTATTTCCTATGGACCAACACGGCGAACGAAGACTCCGTCACTACCGGCGCACGAAACCATACGTTTACAGCACCGACAGATGCACAGCAAGTGACCTATTATTTCCTTGCCACCAATGACCCGCCGGCACCGGAAGGCAACCTCATTACCAATGGTACGTTTGAAGAGGAGCAAGGAGATGGTAATCTGGAGAGCAACTACGATTTCTGGGGACGTGATTTAACGAATTACTACGATGCGCATCATGATGCCTCCGGAGGTTATGCGATCACCGCTAATGCCAATGTCTTCTGGCATGAATACCAGCCTGTGAAAGCGCATGAAGGCACCCATTTCGGTTTGTTTGATTCGAAGATTTACGATGGCACGGACCAAGCGGCATGGATTGCCCGCACCGGAACCAAGAACCCGAAACTGAAAGTACGCAAGGGCGTTAGTTATCTATTCTCTTTCTGGGTAGCGAACATCAATGCCTACTATCAAATGAACAACGGCGCGCGTCTGCAGTTCCAGATCAGTTACAACGGAGGTACTACATGGAACAACCTCGGCAAAGAGATCAATCTGAACAGCTATATCGACAGCCGCTGGCATGGTATGTCGTCCATCGTGACGCCGACTGTGTCCAGTGAGAACGTTGCTCTGCGCGTAATCAATCAAAACAAGAGTTCGAAGAATATCGGTAATGATTTCGCACTGGATAACATCCGTTTTGAGGCTATCACCGCCAGTTCGTCCAATATCGCGGGTTACGAGAGTTTCCCTGTCACTTATCTCAAGTGCGTCATTAACTCTGCTACGTTCGAGCAGCGCCAACCAATCGGTTGCGGTACTACGGTAGCCGATGTGGACTTCACGGTGAACTTTACTCATCCGCGCGGAGACTTGTATATCTACGAGGGCACGGAACTTCTTGCGCACATTCCGCATTCCGAAATTGGCGACGAGACGACCTCGTATACAGGCGTGTTGCTCAACCGTCCTGTAGATAACAAAAATCATGAGTTGACCATTTATTTCGATGACGGGCACGTAAAAACCGATGCGCCGACGACCTATATCTATAATGCGAAGAATATACCGGAAATCAGCGTGAAGAGCCTGACTTGGGGAACAGTAGCATGTGATGTACCTACGGTCACTTTGACGGCAGTCATCAATTATACCAACCAGAATGGTAGCCTCACAGCGAATGTAGATGGTCATCCGGCGAATGCCGCAACGTATACTGCTGAAAGTGATGATACCTTACAAGTGACATTGGTTATCCCGGGTATCACCGCGGACGGTTTGGACGGACACTTGCTGAATGTGAACTTCGACGGTTCGCACGGATGTGCCATCGTTGACCATGTTATCCCGGAGGCCGCACCGGTAGTACCTGCCATTGAGGCAAGGAACTTCCGTTTCAGCAACCCGACGCCGGATTGCGCCTTGAAGACTACGCTGACCTTCGATTTGGACTATACCTATCAGCAAGGCAACCTCACCTATTGGGTAGATGACATGACGGTTCAAACGGCTACCTTCACGCCGCAGGATCGCTCCAAATTGACCCTGACGGATTTGACCTTCGCAGATATTCCGGCGGACGGCAAGGATAACCACGTGCTGCATGTGTCCTTTGACGGGCCGAACAGTTGTGTCAAGGACTTCGCATTGCCGCAAGTTCCGTTCTCGCCGGTCATCGATGCCGTGACCCTCACAGCAGTGCCGACACTTGTTCCATGCGATGCGACGGCTTATGAGATCACCGTCTCTTTCACCTCTCATTTCACGCCCGTCCCGGCAGGCAAGCAGATTGTGCTCACGTATGACTCTATCGGTGAGACGAAGACGACGGCCCCTATAGCCCTGACGAACTTCCCGTACAACCTGATTGTATTTAATATCGCCAATGGCAGCCATTCCATCTTCGCAGCTTTTGCTGATGCCGTTGATTGCAAGACGGAGACAACATATGATGCGCCGGCACGCGAGACTTGCGACCGCGACAGCGCGACGATCTGCGAAGGCGAGAGTTACTGGTGGCATGAAGCGTACCGCACAGGACCTGTCGGTGAAAACCGTTTCAAAGACGGTTCCGATTCTCTCTATCTCTTCGTGAAAGAGAAACCGACAGTGACCATCGGTACGATCGCCATGACTTGTGACGAAGCGAACGAGATACGTATTCCTTTCTCGGCAGCGAAAGGTGATCCGGATCAGTTTGACATCGACGTCGTTGGTAATCATTTTTCCGGTACGCTGGATATCGTAGGCACCGACACCGCGTTTGTCTTCTCGCCGACAACGATGGAAGCAGGCGACTACACTGCGCATGTGACGGTTGGCGAGACGGATGTCCCGTGTACATCCATGGTGGATATTCACTTCACCATCGCCCTCTCGGGTCAGATGTACAGCAAGTGGACCGATGTGCTGTTCATCGGCAACAAGGAAGGCCGGTTCACCTCTTACCAATGGTTTGCGGACGGCGTAGCGATGAGCGGCGAGAGTTTGCAGCATCTTTATGACCCGAATGGTTTGAGTGGTTCGACTATCCTGTATCACTGCCGCCTGACGACCACCGACGGCAAGACGTTATACACCTGTCCGCAGACGTTCGACGATGTGACGCCGAGCCGCACGGTTGATACCACGCCTAACAAGGTGAAAGCGACTACGCTGTACGACACCATGGGCCGTGTCATCAAAGGCACGCCGCATAATGGTATCTACATTGTCATGGAGGAATTAGAGAACGGCGAGATACGTACACACAAAATAACCGTCTATGAGTAAACCTATCTTACCGGCCTTGGCCGTCGACGCAGCATGTAGCGGCAACCCCGGGGTGATGGAATTCCGCGGGGTGATAGCTGACACAGGCACCGAGGTTTTTCACCGTGGACCGTTTGAGCAAGGCACAAACAACATCGGCGAGTTTCTGGCACTCGTGTTAGGACTGGCGTATATCAAGAAGTATAATCTCAATTGGGTTATCTATACGGATAGCGTCACCGCATTGGCATGGGTGCGCGAGAAACGATGCAAGACAAAGATCGAATGGAATGCAAAGAACCAGGATCTTTTCTTCATGGTGCGCAAAGCCGAACTATGGCTGCATGACAACACCTGGACCACGCCTATTTACAAATGGGACACGAAGGCATGGGGGGAAATCCCCGCTGACTTCGGGAGAAAGTGAGGGGAAGGTGAAAGGTGAAAGCGTAAAAGGTGAAAGGTGAAAGCGTAAAAGGGGTTTTTGACAAAGACAGATTGCAAAAATAAGATTTTTGAACGAATTATTTTCGTATATAAAAAATTTATATTACCTTTGCACCCGCAAAGGTTGAAAGACAAATAAACACAATAAACAATTCAATAAATCAATTAACAATTATGACAAAAGTAGCAATTAACGGCTTTGGCCGTATTGGTCGTCTGGCATTCCGTCAGATGTTCGAAGCTGAGGGTTATGAGGTAGTTGCAATCAACGACCTGACCAGCCCGAAAATGTTGGCACACCTTCTGAAATACGACACCGCTCAGGGTGGTTTCGCAGGCAAGTTCGGTGAGGGCAAGCACACTGTAGCATACAAGGACGCAGTTCTCGCAGAGGACGGCAAGACCGTTGTAACTCCGGGTTCGATCACTGTTGACGGCAAGGAGATCACTATCTATGCTAAGCCGAACGCAGCTGAGCTGCCTTGGGGCGAGCTGGGCATCGACGTAGTTCTCGAGTGCACCGGTTTCTACACCAGCAAAGCTAAAGCAGAGGCTCATATCCAGGCTGGTGCAAAGAAAGTAGTTATCTCTGCTCCTGCAGGAAACGACCTTCCGACCATCGTATACAACGTGAACCACAAGACTCTGACTCCGGCTGATAAGATTATCTCCGCAGCTTCTTGTACGACCAACTGCCTCGCTCCGATGGCAGCAGCTCTTCACAAATACGCTCCGATTCAGAGCGGTATTATGAGCACTATCCACGCTTACACCGGCGACCAGATGATTCTCGACGGTCCGCAACGTAAGGGTGACCTCCGTCGTAGCCGTGCAGGTGCTCAGAACATCGTTCCGAACAGCACCGGTGCTGCAAAAGCTATCGGTCTCGTTATTCCGGAGCTGAACGGCAAGTTGATCGGTAGCGCACAGCGCGTTCCAACTCCTACGGGTTCGACCACTATTCTCGTTGCTGTTGTTAAAGGTAAAGACATCACCAAAGAGGGCATCAACGCAGCAATGAAGGCTGCTCAGACTGAGAGTTTCGGTTATACCGAGGATGAGATCGTTTCCAGCGATGTAATCGGTATGAAGTTCGGTTCGCTCTTCGATGCTACCCAGACCATGGTAGCGAAGATCGACGAGGATACCTATCAGGTACAGGTAGTTAGCTGGTACGACAACGAGAACAGCTACACCAGCCAAATGGTACGTACGATCAAGTACCTCGCAGAGCTGAAGTAAGTTTAATCTTCGAGTTACCTCGGAGACCCCAAACAAAAAACAGACGTCCGACGGGCGTCTGTTTTTATTATACGCACATGTGCGCATGTATTCAATAAGGAGTGGAGGCGCCGGAGTTGGCGTCCGTTTCTTGAGTTTTGGCTTTCGTCTCTTGACCCGCTGGTTCCTTTACGGTTGCTGGTTTGTTTATTTTTTCGAAAGCTTTCAGCAATGTCGGGACATCCGTCTTGTTGGCGTCATAAGTGACCGTGACGGTTTTGTTTTTGAGATCACAGACGAGGTCCTTGACACCTTTCTCGAAGGCGATATTCTTCATGACCTTATCACAACATCCCTGGCAATGCAGGTCGCAAGAGAGGACCACTGTTTGGCGGTTAGAGCCCCTTTCCCGGCCTTCCCCCTGAAAGGGGAAGGAGAATAATAGGCAGATGATAATAAAAAGATATTTACGCATAGTAGTATAATTTTAAACTAGACAAACTATAAAAACTGGAGAAACTAGATAATCAGGCTTCCTATCTGATAGACAAAGAAGGATATAAACCAGGCGAGGAAGAGGGAATGGAATACTGTGAACCACGCCCATTGTCTGCCCGCCTCGCGTCGGAGCGTCATGACTGTTGCTACACAAGGGAAGTAGAGGAGCACGAAGAGCATGAAACAGAAGGCAGTCAGCGGTGTAAAGCCTGCAGCTGAGATGTCTCCTCCATAGAGGATAGCGAGTGTGGAGACGATGGCTTCCTTCGCCGGCAGTCCCGTGATGAGACATACGGACATCTTCCAGTCGAAGCCTAAAGGCTCCATGAGGGGTGAGATGAACTGTCCGATAGATGCCAGATAAGAATGCTCGAGGTCATTCAGGTCTTGCGTCGGGAAATACTCGAGTGCCCAGATGATGACGGACGCCCAAAGGATGACCGTACAGATTTTTTGCAGGTAATCCGCTACACGCTCCCAGATATGTGCTGCGGCGATGCGTAACTTAGGCATCTTGAATACCGGCAACTCGTTGACCGTGTCGTCCGCCTCCTGCCGGAACCATCTTGTGCGCTTCATCACCAAAGCAAAGAGCACGGATAGACATATTCCTATAGTGTACAGGGAAATCATGACGAGGGCTTTATGGTCTTCGAAAAAGGCATTAACAAAAAGCATATATACCGGCAGGCGTGCGGAACAAGACATGAACGGCACCATGAGCATGGTGAGCACACGGTCCTTCGGATTCTGTATGTCGCGCGCCGCCATGATCGCCGGCACGTTGCATCCGAAGCCCATGAGCATAGGGACGAAACTACGTCCATGCAGCCCGATTCGGTGCATGATGGCATCCATAATATACGCCTCGCGGGCCATGTATCCCGAGTCCTCCATGAGTGAGATGAAGAAGAAAAGGATGATGATGTTCGGGAGGAACGCCAGAACAGCCCCCACTCCCGCCAACACGCCGTCAATGAGCAGCGAAGACCACCAACTCGGTGTCATCACGTTGCGTAACATGTCGCCCAGCGCGTCGATGCCCGTCTCAATCCACTCTTGCGGATAAGCACCGAGGGTAAAGGTACACCAGAAGACGAAATAAAGAATCGCCATCATGATGGGGAATCCGAGCCAAGGATTTGTCAGTACTTTATCGATGCGCTCCAACCGTGTCTGGTGCTGGTCGTTCTTCGCATGCGTGAGCGTCTCCGTCAGTATACCGTGCACGTACGCGCGGTAGGTATCCTCGTCTTCCTGGTCACGCAGGTGGTAGATAGGGTGTGCGGTGGAGGCGGGTTTATGGATGGTACGCTCAATGATGTCCAGACATTCCTGCAAGCCGTAGTTCAACCGCACCGACACGCGGCAGGTCGGAACACCTATCAGTTGCTCTAACTTCGGAATATCCAAGGAGTGATCCGTTTGTTGCAGCAAGTCATAGCGTCCAATAGCCAGCACGATCTTCTCCTGCTCGTCAATGATATGCGGTGTGAGCATCAACGACTCCTCCAACCGGGTAGCGTCCACCACCTGCAACACCACGTCATAGGTATGTCCGTGCAGTTCATCGGGGTGATGCACCTCAACGAACTCTATATTATGAGGGGTGGTCAGGGCTTGCAGGGATTTCGTCAACGAGCTCTTCCCGCTCTGCGGCAAACCAATGACAGCTATTTTATGCAGTTCACTCATTTCGCTCAATTTTGCGCTGCAAAATTACTGCTATTTTTTGACATACACAATACCTATTTGTTGGTATTTGATTTATAACGAACTGAGTGTTTGGCATAGCCAGCGGTAACAGCGTTCAGTAGATGGGATGGAGAGGCGTTCCTGCGGGGAGTGAACGCCATACATCTGCGGGCCGATTGATACCATGTCGAGGTACGGGTATTTCTCAAGGAATAATCCGCACTCCAGTCCGGCATGAATCGCCAACACTTTGGGTTCCGTTTTGAAGAGGTCTATATATGCTTTCTTCACTACCGTGAGCAGCGGTGAGTTGGGATTCGGTGCCCATCCAGGATAACCATCGCCGTGAGTAACTTCATCGCACGCCAGAGAGAGAGCTTGCTCCACCGCCCATTTGAGATGATGCTTCGAGGCTTCTTTTGAAGAACGCTGGGAGGTGTTGACTTCTATATAACCGTCGCGCATTTTGATGGAGGCGAGGTTGGTGGATGTCTCGACGAGTCCGGGCATGTCTTGACTCATAGCGATCATGCCATGCGGACATTCGCAGAGTGCCATGATGAGGCGATAGGCTTTTTCCGCCGGAATGAACGAGTCCGGCATGTCGCATGTCTCAAGATCCAGGCGCATGTCTTTTTCGACCTCTCCGAAGACACCTTCCATCTGCGCGACGAAATGGTTCCACTCAATACGAATCTGCTCTTTGTATGCCATTGGGACAGCGATGACGGCTTCCGCTTCGCGTGCAATGGCATTGCGGAGATTACCGCCGTTGATGGAGGCGAGTTGTATTTCCGCCTGCGGCCATATACGCGCGAGGAACCAGACAAGGATCTGGTTGGCGTTGGCGCGACCTTTGTTAATATCATCGCCGGAGTGACCGCCCAATAAGCCATAAACCTTCAGTTTAATGGCGATTTGTGATTTGAGATTTGAAATTTGCGATTTGTCAAGCGGTTCATAGTGCATCTTGGCGAGGGTATCGATGCCACCGGCACAACCGATGAATATCTGGCCGTCATCTTCGGAGTCGAGGTTGATGAGTCGTTTGGAACGAAGCATTCCGTCTTTCAATTTCATGGCGCCGGTGAGTCCTGTCTCTTCATCGACGGTGAAAAGGCATTCGATAGCCGGGTGTTGAAGTTCGGGATCGGTGATAGCAGCCAGCGCCATAGAGATACCTATTCCGTCATCTCCTCCGAGGGTAGTGCCTTTGGCTTTAAGCCATTCGCCGTCAATATAGGTCTCAATCGAATCGGTCATGAAATCATGGGTCACATCACCGTTCTTCTCGCATACCATGTCCATGTGCGCTTGAAGGATGACGCCTTCATGGTCTTCGTATCCCGGTGTGGCAGGAACGCGCATGATGACATTCATGGCCTCGTCCGCCACGCACTCAATATGATGGGTTGCTGCGAAATCCTGCAACCATTTACTAATCTGTTCCTCATGCTTAGAGGGTCTCGGTACTTTGCATATCTCAGCAAAGATGTCAAACACTTTTTGGGTCATATTTCAGTCGTTTTAGTTGTCTATTAAATCGGATATGGAAAAAGACGGCAGGGATGGCGAGGGCGATGATGAACGCCAGCCACATACCTTTGGCGCCGAGTTCGAAATAAAAGGTGAGCGTCAGGCCCAGCGGCAAAGCAATGCCGATATAAGATACGAGGGCAATACGCATTGGTACACGTACATCCTGTATGCCGCGAAGCATCGCCGCACCGATACACTGGAGTCCGTCCGCATATTGGAACAGACCACCGATGAGTAACAGCGTAGAGGCAATTGACATGACCTCCGGGTCATTGGTGAAGATATACGGGATATAGTGTCGTCCGAATATCATGATTGCTGCTCCGATGGTATTCATCAGCAGGCACAGATGCACGGAGGCATGACTCGCCATGCGTACCGCCTTCAAATCTCCTTTCCCTAATTGATGCGAGACACGGATGGTAGTAGCCGATCCTATACCCAATGCGAGCATGAAGGTCAAGTCACACATCTGGTTGGCTATGTGATGAGCTGCGAGTGCCTCTTTGCTGATCCATCCGATGATGACGAAGGACGCCGTGAAGAGAAAGGCCTCCGAGAAGGACTGCAAACCGATAGGCGTACCTATAGCAATCAGGTGCTCCACTTCACGCCGCGTTACCATCCACCGGCGTGCGGTAGTAAGATAACGGCGCCACTCTGTCTTGCAGATCATCGCCATAAAGAAAAGGACCGGCATGATAAGTCGCGCAATAAGCGTCGCCCACCCGGCGCCTTCTGCACCCATCGGCTGAAAGCCCCAATGGCCGAAGATAAACACCCAGTTGAGAACAATATTGAGGAGGTTACATCCAACCGTAATAATCATCGCCACAAAGGTATTCCCGAGTCCCTCCATAAACTGCCTGAAAAAGCAGAAAAGAAGAAAGGGAATGATGGAGAGCACTATTAATATATAGTACGGGCGCGCGCACGAGACAACTTCGGGTTCCTGCCCAAACTGGTCCAAATAAGGAATGCAGGGGGCGAGAAGTAGCAAAGACAAGGTACAAACCAAGGCGGTGAAGAGCAGTCCGTTGACTACATAGGAAGCAATCTGCTCATGTTTATGAGCGATCTCTTCGTCCGATGTCCCTTCAGCGAGCAAGCTTTCCAAGCGTCCGTGTACTTGTCCAACGAGCGGCGTGATCCCCATAACCGCGCCCATAGAGAAGACCATGACGGTAAAGAAAATGGCATTGGAGAAGGAGACGGCCGCCAAGTCCGCTGTACTATAATGCCCCACCATGATGGAATCCGCCAAGCCCACCAATGCGGCTCCGAACTGGGTCAGCATGACTGGGAACGCCACCTTCAGGTTGCGCTTGTAATACGGCCAATATGCGGAAAACGAGTACATTTCGGGCACAAAGTTACAACTTTTTTTGCGTATATCAAAAACTTTTTGTAATTTTGCGGCATAAAACACCAAATACCATGCGAAAAAGTTTCTTTATCTTATTTACAGTACTCGCTTTATGTGCTTGCCAGCGTTCTGCCGTACATGTCATTCGTGCCACGACAGAGGCACTGCCTGTAGATGCCTCGTTGGATGCGATACAAGACACCGATTACTTAGCCCAACTTGCCCCGTCAAAGGCGGCCTTGGAGCGCGAGATGAATGTGCAAATCGGTTATGCACCGGAACGATTGTGGGTGAACTCTCCCGAGTGCCCGATGCTTAATTGGGCGAGCGATGCCTTATGGGAGGCGGCGAAGAAAGTGTATGACGGTCGGGTGGACATCGCCATCGTCAACATGGGCGGCATGCGTTGCGAATGGCCGGCAGGTCCGATCACCAAAGGAAATGTGTTCGAACTCATGCCGTTTGATAACCAATTAGTCGTTCTGACATTGAAAGGCCGCGATGTGATTGAGTTATGCGAGTCTTTCGCCCATTATGGAGGACAGGGTGTTGCCGGCATGCGCGTGAAGACCATAGACGAGCATTTAGCGGATGTACAAATAGCAGGCAAGCCTGTTGATCCGGACGCATTATACACAGTAGCTACCAGCGACTATTTAGCCGGAGGAACGGATCACATGGATGCTTTGACGCATTATGTGGAATATTGGAATAGCGAATTGCTGATTCGGGAGTTGTATTTAGAGGCTGTTCGTGAGCAGGACACCATCCGCGCCGCAGTGGATGGACGCATGACCATGTTGCCATAGTGGCAAGTTATGCTCTACATGCCCGAAAGGTGCATCGAAGACAACGGGGTAGTCGCAGTCGGCGACTGCCTCTTTTATTGTCTCATAGACCGTTTGTTGCATTAATGGGTCTTCTTCGCAGTCAGTGAACTGTCCGACGATTAGTCCGCTCAGATGAGCCAACACCCCGCTCATCCGAAGGTTACGAATCATGCGGTCAATATGATAATGACGCTCACCGATGTCTTCTATCAGAAGGATAGGAAACTGGTAACTGAACTTAGCGAGGCCAAAGGGTGTGCCCTGAAGGCCGTAGAGGACTGATAAGTTTCCTCCGACGACAGGCGCATATGCCTCGCCGAATCGGTTAAGAGAATGGTTCGATAATCGGTACTCGAGTTTCTCACCCGCAAGGGCTTTGCGGAAAAATTGTATCTCCTCACTCTCTTCCGGTAAAGTGGCTATGTGCTTGCACATGATGCCATGAAGAGAGGGTTGTTGCACGAGACCTGCCGCCTGATGCAAGGCAGTGATATCACTGAAACCTATGATAGGTTTAGTAATCGGAGGAACGCGGTCGATAATCCGTTGGAGTCCATAACCGCCGCGCGTACAAAGGATGGCATCGACAGAAGAATCTTGGAGCGCAGCGATGATATCGGACAGCCGGTCTTCATCCCTTCCTGCGAACCGTCCCCATGCGTCACGCGCGTGCCCACCTTCGCTCACTATAAATCCCCACCCGCGTAGGCGAGTGACAGCCCCGTCGATATACGAGGGGTCTATCACGCCCGAGGGGGATATAATACGAATATGGGTCATTTTTTACATCTTCGGTGCTCCCTCACGAAGCACACGCGCGATGATCTCCACGGCCTCATCGATGACGGGTTCGGTATGCGTAGCCATGAGGGTAGTACGCAGGAGACATTCTCCTTCTACACAAGCCGGAGCGATTACCGGATTAACGTACACACCTTCCTCAAACATCTTCTTGCCGAAATAGAGCGTATCAAGCGTCTTGTATGTAAATATCGGCACGATAGGTGTCGGTGCCTCGATGATACGAATACCATTGGATATCAGTTGTTTCTGGAAATAGCGCGCGATATTCATCAGCCGTGTCGGCCGCTCGGGATCCAGGATCAACTGGTGGAGTGCTTCCAGCGCCGTAGCTGTAGAGCAGGGCGTAATGGCGGCGGAGAAGATGAAGGGGCGGCTCACATGGCGCAGCCAGTCCGCTACGCGGTGGCTGGTGAGCATACATCCGCCAATGGACGCCAGCGATTTAGAGAAGGTGAGCATCGTGATGTCCACTTTGTCTGTCAGACCGAAATGGGCTGCCGTGCCACGTCCTCCGGGTCCGAGGACACCGAAGCCATGGGCATCATCCACCATTACACGGGCACCATATTTCTCCGCCAACGCACAGATCTCCGGCAGTTTGCAAATATCTCCGCGCATGGAGAAGACGCCATCTGTAACAATCAGTTTGCCTGCATTCTCGGGAATCGATTTGAGTTGACGCTCTAAATCTTCCATATCCGAATGACGATAGCGGAGCACCTTCGCGTAACTAAGACGGCATGCGTCATAGATAGAGGCATGGTTTTCGCGGTCATTGAGGATATAGTCGTCTTTTCCGCAGATAGCAGAGATGATAGCGAGGTTGGTCTGGAAGCCCGTCGAGACGGTCATACACTCCTCGTAACCGGTGAACTCCGCCAACTCTTTCTCCAATTGCAGGTGCAGATCCAGCGTACCATTGAGGAAACGGCTACCGGAGACACCTGTTCCGTACTTATCCAGTGCAGCATGCCCGGCCGCAATGACAGCCTCATTCTCTGTAAAGCCGAGGTAGTTATTGGAGCCCAGCATGATAACGCGGTGGTTCTCCATTTGCACCACCGGCGCCTGACGGCTCTCCAACTCGTGGAAATAAGGATAGACTTGTAGTTTGCGCGCCAGTTTGAGGGTCTCAAAGTGATCGCATTTTTCAAATAGATCCATAAAGGAATGTACGTTTTATGGTTTATAGATTTAAAGGACGTTGAGATCCTTAAGGATTGCGGTGGTCTTACGAACGGCTGCCTCGGACTCATGAAGTTTAGCGCGCTCTTCGTCGCTGATGTTGAGCTCCAGAATCTTCTCTATACCGTTCTTGCCAATGATACAAGGAACACCGATAGTGATGTCCTTCATTCCGTACTCGCCTTCAAGAGCAGCAGAGCAAGGTATCATCTTCTTCTGATCCTTGATAATCGCCTCAGCTACCGATGCAGCCGCAGCACCCGGAGCCATCCATGCACTCGTGCCGAGCAAGCCTGTCAGCGTAGCGCCGCCAACCATAGTCGATTTAACGACATTCTCCAACTCTTCCGGACTCAGAAACTCCGAAACATTGATACCTTTATAGGTTGTGTAACTGGTCAGAGGAATCATCGTTGTGTCGCCATGACCGCCGATTACGAAACCGTCCACGTCATTCGCGTTGCACTTCAAAGCCTGACTCAAGAAATATTTCAGACGGGCGCTATCCAACGCGCCACCCATGCCAATGACACGGTTACGCGGCAACTTCAGTGCGTGAAGCGTTAGATAAGCCATCGTATCCATCGGGTTGGAAACAACCACAAGAATAGCATTCGGGCTGTATTTGAGCACCTGGTCACAAACGGACTTCACGATACCGGCATTCACGCCAATCAACTCCTCGCGGGTCATACCCGGTTTGCGGGGAAGACCGGAAGTAATGATCACTACATCCGAACCCGCAGTACGGCTGTAATCATTGGTAACACCCTCTACAACGGTGTCGAAACCCATAAGTTGGGCCGTTTGCATGATATCCATGGCTTTGCCCTCAGCAAAACCCTCTTTGATGTCGATCAGACATACCTCGTTAGCCACCTCATTGACGGCCAACACATTAGCGCACGTAGCTCCTACGTTTCCTGCGCCTACAACTGTAACTTTAGACATAATTGTATAGAATTTTTAGATATTGTTCGCTATGCATTTCTTGACTTAATTTACTAAAACTTTAGTAAAAAGCGTGCAAAGGTACAAATATTTTTGGATTTATGCAAGTTTTTTAAGAATAAATGCATTTTTTTCTTTGTTTTGTTGAAAAAAAGTAGTACCTTTGCACACGATTTTAAATTGGCGTAATATGTATCATACGAAACATACAGCAAAAATGAAAGCCTGGTTGGCCGGATTCTGGATGCTTTTGGCAATGCCGCTAATGGCTGATGATGTCGTGTATCTGACCACGGAACAATTCCGCGAGCGTATTTTTGACTACAAGACGGAAAAAGACTGGAAGTACAAAGGAGACAAACCCTGCGTAATTGATTTCTACACGACCTGGTGCGGTCCCTGCAAGCGCCTGGCACCTATCATGGAAGAGATGAGTCAAAAATACTGCGATCAGGTGGTGTTCTACAAAGCCGACACGGAGCGCGAACGCGAGTTAGCATATATCTTCGGAATCAACTCCATCCCGCAAGTGTTGTATATTCCGACTGAAGGTAAACCCATGTTATTGAAGGGGCTCTATCCAAAAGACGATATTGTACGCATCATTGACGAGTTTTTGTTAGGAAAGAAGGAGGCGAAGTAACAATGCAAGTAGAACTCGTATTACTCATATTATCATTACTTTTCTTCATTAGTATCTTTGCCGATAAGATCGGTTATAAGTTCGGCGTTCCGGCCTTGTTACTCTTCCTCATTGTCGGTATGCTCTTCGGCCCGCACGGTATCGGGGGGCTCTTCGGCGATCCGGGCGGTATTGCCATCAAGACGAGCACGGCGGAAGCGCTGAGTACCTTGGCGATGTGTATCATCCTTTTCTCGGGTGGTATGGATACGAAGCTGAGTGACATCAAGTCGGTATTAGCACCGGGTATTACTTTAGCCACCCTGGGAGTCCTTCTCACTTGCGCTATCACGGGCGTACTCATTTATTATATTTTCGGCTGGATACAAGCAGTGACGACACTCTCCATATGGTTCTCATTGTTGATGGCGGCTACCATGTCGAGTACCGACAGCGCGAGTGTTTTCTCTATTTTACGCACCCATGGAATCGGGTTAAAACATGACCTGAGGCCGCTATTGGAGTTGGAGTCCGGTGCGAACGATCCGATGGCGTATGTGCTGACAACGACGCTTATCGGGGTGGTGATTAAATTACAGACCTTCGTGGGCTTGACAGAGCCCGTAGAAGCTCTACCTATTATCCAAACGATTGTTATCCAACTCGTCATGGGTACGGTTATCGGTTTGGCTTTTGGTTTGGGGCTGGTGGCGCTGATGCGACGCGTGAAGTTAGGCAACGAAGCCCTCTACCCGGTCATGGTACTGACGGCTTGTATCTTCATTTTTTCCATCACTTACTACCTTCAAGGCAACACCTACCTCGCGGTATATGTAGGAGGTCTGGTTATCGGCAACAACAAGTTTACGCGCAAGCGGCAGACGAAGTCCTTCTTCAATGGCCTGACTTGGCTCAGCCAGTTAATGATGTTCCTCATGTTAGGTCTTATGGTGGAGCCGAAGGAGTTATTGGACTACCATGTATGGCTACCCTGCCTGATTATCAGCATTGTGATGATCTTCATCTCGCGACCGCTGGCCGTATGGCTCTGTATGCTTCCTTTCCCGCAATACCATCAGCGGGACAAGATCCTGCTGAGTTGGGTTGGTCTAAAAGGAGCCGTCCCCATCATCTTCGCGGTGATGTGCAAAGCGAGCGGAGTACCTTATGCCGACTTGCTCTTTAATGTCGTCTTCCTTTGCACCCTCATCTCGCTACTCGTACAAGGTACGACCATCACACTGGTGGCAAAAAAACTGAAGTTAGACACCCCGCCGGAGGAACAGCGCACCTTGGAACATTTCGACATGGACCTGCCGGATGAGATCCAGTCTTCGGCCCGCGAAGTAGAGGTGACAGAGAAACTCCTTGACAAAGGTAATACCTTGCGCGACATCTCTATTCCTCCGCGCACGCTCATCATCATGGTACGCAGAGGAGAAGACTTCTTTATTCCTACCGGCGCCAGCCGATTGGAAGTGGGAGACCAGTTGCTTGTCATTCGCGACAAAGATGCGGAGGCTTCGTATAAACAGATGACAAATGAGGCGGAAGAAGAGGCATTATGGCGGGCAGAGATGAGGGAAAAAGCCAGAACACGCTGGATCCGCGCTACACAGTGGATGAGAAAAAAGTGAGAAAATTTGAAATTGGACATTCTATAATTATGGCAAAAACAACAGTTTTTTTAACCGGTGCTACCGGTACGATGGGCTACGCAGGCATGACGGAAATCTTGCGGTATCCGGACAAGTACGAACTCCGTATTCTCGCTCGTCCGAGTAAGAAAAACAAAGAGTTACTCGCTCCCCTTCTGGAACAGCACAAGGCCCTGCACGTCATCTGGGGAGACCTCACCAACTATGAAGATGTACTGAAAGGGGTCTCAAGTGCAGATATCGTATTGCACGTAGGAGGCATGGTATCGCCGCAGGCGGACTATCGGCCGAAAGCGACCTTGCGCACAAATATCACTGCCGCAAAGAACATCACCAAAGCAGTGTTGGCACAACCGGAAGACCAACAACCGAAAGTAGTTTATATCGGCTCTGTTGCGCAGATGGGTGACCGTCGCGAGCCTCTCCATTGGGGACGCGCAGGTGATCCTATCTGTGTATCGGCATATGACCATTATGGACTCACCAAAGCGCAAGCGGAACGCATCATCACCGACTCAGGCATCAAGACCTGGGCCAGTCTGCGCCAATCAGGCATCTTGTATCCGGCTATCTTGAAGAACTTTGACCCCATCATGTTCCACGTACCCATCCGCGGTGTATTGGAATGGGCAACAGTAGAGGATAGCGGTCGCCTTCTGGAGCGCGTGTGCCGTCCTGACGTACCGGAAGAATTCTGGAAAAACTATTATAATATCGGTTCCGGTAAGGAATACCGTCTGTCGAACTACGAGTTCGAGTGCCTGATTTTGGAAGCCGTAGGCTGTCCGAAACCTGAGAAGATATTCAATGCCAATTGGTTCACTACCCGTAATTTCCACGGTATGTGGTATATTGACGGTGATCGTTTGGAAGACTTGCTGCATTTCCGCGCCAATGTACCGGTGAAGGAATATTTCGCCAAGATGGCACAGGCTAAATCACTTCCCGGCGGCATCAAGTTCGCAGCCAAGACCCGCATCGCCAAACTCTTCCCCCACTGCGTAAAAGCAGCTATGTGGTTCATGGCCAACAGCAAAGAGCATGGCACACAATGGTGGATCAAGAATAATATTGAACCGCGCATACACGCGTATTACGGCAGTCTCGAGGCATACAAAGCCATTCCTGACTGGGAGCATTTTGATGTAAGTCACAACAGCGAAGAGATTGTCAAATTGGATCACGGCTACGACGAATCCAAGCCGCTGAGTGAACTGACCCTTCAGGACATGAAAGCTGCAGCCGTTTTCCGCGGAGGTAAATGTCTGAGCAAGAAGATGACGAAAGGCGATCTGGACACCCAACTGGAATGGGAAGACGCAAACGGAAACACGTTCAAGGCTTCGCCACGACTGATCTTACTCGGTGGACACTGGAGTCCCTTCGACATGCCTTATCCGTATGCAAGCGAGCCGAAAGAGAAGCAAGTACCCTGGCATTGGGACCGTGTAGCCAAACAGAACCCATTCTTTGCTCAGTTATGGGCTCCCCTGCATGATGCAGACGAAGATAACGTTTTCGGCCCCGAGATTTTCGAAGGATGGGAGAAATAAATGATAAATGGTAAATGTATTTTGACGAATTAGCATTATCGGACGAGGTGTTGGATGCCTTATGGGACATGCATTTTGATGAATGCACGCCCGTTCAGGCAGAGACTATACCGGTGATTCTGGACCGGCGCGATGTGATATCATGCGCCCAGACAGGCACCGGTAAGACAGCCGCGTACATACTACCGCTGCTGACCAATCTGGCGTACGATGACCACGACCCGGACAAACTGAACGCCATCATCATGGCGCCAACACGCGAACTGGCGCAACAGATTGACCAGCAGATGGAAGGGTTTGGGTTTTACGTACCCTTCTCGTCCGTCGCTATCTACGGCGGCAAAGACACCAACGGCTCGTGGGGAAACCAAGTAAGCGGCTTGCAGAAAGGTGCAGACATCGTCATCGCCACACCGGGACGGTTGCTAAGTCAGATGAACATCTACAACGTCGATTTCTCCGGCGTGAAATACTTCATCCTCGACGAAGCGGATCGAATGCTCGACATGGGATTTTACGAGGACATCATGACCATCGTCAAGCGGTTACCGCCGGACAGACAAACCATCATGTTCTCTGCTACCATGCCGCCGAAGATTCGTCAGATGGCAAAAGCCATCATGCATGATCCCGTCGAGGTACAGATTGCCGTCTCACGTCCGCCGGAGACTATTCATCAGATGTGTGCACGGCTCTTCGAAGCACAGAAACCCGGATTTATACAACTGGCGCTGCAAGGCAAAGGACTCAAGAAAGTGATCATCTTTGCCGGCAAGAAACAACGGGTGAAGGACTTGGCACGGGCGCTGCGCACGCTGAAGATTGACGCCAGGGCAATGCACAGCGATCTGGAGCAGAACGAACGAGACCAAGTGATGCTCGATTTCAGAAACGGAAAGGTGGATGTGTTGGTGGCGACGGATGTCGTGTCGCGTGGTATTGACGTGACGGATGTGCCGCTGGTAATCAACTACGACGTGCCGCATGATGCCGAAGACTACGTGCATCGTATCGGTCGTACGGCACGCGCAGAGAACAGCGGCGAAGCCATCACACTCGTCTCGCCGGACGATGCGCGTTACTGGCTACGCATTGAGCAATTCCTGAAAAAAGAAATAGAGAAAATACCGCTGCCGGAAGCCCTCGGAGAAGGACCTAAAGATGACGTATACGCCATTCGTTCGGGTAAAGGTTGTTCTGCCGGTTCCCGACATTTTTCGCGAAACCGAGCGGCACACCCTCGTAAGTCACGAGGAGCAAACCGAGGGGCACATCGGTAAGAGTTAAGGCCTCGGTACGCAGGTAAGACAAAGCCTGTTCGCGGGTCAAGGACACACATGGAAAGGCTTCCTTACGGAAGTCTTTCGTCATACTCAGACTATGCTGTGGCGCGATTCCTTTGCCACGTTCCTCGCCCAAACCGAAACCCGTAGAGATACACGTCAACTGGGTAGAGAACCAATCGATGATCTCCTTGTATTTGAGCGGATAAGCGGTCGCAAAACGGTCGGAGTAACGGATAGCCCAGTTGTCAGGATGTTGAAGCCATGAACGCATCACCGGTAGATACTCCGGATGAGGCATAGCAGTTTCCTTCTTCGGGGCCTTGATCTTCGCCGGTTGAAGCGGCTCGTCGTTCTTCCGCAGCGCGCAGAGATAGAAGCCTTCACCTTGGACCTTATGCGGATAAAAGTGGTAACCTACCGCCCCCTCTACAATGCCCCATGACGGATCATAATCAATCGGCAGCACTTCTGCACCGAGACTCTCAGCCATCCATACGACGTTTTTCTCGTTCTCCTCCTCGTTGAACGTACAGGTAGAATAGAGCAGCACACCACCCGGCTTGAGCGCGTCCCACACATCCATCAGAATGGAACGCTGCCGCTCCGCACACTGACGTACTGCTTGCACACTCCATTCACTGCGCGCCTGTGCGTCCTTGCGGAACATACCCTCTCCCGAACACGGAGCATCTACTACAACACAGTCGAAGATATGCTTGCAGCGCTCTCCGTATTCCGCTGCGGAGTTATGGGTCACTATCGTATTTCCATTCCCCCATTTCTGAATATTCTCGCTGAGGACAAACACACGTTGCCGCACCACTTCGTTACTCAGCAACAATCCGTCCTGACCGAGATACTCACTAATGAGCGTGGACTTACCTCCCGGTGCAGCACAGAGATCCAATACGATAGACGATGGATCAACATATTGCTCCAGAGCCTGCTGGATGAACATCGACGATGCTTCCTGCACATAATAACAACCGGCATGGAAAAGAGGATCCAAAGTGAACTGTGGACGCGCACTCAGATAATAACCGTCGATATGCCACGGCACCTCATCCGTGTCGCACTCAAAAGTCAATACATCCAACTTGGAGTTAAGCCGTATAGACGTTACGGGCGCCGTCTCCAGCGCCCGTAACAGCAGTTCTGCTTCATTGCCCAGCTGCTGTCGCATACTTTCTATGAAATCAACGGGCAGCATAAAATATGTACCGCGAGTGGGACTTGAACCCACACAGCCATCACTGGCCAAAGGATTTTAAGTCCTTCGTGTCTACCGATTCCACCATCGCGGCATGATTTCTCTCAAAATCGGCTGCAAAGGTACTGCTTTTTTATGATATATGCAAGTTTTTGCGTAAAAATGTGTAAAAATTTCCATTAGACAACAAAAGTTTAGTATATGTATCAAAAAACTTTGTTTTTTCTTGTTCATGTAAAAAAAAAGTTGTATCTTTGCGCCCAAATCGTTTAAAACAAACAATGAGAGTACTTCTGATTAATGGTTCGCCCCGTCGTGAGGGAAACACATTTCTTGCATTGAGCGAGATTGCTAAGGTATTAAAACAAGAAGGTATCGAGACTGAAATCGTGGGTATTGGCACGCGCGCAGTGCGCGGATGTATTGCATGCGGGAAATGTAAAGAGATTGGAGGGAATCGCTGTATTTTCGAGGATGATATCTGCAATGACATCTCCACCCGTATGGCAGAATGCGATGGCGTGATTGTAGGTTCGCCGGTCTATTACGGGCAGCCGAACGGAACGGTGCTCTCATTAATCCAAAGGATGTTTTATTCAGCGGGCAAGTATTTCGAAGGCAAGCCAGCCGCAGCAGTAGCGGTATGTAGGAGAGGCGGTGCCACAGCTGCTTTTCAGGCGTTACAGATGCCTTTTCAGATGATGAACATGCCGTTGGTTACATCCCAATATTGGAATATTGTATATGGTCGTGAAGCAGGTCAGGCGGCATTGGATGCCGAAGGTTTGCAGACCATGCGCGCTTTAGCGCGAAATATGGCATATCTATTAAAAGCCACGGAAGGCAAGGAACGCCCCGAGGCAGAGCCGCGTCAATGGACCCATTTCATTCACTAATCCCCCACTCCCTCTATCATGAAAAAGATTCTCCTCTTATTCGCTATTTTTTTCGCTATCCCCCTTGCATGGGGAGCAGAGACGACTTCCTGGACGCATGGATTTGAAACCGGTACTGCATGGGGCGGCACAAGCACCTCTAACAGAGCCGTGAACGCGACTGCCAAGCGCACCGGAACACAAGGACATTATGCTACCGCCTCTGCGGGCGGCGGACGCCTTATCAAAGGCGGAGCGGTCAACTACGACAAGGACAACACCTACACCGTGATGTGCTGGATGAAGTTGAATGTGGCCGGTAAGGCAGGCATCAATGTCGCCGCCGCAGGTGGAAATGATTTCGACATTGAGGCAGACACCTGGACCCTCATCTACAAGCAATTCACGGCCGCCAGCACGCAGACGGGAAAGAATATCCAGGCGACCTGTTCTATCGGTGCCAACTGCACGATATATGTGGATGATATCGTGTACTACAAAGGAACCGTGGATCTTGTCAAGCCCTCTGCGCCGACAGCAGCCAGCGGCATCACCACCGCTATCTCCTGGACGAACGGCACAGACGACAACACCGGCATACAGAACACGCTCATATGGCATCGGACCAGCGGCACGGATGAGGACTTGACGCTGAACGACCAGGGCGTTTACGCCGCAGGCGATTTGGATGAGAGCGGACACTGGACCCTGGTAACCGCTTCTGTAGAAGCCGCAGCCACTTCGTACGACGGCACCTTCTCGGAGCATGACGTATACGCCATCGTTCATCACGATTGGGCCTTTAACTACTCCTCAGCGGCTTATGTCACCATCACCAACCCTCTCTCCGACTGGACTATCGTCGGACAATTCTTCAAAAAAGAGGGAGACGAGTTCGCGTTGCCTACCGGTATGACACAGAGCGGAGACATCGCCTCAACAACGATTCACATGTATGCCAACGGTCGTTGTGAGTTTCATCTGGAGAAAGACGGAAACAAATACACCAACTGGGCAGCCATACCCACAGACAGATCCGGCATTACCTTAACGATGGGTGACGGTCCCAACTGCGTCTTATACCCCGGTCCGGAAGGGGATTATACCATCACCTTCAACACCACAACGCACGAGGTGTCCGTAATCTTCCCGACAGTAGAGCACCCTTGTGCGAACTACGTGTATTTTGTCAAGCCGGACGACTGGAACTGCGTCCGCATATACAACTACACAAGCGACGCCATGCGTATGTCCGACTGGAACGGCAGTCCGTACATCACCACGACGGCGACCATCTGCGACACTACGTATTATTACTGCGCGGCATATCCGGCGTTCTTCAATTATGTCATCTGGCGTGATGACAACGGTCATCAGTCGAACAGTCTGAACACCGCTGCCGGTTTAGGCAATCACTTTAATTTTGCACAAAGTACCACTTCCTGGAAGACATTCGGCATCTCGTCTATCACCTTCAACAACAACGGAGGAGAAGGATCGATGGCGGCCATCACGCATATCTGTCCGAAGACCGATCAGGCGCTGCCTGCATGCACGTTCGTCAAGTCGGGCTATAACTTCAGTCACTGGACTGCCAATGTGGATCTCAAGATAGGAGGTGTCACTGTTGCAGCGGGTCAGCCGATAAACGACGGCGCGACACTACAGCAGTTATACAACAAGCAAATAACTCTCACGGCTGTATGGGAAGAGAAACCGCCCACCTTCATCTATATTTTAGGTTATTGCTACGTAAAGAACCACGAATGGATACAGGGTTCGGACGGTGCCATGAAAGCCTGGCAGTATGTGCCGGTTGGAGAGAGTCTCAAAGAGACAGAAGATATTCTCTTTGACCTTCCCGACAAAGGTGGCACCTATTTTAACTCAAAGGATCTGACCTTATTGGATGTTGCCGGCACATGGGGAGCCTCCTCTACAGACAACCGCGCCATCAAAGCTTTCACCGTTGCAAAAGGAAAGACACAGACCTTTGACCTGAACGGTATGGAGGCTTGCAAGATCACCTTCTATGCCTTCCCGAACAGTAATGATGCCTACTCGATTGATCTAACCGTAAACGGCTCGACTACCACCAAAAGTTTTGTTCCCGGAAGCAAAGACACATGGCATAAATATGTGTATGAAGGGAGCACCTACACCGGCGAGTTCAGTATCGCCGGAGGCACGAAAGATACGAAGATGGTGGTTATTGTCGAAGTACCTCAACAGGTTATCTCGTTTAACAACAACGGCGGTACCGGCAGTATGCCCGACCAGATTGTCCCGAAAGGAGCCACCTGGCCGTTAGACCTCAATCTCTTTACGCGGACAGATTATCTTTTCAAAGGATGGGCAGAGAACCCTTCCGGCACAGGTACCCTCTATGCCGACGAAGCGCCTTTCCGCACGCTCACGAACGTGACCCTCTACGCCCAATGGGAGGAGATCATTAAGTCCACTATTATCTTGAACGCCACCGGAGCGTACAACGCGTACACCTCTTCTGTAGTTGCATACTACTTGCAGCCCATGCCGGAGATTACCACTCTGCCGCTGCGCGCGGGGTACGTCTTTGACGGTTACTACGATGCGCCGGACGGTGCCGGTACACAATACTACACTGGTTTGGGTAACGGTGTGCGCAACTGGGACAAGACCACTTCCCCCGAGACACTCTACGCGAAATGGTTAGAGCCCTGTGACCTGGTGCCCACCCTGACGAATATTACACCTATCGTTACCATTTGGGACCGCAAGAAGGTGGACGAAGGTGTTGTCCGGCTGACCTGCGACTATGACACTACAGGAATCAGTTATTCGCTCCTGTCCGCCGTACCTTCTGAACCTCTCACGGGTGATTTGCATTTCGAGTATTTCGACGAGCAGATTCATCTGATGGGTACATCCGACTTCGGGAATGTGACCGAGAAGACCATCACGGTGACCTTCACCATCGCTAACAATTGCAACCCGGAGCATACCTATACCATCACGTCCACAATACGCATCTATCCCCAGAACCAAAAAGCAAAGATTGCCTTCATCATCACCGGCACAAAAAACGGTGCATTTACTGCCTACAGCGCAGATGACGCAGATGACTGTAACGACCTTGTGACGTATCTGAGCACCTATTTTGACATCACTTACGTGAATGGCTATGCCACCAAAGATGAAGCATCATTAGCCGCTTATTATGCACAATACGACTTACTGATCGTCACCGACTTCTTGAACACCGGCGAAGGGTACACGAACGCTATCGGCACATTGATTGACAAGAAGCCTATTCTGAGTTTCGAGGCATACGTGGCTAATCAGTCTAACTGGCATATCGGATCCAATCCGAAAGACCCGAAGCCGAAGGTACAAGACATGAAGGTGCTCTGTGCCGGGCATGCAATCTTCAAGGACGCCAAATACAACCCGAGCGATGCAACCGAAACGGAGGTCGTTAGAACCGATACGACGGTACACGTATTGGATGCATTAAGTTCGGAAAAGAAAGCAAAAGGACTCCAAGGGTTCACTATTAATGAGGCGCCGGACTTCATCTTCCTGGCCACCGTACGAGATGAAAACAACAACCGCGACCTGATTGTCTGCTGCGAGAGGCAGATGGTCTTCCCTGCCCGTCTGCTCATCTACGGTATTAACTTCTACGAGATGGGCAATCTATCCAAAGCCGGTAAAATCATCATGCGGCAGATGATTGACTATCTGCTCATGACGGACGAGACGAAGATCGCCGACTGCTCGCTCATCTTCGACAACGGATTCGATTCATCAACCGGCACCACAGTAGCCGGAGGAGGTGACCACTTATGGAGCAACCCGAAGAACTGGTCACCGGGTCGAAACATTATCCCGACACCGTACCACCCGACACGTATCATTGCGGAGTGCTGGGTGAACATTGACAATGCGCATGCCGGTAGTGTGAAAGTGAATAAAGGTCGTGACGAGCACAACAACCCCGTAGACGGCAAACTTATTGTCAAACCATACGGCGGATTGACTATCGCCGGAATGGTAACCACCGTTCACAACACACGCTACGCGTCACCGATTACCATCAAAGCCGAAGATTTAATTATCGAATCAGACGAGACACATAATGGCGGATTTGTGTACGGAAATAAAGAGTCAGATGTACGTGCCACGGTAGAATACTACAGTCGTGCAGAAGGTTCTTCCACCACTTCGCCGATTTGGCAGTACATAGGTATTCCGTTCCAGCCCGGTAAAACAGCCATCAACCTATACCACTACGCATGGATGTGCCGTTGGACCACTGCCTCCGATGGTAGTTTAGGCGGCTTATGGCAGTGGGTACAGAATGAAGATGTGTTGCTTCCATTCGAAGGCTATTGCATCACACAAGAGTCACGTAAGACCTATGACTTCACAGGAAAACTCAATCCTCCAGTAACGACGACTTTGTCTCTGGACAACCGCGACGCAGACGGCTTTGCTTTCGTTGCCAACAGTTGGACGGCACCCATCAAGATCTCCCAGATGGAAGATGGCGACTTTATCAACACCGAGAAAGCCATCTACATCTATCATACCGGTTCCTATGCTGCATGGGACACCAACAAAGACGAGATCATCAACACCGAGATAAACAGCAATCCGATTGTTCCCGGTCAGTATGCCGTCGTACCTATTCACTCCTCACCGTACATCGGAGTGGATTCCGTCATTCCATCCATGCAAGGATTCTTCGTACAGACAACTTCTGCGAATGCAAAGTTGAAGTTGGTGTATAACCGCGTGGTATATGACGCCACCTATTTCAAGACCTCCACTCAACCGATGCGTGCTCCGCGCCGCTCGAGCATAGAGGTGATGCAACTAACGGTCAGCGGTGACTCCTATGGCGACCGCGTACATCTGCTTGCTCGCGGCGGGTTCTCCGAAGAGTACGAAGACGGCTGGGACGGACGCAAGATAGACGGTGACGCGGCAGCACCTAAGTTGGCAGTTCTCAAAACGGGCGGCGAAATGGCGGTAGCTGCTATTCCTACGTTGGAAGGGCGCTATCTCTCCTTCCAAGCAGGTGACGAAATAGAGTACACCTTCTCGTTTAACTACGAAGGCGACGAGATGTACCTGTATGATTTAGTCACCGAACAGGCAACGCTTATCCAAACGGGAAACACATATACTTTTTCTGCGGTGAACAAGACCCCTCAAAGACGGTTCCTTATCACGGCTAATCCGCCGCGTGTGGCAACCGATGTGGAGAATATTGACGCCGAGCGGGTTCAGCGAGCAGAGAAATTCATTCAGGAAGGTCAGTTACGCATCCTTCTCCGCGGTATCATCTATGATGCCTTGGGAAAACGCATTAGTGAGAGAAGGGAGGCACAACCATGAAAGCCTTCCGCATCCAAATACTGATCGCGCTGCTTGTTTTGATATGCGGCACAGCGCTGATGGGAATCATATACATCGTCTTCAGCAAACCCGAAGTATATGTCAACCCGGGTGTAGTGGTATCCAAGCCCTCGCCGGTTTCCATGCCTGTGCAACCAATGCGCATGAGTTCATACTCGTTGCTGCATAACACGGTTCATCCCTACTCTATTCCCATCACACCGCGTACTACTGCACCGACAGCCGCCATGCAACCTTCACGCGGGCTGTACACCACGAGTAGCGCACACGTGCAGACCGTCGGTGGCGGAGCAGGACACGGAATAGCCACCACTTCGGGTGGGTCCGCTCAACGTGGAATCAGTTATACCACAAATACTGTGACAACCTTTGCCACTTTTGCTGCGAATCGACAAGTGGCAGCACCGGAAGCACAGCGTGCGCCGGAGATAGCCACTCTCGCCAGTGGCCCTCGTCGGGCACCAGGACCGCCAACGACGACCGACTTGCAGGAGAAAGATCAATTAGTTGAACATTCGCCGGTGGGTACACCACTGGTACTTGCCGTGATGGCCGGACTATATGCCATCGTTAGAAAAAGAAAAGAAGATGCCGAATAAAAGAAAGATTATCAACGACCCTGTTTTCGGGTTCTTGTCCATACCCAATGAACTGATTTACGATGTGCTGCAACATCCCTACGTACAGCGGTTGAACCGTATTCGACAACTGGGATTATCATACCTCGTGTACCCGGGTGCCATGCACAGCCGTTTCGGACACTCGTTAGGCGCAATGCACTTGATGCATGAGGCCATCGCTTCGCTGCGGCTCAAGGATGTCAAGATCACAGAGCACGAAGAGACCGCTGCAATGATAGCCATCCTGTTGCACGATATCGGACACGGACCATTCTCACACGTCTTGGAACACACGCTCGTAGAGGGTGTCACGCATGAGGATATCTCCCTCCTCATGATGGAGCGGATCAATATGGACCTGAACGGGCAACTGGATACCGCAATCGCAATCTTCAAAAACGAGTACCCGAAGCATTTCCTGCACCAACTGATCTCCAGTCAGCTGGACGTGGATCGCATGGATTATCTCTGTCGCGACTCGTTCTTCACAGGCGTGCAGGAAGGACGCGTAGCGAGTGAACGACTACTCAAAATGCTCGATGTACGCAACGACCGATTGGTCGTGCAGGTCAAAGGAATCTACTCCGTGGAGAAATTCCTGGTGGCACGCCGACTCATGTACTGGCAGGTCTATCTGCATAAGACATCTGTAGCTGCAGAGCAGCACTTGATAAAAATTCTCAGCCGTGCCAAAGAGTTGGCGAGGGGCGGTAAAGAACTCTTTTGTTCGCCGGCCTTGCGGTATTTCCTATACCAGCCGGTGACGTTCGATATGTTTAGCCCCACCAGTGAGGCGTTGGAGAAATATGCATTGCTCGACGATAACGATGTCTTGTCCGCAATCAAAGCCTGGATCTCCGGAGAGGACAAAGTATTGAGTGCTTTGAGCGAGAGTTTTATCAACCGACGCCTCTTCCGAGGAGAATTACTATCCGCCCCGTTGACAGATACGCAAAAAGCGGAACTGAACAAACAATATGCTGCGCAGTTAGGTATATCCGAGAACGAAGCCTCCTACTGCTGGAGCGAACATATCTCTACCAGCAACACCTATTCGGAAAAAGCCGACACGATTGACATCCTCTATTCCGACGGCACCGTACGCGACATCGCAGAGGCAAGTGAGATCCTCGACCTCGCCGCTCTCACCCGCAAACCCACCAAACGATATTTATTCAAAATGCGATAATGGAATTTAGTGCACAACAAATAGCAGCCCTTTTAGGTGGAACCCTCTATGGCAACGCCAATGCCATGGTAAGTGATGTCGCGCCGATAGAAACGGCCCAAGCACAGCATTTGTCTTTCATCACCGATGCCAAATACCTGCCGTTCATCACCACTTCGAAAGCAGGCGTCATCCTCATCACACGCAGCGTCATAGAAGGAAAAATCACCTTCCCCGAAGGAGAAGGAAAAGCCGGCGGAGCCGTCATACTGGTAGACAATGCCCGCGGAGCGATGGCGCAGTTGTTGCAGATAGTGTCGAAGGCCATGCATCCCGCCAAACGCGGCATCGAGCAGCCGTGCTTCATCAGCGAAGGAGTGACCATTCCGAAAGATGCGTACATCGGTGCCTTTGCGGTTATCGGCAAGAACGTGCGCCTGGGCAAAGGAGTACAGATATACCCGAACACCTATATCGGCGATAATGTGGTCATTGGCGACCACACCATCCTCTACGCCGGCGTTCGTATCTACGACCGCTGCGTCATTGGTGCCGACTGCGTCCTGCATGCCGGCGTAGTAATCGGCTCGGACGGATTTGGCTTTGAACCCGATGCACAGGGGGTCAACCAGAAGATTCCGCAGATAGGAAATGTCATCATCGAAGACGATGTCGAAATAGGTGCCAACACCACCATCGACCGGGCTATGATGGGCTCCACGATTATCCGCCGCAACGTGAAAATCGACAACCTCGTGCAGATAGCGCATAATGTAGAAGTGGGAGAATCCACGTTCCTTTGCGCACAAGTAGGTATCGCCGGAAGCACGAAGATCGGCAAACATTGTATCCTCACGGGTCAGGTGGGTGTAGCCGGACATATCGAGATAACCGACAACTGTATCTTCGGAGCACAGTCGGGTATCGCCAACAGTGTGCGCAAGTCCGGCATGTACCAGGGCTATCCGGCTATCGAGGCCGGCAACTGGCGACGCTCCGTGGTTGGATTCAAACAACTGCCGGACATCCTTAAACGTCTTAACGAATTGGAGAAGAAATGAAACAGCATACGATAAAAGAACCTTTTACCCTCAGTTCCGTAGGCTTGCACACAGGTCTGCATGTGACGGCGACCTTCAATCCAGCGCCGGCGAATACCGGCGTCTGCCTGCGGCGTATAGACCTGCCCGGACAACCCTGCCACCAAGCATTGGCTGACTACGTCTCCGGAACGGAACGGGGCACCGTACTCGAGCGAGGCAAATGGAAGATTAGTACCGTCGAGCATGCCTTGAGTGCATTGTATGCGATGGGAGTCGATAACTGCATCATTGACGTAGATGCACCGGAAATGCCAATCTTGGATGGTAGTGCACGGTTCTTCGTGCGCGAGATTGAACGCGTGGGGCTCGAGGAACAGGAAGCGGAACAACAGGTTTATGTGGTGCGAGAACCCATTGAGTACATCTCCGAACATGGACACTCCATGCGTATCGAACCTTGCGACCACTATGAGATCGATGTGACGATTGCCTTTCAATCGAACTTACTGCGCGAACAACACGCAACACTCAACAATCTCGCCGATTACCCAAAAGAGGTAGCCGCTGCACGTACATTCTGTTTCGTGCGCGAGATAGAACCACTACTCCGCGTCGGACTCATCAAAGGAGGCGACCTCAAGAATGCGCTCGTCATCTACGAAACAGAGATGTCGCAGGAAGGTATGGATTATTTCTGCGACAAGATGGGACAACCCCACATGGATGCAAAAAAACTCGGCTACTTGTCGCCGCTGAACTACCTCAACGAACCTGCACGGCATAAGTTATTAGACGTCATTGGTGACCTCTCCTTGCTCGGACTCCGACTGCAGGGACGCGTTGTCGCATACAAACCCGGACACACATTCAATACGCAATGTGTGCGTCGCCTCCGTAACCAGATATTGAGTGAATAAAATTCTTAATTCTTAATTTTTAATTTTTAATTCCGCATGATCAGTCCTTTAGCATATGTGAGCCCAAAAGCGCAAATCGGAAAAAATGTAACGATTGATGCCTTTGCGTATATTGATGATAACGTGATTCTTGGCGATAACTGCCATGTGTTCCCGCATGCCGTCATAGGTTGTGTACCGCAGGACTTGAAGTTCCGCGGAGAAGAGACATGGACCGTTATCGGCGACAACTGTGTGCTCCGTGAGTTCGTAACCGTTCACCGCGGCACCGCCTCCAAAGGCAAAACCGTCATCGGTAGCAACGACCTTATTATGGCTTACTGCCACGTAGCGCACGATTGCATTCTGCATGATAACATCATCATGTCCAATGCCACCCAGTTGGCCGGTGAGGTAGAAGTAGATGATTTCGCTATCATAGGCGGCGGCACGCTGGTGCACCAGTTCACACATATCGCTTCACACGTCATGATACAAGGCGGATCGAAAATCAACAAAGACATACCCCCGTATGCCATCATCGCTCGCGACCCGATAGCGTTCTGCGGCATCAATTCTGTAGGACTCAACCGCCGCGGCTTCACACCCGAACAGATACATATAATACAGGAGGTGTACCGCCTTCTTTACCAAAATGGTATGAACATCACCCAGGCGCTCGACTATATCGAAGCGACCATGCCGGCCTCCAAGGAAAGGGATACTATCGTACTGTTTGTACGGAATTCCACCAGGGGAATAGTGAGAGCCTAAGAAAAATAAGCCCTGCAAGAGAGGTTCATTAGGCTATTAACACGTGATTAACACGCGATTAATACGTGATTCGAATAAATATCTTATAAACGAAATATATGGAAGAATTAGAAAGAAGTCTCAATTTTATTGAGCAGATTGTAGAGAAAGATTTAGCGGAAGGAGTGAATGACGGACGTATTCAGACGCGCTTCCCGCCGGAGCCGAACGGCTACCTGCACATAGGACACGTCAAGGCTATCTGCATGGATTTCGGCATTGCCGAGAAATACAACGGCGTTTGTAACCTTCGTTTTGACGATACCAACCCCGTCAAAGAGGACACAGAGTATGTAGAGACGATTGAACGAGACATCCGTTGGTTAGGTTTCCAATGGGGACATATCTTCTATGCCTCCGATTATTTCCAGCAACTCTACGACCTCGCTATCCGCTTCATCAAGGCAGGCAAGGCTTATGTGGACGAACAGACAGCCGAACAGATTGCGGAACAGAAAGGAACACCAACCGAACCCGGTGTCGCTTCACCCTACCGCGACCGTCCTATCGAGGAGAACCTGCGGCTCTTCGAAGCCATGCAACGCGGCGAGATTGAGGAAGGCAAGATGGTGCTCCGTGCCAAGATTGACATGGCGAACCCCAACATGCATTTCCGCGACCCAATCATGTATCGTATCATCACCTCGCATCCTCACCATCGTACGGGTCACACATGGAACGTATATCCGATGTACGACTTCGCGCATGGACAGAGCGACTACTTCGAAGGAGTAACCCATAGCATCTGTACGCTCGAGTTCGAGGTACACCGCCCGCTTTACGACTATTTCATCGACCAGTTCAGTGGACCTAACTTCTGTGGCCTCTCGCCTTACGGACCAAACTACCGGCCTAAACAGCGCGAGTTCAACCGCCTGAACATCACCTATACCGTCATGTCCAAGCGTAAGATGCTCCAACTCGTTAAAGAAGGTCTCGTTGCAGGGTGGGATGACCCGCGTATGCCGACCGTCTGTGGTCTCCGTCGTCGCGGTTATACCCCGCAAGCAATCCGCACTTTCATGGATAAGATCGGTTACACCAAAGTGGAAGGAATGATTGACCAGGGACTGCTCGAGCACACCATCCGCGAAGACCTCAAAGAGACCGCACCGCGTGTGTGCGCCATCTTCGATCCCGTCAAACTCATCATCACCAATTATGAGGGCGAAGGAGAGACACTCGTGGCTGAGAACATCGACGGGCATCCCGAACTGGGTACGCGCGAAATGAAATTCGGCAAAGAGCTATGGATTGAACGCGGAGACTTCCTCGAAGAAGCAGATAATAAGTTCTATCGTCTCTCTCCGGGCGGACGCGAGGTGCGACTCAAAGCATCGTATATCATCCAAGCTACTGGCTGCGAGAAAGATGCTGCCGGAAAGATTACTACCGTCTATGCTACCTACGACCCCAATTCGAAATCGGGCACCGAGGGAGGAAACCGCAAGACGAAAGCGACGATCAACTGGGTGGAATGCAACTCAGCCCTTGACGCCGAGGTGCGTCTATATGACCGTCTCTTCGCAGTAGAAAACCCCTCCGCCGAAGAAGGCGATTTCCGTGACTTGCTCAATCCCGAGAGTCTTGTAGTAAAAAATATCAAAGTGGAAGGTTCGCTCCGCAGCGAACTGCACGCACCGGTATTGGTGGATGGCATCGAACAAGAAAACCACTACCAGTTGCTCAAACAAGGGTACTTTGTGGTTGACCCGGACACCACGTCCGAACATCTTGTGCTGAACCGCACCTGTTCGCTTAAAGACAACTATCTTAAGTAACCCTACCCAAGGCTAAAAAAAATAATGGGTCTAAGGACGCGTATTTACAACGGCAAGGAACAGATCTTCTGTGAGTGGCGCCACCGATGGGTGCGCCTGACTCCGGAAGAATGGGTGAGGCAACAATTACTGCACCGCTTAGTGGAGATGGACTACCCCGCTCCACTCATTGCAGTGGAGGCTGCTATCTCCATTGGAGAAGCCAAGAAACGATGCGATGCCATCGTCTATAATCGTTCCTTGGCGCCACTCATGCTTATCGAATGCAAAGCAGAAACAGTGCCCTTGACACAGAAGACACTGGATCAAGCTATTACGTACAACCGCTGTCTGAATGTACCATACTTGGTACTTCACAACGGTCCGCAGACTATTTTTGTAACTATACAACCGAATGGAACAAATACTATCTCTCAACGACTCCCTCGATACGCCGACCTTTTACGGTGTGAATAACAAGAATATCCTTTGCCTCAAGAACCAGCACCCCGATGTGCGTGTGGTAGCGCGAGGTTACCAGGTGAAGGTGACCGGATCAGAGGAAGCGATTACCAATTTTGAGAAATCACTGCAGCTATGCGAACAGTTCTGTATCCGCAATAACCGCCTTACGGAACAAGACATCCTCATGCTTCTTCATGGCGATAAACCGCAGGAACAAGCAACAGACAATCTCATCTTGCATGGTGTGAACGGTAAGTCTATCTATGCCCGCTCTACTAACCAACAGGCTCTCGTCAAAGCATACGAAGAGAATGATTTGCTTTTTGCCGTAGGCCCCGCCGGTAGCGGTAAAACATACACCGCCATAGCTCTCGCCGTCAGAGCACTAAAGAACAAAGAGGTACGCCGCATCATCCTTTCACGTCCAGCTGTTGAGGCCGGAGAGAAATTGGGATTTTTACCCGGAGACATGAAGGAGAAGATCGACCCGTACCTCCAACCCCTGTATGACGCCTTGCAGGACATGATTCCTGCGACAAAACTGACGGAATACATGGAGAAAGGTACGATCCAAATCGCCCCCTTGGCCTTCATGCGAGGACGTACCCTCTCCGACGCTGTTGTCATCTTGGATGAAGCACAGAACACCACCGCTTTGCAACTCAAGATGTTCCTCACCCGTCTCGGATTCGGCAGTAAGATGATTATCACGGGAGACATGACGCAGATTGATCTTCCGCCTACGCAGAAATCAGGCCTGAGGGACGCCATGGACCGGTTCCGCTATATTAAAGATATCAGTATTATTGAGTTTAACGAGAAAGATATTGTACGCCACCCTTTGGTAAAACAAATCGTGGCAGCCTATAAATAACTATACCATGAAAAGAATTCTTTTAGCCTTTGTATTGGCTTTTGGTGTATGTCCGCTTTTCGCGGGTGTAACCACGTACACCTTCACCTCCCTCCAATGGGCGTCGAAAGTAGGTGCAACTGTCTGTGACGGTACGACCGACGGATGGATCAGTAATCAAGATGCTACGGAGTACAATGCCGGACGCTTGGATGCACAGGGCAAACTCTATTCCTGCGGTGTAGGCGTAAAAACAGGAACTTCGGGAGCCGGCGCCACTTCTGTGATTGCTTTTGAAGACGTACGACGTATCACCTTTAATTTCTGCCAGAACAGCTCCAAAGGCAGAGGTACTATCTATGTACAGATTGGAGAGAATGAGCCGTTGAGCATCAAGGTCAACAAACCCGCCGCCAGCGGCGAAGGAGTCTATAACCGCGATTCCATCATCAGCCTGGAGACACCGCAAAGCGGAAAGATCAAGTTCTGGGTAGAATGCACGGAGAATGCCATTTATATCAACTCCCTTTCCATCCGTTCGGCTTCCGGCGGTAGTTCGGTATTCACGATGGATACCTACCAACTCGTCACCTCTGTCGATCAACTGCAAGACTCCGACCAGGTCATCTTCGGCGTAGCGCAAGACGGAGTGAACGACATCATGGGTTATTACGACGAATGGGAGTCGGTCAATAACATCCACGCTATCAAGGGACGTTATTCTTCGGATCGCATGATGGTGGATGCGGATGAGCGCGCTATCTACACGTTGCGCATCGCCGAACTGAAGGGGCAGAAGGCGTATATCTTCCAGGATGAGTTGCGGTACGAAGAAGCCTACCTCGTGGCTTCCGGTGGTCAGACCAAGAATCGTCTGGCGGTCTGGACCGATGTCGTGGACGAAAAAACTTATGGTAACTACGGTTATTGGGATATCGCTATTGAAGCCGGAGGCAAAGCTGTCATTACAAACAAAGGTAACAGCAAAGCGAAGATTATCCAATACAATGCGCAGAACAACCCTACGCTCTTCGCGTGCTATGAGAGCCAATCGCAAACGCCTGTTTGCCTCTACCGCCGCGTAGAAGCCATGGGTGACGTACCCGCTATTATTGCGCCGTTGGTGAACTTCGGTACAACGCTTAAGGCAGCTGATGCACGCACAATACAAATCAACGCCAACAAACTGACGGAAGACATCATCGTCACACATAGCAACACGCTCTTCTCGCTTTCATCGAAACTATTGGACCGTGATGGAGACGAACTGACCATCGCGTATTCGAATGTAGCCCCCGGGCATTACACCGACACCATCGTCTTCACTTCCGGTGAGGTACGCGCCGAGTCGATAGTCCTCTTGCATATAGAGCGCACACTGTCCGTAGAAGAGGCGGTGCGCTCGATTGACAACGCTACCGTGTATCTGAAGGATGTTGTGGTCACCAAGAAATACGATAATTATATCTACGTCCGCGATGAGACAGGTAGTATGCTGCTCTTCGACCGCGGAGACGGCGCTACTGGCAAACGCTACGGCGCTGATGTAAAAGCAGGCGATCCGCTCTCTGGTGTAGTTGGTCGTTTTGTCAACTACTACGGTGTGCCGGAGATTGCCCCTACCGAGCAGTTTAAGATTGGTACAAATACCGAGGTGTTGCCCGAACAAGCGGAGGCAATCATCGACTCCGCAGATGTGTGCCGGTACATGGTATTGGATAGTGCGGTGGTCAATGGATGGACTGACTTGACATATAAAGGCAAACACTACGCCGTGGAGAACAAATTCCATCTGCCGGGTTTCGACAAGGACATCCCTACCCGCACCTACGTCATCGTCAGCTACGATCATGATGTCGTCACGCTCTATATCATCAAGCAGGAACGCTATTCTTCGGAAGGTATTGAAGATATAGAGAGCGGGCGCAAAGCACGACTCATCATGCGCGAAGGAGTCGTGATTGTACAGACAGAAGAAGGGAACTATACCTTACAGGGAGAAAAGATACTCTAAGGCTTCGTGCGCCTCTTCAGGTGTGATAACCTGATTGATGAGGGGTGAACCTATATCCTGAATGAGCGTGCAGTTGATTTGAGCTGTGCGCTCGTTCTTTTTATCCTGTTGCATCAATGCCACCAGGGCCTCGCGATCGGAACACTTGCATTGCGGCTTGCCGTAATAATGCAGCATGACTTGCGTCAACTGTTGTAGGGGCTCTTTCGGACAACCGAGTTTTACCACACTCAAATATAACTCCGCTATCATCCCGTACACCACGGCATATCCATGCAAAAGAGGCGGAGAACTGACATCTGACTTCTGAATGCTGATTTCTTCCAGAGCATGTCCGAAAGTATGACCGAAATTCAGCACCTTACGCAAACCTTCCTCTTTAGGGTCCGCCTCCACGATGCGCTTTTTAGCCGCTACGCACTGTGCTATCAGCGGTTTCAACGCCTCGCTATCCATATTTTCCAGGTCATACCGCAGCAAGTGGTACCATAGGGAGGATTCGCTCACTAATCCCGTCTTAAGCATTTCGCCGAACCCACTAAGCCATTGGTTGGCAGGCAAACTCTTTAGCCAATCCGGACATATTAGTGTCTCTACCGGTGGAGCAAAACAACCGATACTATTCTTCAGCCCGCCGTAGTTGATACCGGTCTTTCCGCCTGAAGAAGCGTCAATCATCGCCAATAAAGTCGTCGGTACATTCACATAGTCGATGCCTCGCTTGTACGTAGCTGCCGCAAAACCACCTATATCCGTCAACACGCCTCCACCGATACATATCAACAATCCGCGGCGCGTGATGCCGTGCGCAAAGAGAAAATCCCATATCTGTTGCACTGTCTCTAAAGACTTATCCTCCTCGCTCACCGCAATCCGAAGGGTAGGATACCGCGAAGTGACTGCATCTAACACCACTGCAGCATCTGACACGATGCCTACCTGCTGCGCCTCATATCGCGCGGCAATAGACTCAATGGCTTTTATAAGATCTGTACAAATCATTATTCTAAGAAATAAAGGTTTTTATCGGTCACAAGTGCCCATTGACCACCGGTGATCTTAGTGCACACAAGCGGCTGCTCGGCCTCTATCCATAAGAGTGCACGTTGAAATTCCATCTCACGAGTCAACATCAACACCCGTGTTCCGTGCTCATTATACACTACACAGCGGAAGGCGTTATCGTCAGGTAGTAAACAAAGTACCTTCTCGCCTCCTTGAGGCATGTAGTGCATCTCCTCTCCCGAGACAGGATGAGTATAGGTCGCTTGATGCTGGATACGCAACGGCTCTGCCATCTCAATGATATGATTTATCATCAACTGTTGTGCACTGTCCGGCATAGCCGAGTAGGCGGTCATTGCGACTTGCAAAACAGGAATGAACTCGCGGATATTCTGTGGTTGGGGTGTCTTGGCGATCGACTGTTCTGCAGCGCCGTGTCGCACAAGTTGTTGCATTGACTGAATAGAATCCGTCATCGGCGTATGTAGGCCTAAACGAGCACAACGTCCCATCAAAGATCCATCCGTCTTCCCGGATATAGATTGACCGGAGAGGTAGCGCGCCGTTTGTTTCTCTAATTGTTTTTTCTCTTTTGCCAAGTCTGAATACAAACGCTCATAGACGTTTTCCTGCTCGTCCAAGAACTTACTTACCCATTGACTATAATCCCATAGCGCAATGTCATTTTGCAGAAAGTCTGTATGCGTCAAGCCATCCAGACGGTAAAGCACAATCTCCTCTTTTCGGAAAGTAGGGGTATAACCTTCGATTGCCTGCAGGGCCAATGCCTGTTGATAGGTCTCTATGTCCTGCTCCAAACTGTCTGCTGTCTGTTGAAGACGCACTAACATCGTACGCTCTTCGGGCTTTAACTGTAAGTGCGCGGTCTTTTCTCTAGTATAACGCGTCAGGAAATTCGCAAAGAGAGACTGACAGTTATTATAGCGCTCTGCCATCCGCACGAAACTATTGTGAATAGAGTCGCAGGCCGTCTGTTGACGTTTAATCTCTGCCAAGCGTGGACGAATATATTGTTCTAATTGGATATACTCTATGCGCTTGGCATCTCCCGCTATTTCTTTATACTGCCATCCGGGCAGTTTTTGGTCTTTGGCAAAGTGCAGACAGTTGCCATAAAACAGACGGGATTGATAGAGGAGGGTCATCAACTCCTCGTAGTTATGCAACGCGTTGCGAGTAGGTAACAAATCATAGCAATAATTACCTATCTCATAGTACACCGCCGGCAATTCCGGCTTCCAATGCTGGTAATCCATCAGTAAATAAATAGCCTCGTAGGGGCTTCGTTGCTTGCTCTGTTCCAATACTACACTGTATTTCTCTTGTGTCATCACGCACAAGCATGCAAAACAAAAGACAGATAGAAAAAAATATCGTTTCATAAGCTTAGAATTCAATCACTTTAATCTCTACTCGCCTGTTCAATGCCCTGTTCTCATCACTATCATTAGGCACCAATGGCTTACGCTTACCATATCCCTTAGCTTCCATTCGTTGGCCATCTATGCCGCGTTGAACAAGCCAATTGGTCACCGCTTCCCCGCGCAAAGTGGACAAACGATCGTTATAACGGTCAGAACCTTGATCGTCGGTATGAGCCGAGAGTTCTATACGGAGTGTGGGATTGATGAACATCAATTGCGCCAAGGCTTCCAAAGCAGTGTTGGAACTCTCTGTCAATTCATAGGATGCGTATTCAAATTGAATATTGCGTAACTGCAACACCAGGTCTTTTTGCAAGGGTTGCAACCCTACCTCAACCATGCGTTCCTGAGTGTCATTGCCTGTGTGAATCAATGTGTCGAAGAAAAGATAGCCGGGGGCAGATACTTGCAGCGATGCCTCTCGACCTATACGCAACGCTGTATCTAAGGTCGTCTCCTGACCGTTCAATCGCAACGTCGCCTCCGGCACAGGTGTATTATCTTGCCTATTGGACACACGAAAATGATGCAGGCTTTTTTTCGGATGCAGGGGTATATCCAACTCCGTCTCTGTAAAAACAGTCGGTCGAAGGGTGTTCACCATCAACGATGTATCAGCATAGCCCGGATGCTCCAACGCCACCTCATGCATCTTGCGAAGCGGCAACACACTCTTCTTGGAAGCGAGAACATCCTGTGTCTCGGCATCGTACGTGTTAATCGTCAGTGCCAACTTATTATTCAATGTGATTTCTCCTACTCCGCGTTCTTCGCGCGCGCTGAGCGCGTCCGTACGTACATCTATATAATGATATGAATACCCTTCTGCAGTCAGCGCGATGCGATATTGCTGTTTGGCTGCCAAGGCAACACGCCAACGTCCTGTTGCCGGATGGACGCGTGCTGTCTGCTTCAATTGCTCATTCACGGCATCATATACCATCACACGACCCTTCGATAACGGTCGTCCGCTCTTCGCATCAATAATCGTTCCGCTTAAAGCCAAAATGGGGCTTGCCTGAGGACGTTCGGTATAGACCTGAGGAAAGGTCCAGTTGTGATCATCTATCATAGTAGCGGTACAAGATTGCCAAGGTCCATTCCCTTTCTTGGTCTCCTCTTGACGCTCGAAAAGCAACGTATGGTTATCCTCCAGCAGTTGGGGTTTGTTATCATGCCCGTTGGTGATAATGATTGGCGCTGCCTCCGTCCATTGGCCGCCGCGATACCATGCCCGCCAGATATGATTTTCCACCACGTAAAGTATCATCCCTTCATCACTGCTAATCGTTGGCCAGCACTCATCTGCATCCGTACATAGCGCCACAATACGCTCAGGACTACCCCACCGGAAACCCTCGGCACGCAGCATATAAAGTTCATAACTGTGATCCTGCGGACCTCTAGCGGAAAAATAGATGCTCAGAGAATCCCAACTCATCACGGAGTGCTGCACTTGCCAGCCCTGACTCTCCAACGACCGCACTTGCGGTAACTTGACTTGCCCCCATGCACCGAAAGCCATTGGCAAAAAAATACACAAACTTATAACACGTCTCATATGTAACTGAATTTTGCGGTGCAAAATTACAATAAAATTTGCATATATGCAAGTACTGCTGTCTTTTTTATGAAAAACACACGATTTATTTGCATAGTTCAAAAAAAAGTACTATCTTTGCAAGCGATTTTGATACTTTTATTAAGATGAAAGAGAATAATATCCCTATTGTTGACTGCCCGTACGGCGATTATATGATCGGTGATGCCAGTGGTAAACTGATGAATGAGTATGGTCGTTATCCGTGTAAGATCACGTGCGGCGTATATGCGTTGCTCGTTCGCGGAACAGCGCATGCAACGATTAATGTTACCGAATACGATTTCAAAGCAAACGATGTACTGCTCCTTGAGCCGGGCAGTTTCTTGCTGATCCGTGAGTTCTCAGACGATGCGCTGGTTTACTGGATTGTTTTCGGAAGCAAGTTCCTCGAGAAATATACCATCAACAACCGCATGTCGCTTTCAGCACTTCAACTGCACTCTCCCAAACTGAGTATCAGTGAGAACCATGCCCAAGTGCTATGCTCCATGTATGATACGATTGTTGCGGCACTGAATGCCGAGCCCACCATGCTTGACTCCGAGAAGATGGTGCATATATTCAATCTGCTGCAGACAAGTTACGCGAAGTATGCGCATGAGCAAGACGAGTATCTCGTCAAACCGATGGACCGCAAGACGGAGATATACCAGGATTATTGCCAACTCGTACTGCAACATTACCATGAATGGCATCACGTGAGCCAATACGCCGATGCACTGCGTCTCACTTTACCCCACCTCTGCTCCACCATCAAGTCTGTCGGCGACCGCACAGCTGGAGATATTATCGTTGAGGCCATCATCACCGACGCCAAGTCGCAATTGAAGATAACGAATCAGCAGATCAAAGAGATAGCTTTGAGTTTGGGATTTGACAACGTAGCCTTCTTCAACCGATTCTTCAAGAGCCACGTAGGTGTCACGCCTAAGGCTTATCGGAACGGATGAGATAGTTGGCGCTGCGAATCGCCTGCCATTTAGGCATTCGGATTCTGATTCGCCGGATATTATAATCAGCGGTTTTTATACATGTCTTCGTAGTATTTCTCGTACTCACCGGAGGTGATATTATCGAGCCACTCCTGATTGTCGAGATACCAGCGTACGGTGCGCTCGATGCCTTCTTCGAATTGGAGCGAAGGTTCCCAACCAAGTTCGCGCTGTAACTTCGTGGAGTCAATCGCATAGCGCATGTCGTGTCCTGCGCGATCGGTGACATAGGTAATGAGGTCCAGGTCCGCACCTTCCGGACGGCCTAACAATCGGTCAACAGTCTTGATCACCGTCTTGATGATATCGATATTCTTCCATTCATTGAAACCGCCGATGTTGTATGTCTCGGCAATCACTCCTTTATGATATATAATATCGATCGCGCGCGCGTGATCCTCCACGAACAACCAATCACGTACGTTCTCACCCTTGCCGTACACCGGAAGTGGTTTGCGATGACGGATATTATTGATGAACAACGGAATGAGTTTCTCTGGGAACTGGTACGGTCCGTAGTTGTTCGAGCAGTTCGTCACGATCGTCGGCATACCGTAGGTATCATGAAACGCACGCACGAAATGATCACTCGATGCTTTCGATGCCGAATAGGGCGAATGAGGATTGTATTTCGTCGTCTCATAGAAAAAGTCTTCACCATAAGCAAGATGGTGTTCCCCGGACGAGGCCTTGGTGGTGAAAGGCGGTTCGATGCCTTCAGGATGAGTCATCTCCAAGGCACCGTACACTTCATCGGTGGATATATGATAGAAGCGCTTGCCTTCGTATTTCTCCGGCAGGCTCTCCCAGTACAATTTTGCAGCCTGCAACATCGACAATGTACCCATCACGTTGGTTCGCGCGAAAGTGAACGGATCTTTGATGGAGCGGTCCACATGACTCTCTGCTGCCAAGTGAATCACACCCGTCACATGTTCCTCTTGCATCAATGCATAAATCGTGTCAAAGTCGCATATGTCCGCGCGCACAAAGCGGTAGTTCGGCTTGTCTTCGATATCCTTCAGGTTTGCCAGGTTACCTGCGTACGTCAACTTATCCAGATTGATGATACGATAGTCCGGATACTTGTTCACAAACAACCGTACCACATGACTTCCGATAAATCCGGCACCGCCGGTAATGATAATTGTCTGCATATAGATAGTAAATTTAAAATTACAAATTATAATACGTATCGTATTTGTTTAAAATGATATATTCGTTCTTTGTTGTTTTCGTCTCTTAACACGATCTCGCCTGTCGGCAAGACATCTTGGATTTGCGCCATGAACACGCCCTCTATTCCTTTTCCGGCATTCATCGTCGGCGCGACACTCACTGCTCTTTCTACGAAAGGCCAGAACCCTTCTCTTCTGTATAAATGCGTTTTATACTCCTCCCATACTTCCTCCTGCAATGCCTTTTGCACTTCGGCGTACAATCCTTGCATCATCTCGTCGATGGAGTACGTCTTGCCTGTCAGCTGCTTTAACGAAACAGGATTCGGGGCATCGCTTCTCCATTCCGTCTGGTTCACATTCAGTCCTATCCCTGCAATCGAGTACCGGAGTTCATTCCCGATGATAGCGTTCTCTATCAGTATCCCGGCTATTTTCTTATCGCCCCAATAGATATCGTTCGGCCACTTGATGGTAAACCCCTCGCCTAACAAACGCCGCACAGCGACGGCAACAACCACATTCAACTCAAAGAGGTTCTGCCTCGGCGGCAACACTATCGAGCACAACAGGTTCTTTCCCTCTTCACTCTCCCATCCGTTTCCAGTCTGGCCGCGCCCTGCCGTCTGGTAATCCGCATAGATAAACGCAGGCTGTTGACCACTGGCGATCAGGTCTTTGAGCAGGGTGTTGGTGCTCTCTGTCCGTTCAACTTTCATTCTTTCACTCTTTCACTCTTTACCAACTCCAACAGGTATTGCTGAATTACCGTCTGTATATTCTTCGCTTTGCCAGGTGCCGAATTGATGAGAATGGCAAAGACCCAAGTATCGCCGTTGGGCATGTCGATATATCCTGCGAAATTCTTCGTGCCGGCTATCGTTCCGCTCTTGGCATGAATACGTCCTTCCAGTTCTGTCTTCGGACAAAGACTCTTGAGTGTCCCGCTTTGTCCGCTCACCGGCAGCGAGGCCATCCATGCATCGACATTCTGACTGCGAAGCATTACTGTCAGCATTTGTACGAACGTCTGTGCACTCACCGCATCTTGCGGAGCCAGACCGCAGCCGTCTTTGATGATCGCATTCTGAATAGCTACACCGCGGCGGCGCCAATAGTCGCGCAGTAGATCCTGACTGTTATGAATCGTACCCGGCAAGGTATAGCGTGTTCCAAGATGGCGGAAAAGCGACTCGGCATACAGATTGTTGCTATTGACATTCGTCTCTTTGATGATTTCCGAGAGCGGTTCCGAATAATGGACATACAATTCTGTCCGAGGAGGCGACAACGGATTATAATCGGCTTCAAAAGTGGCATCTCGCTTCACCGCCACTCCCGCTTCGCGCAGACGTGCCGTGAAATGACGCGCCAACAGCAATCCGGGGTTCGGCAAGTCTCCTTTCACACCGAAAGTACCCAAGTTAGACGGCACGGCTCCTGTCAGGTAGCGCTCGCGGCTGTATGGCAAACCGCTTACAAAAGCACCGTCGTATTGGATCTTGTCACATCGGATACGATTGATGAAGACGATATCTTCTACTTCCGGCTCGGTCTTGATCACTCTCGCTACACTGCCCGGTTCACCGCTCTGCAGCACGATATTCATCGTGTTACCGTAGTAATTGACGCCAAAGATACCCGGGGCATAATAGTTTCCCGCGTCCTCACAGAGCCAGTTGGGGTTCTGCGCATCGCCGTCCAGAAGCGTCATGTCGGCTATCACGGCACCTTCAATCTTTCTGATTCCGGCTTTCTGCACCGCTTTCACCCATTGGTCCAAGAAAGCCGTTCGGCCTTTCCAACCCAGCGAAGGATCACAACTGCCGTGAATAAACAAGTCACCGCGTAACACCCCGTTCTCTATCGATCCGGTGTACTCTAATACGGTAGGAAAACGATAGCCGGGACCCAACATCTCCAATGCAGCACCGGTCGTCAGTAACTTCATCACCGATGCCGGTGGTACCACTTTGTCTGCGCGATAACTGTCTATCACCTCGCCCGTATTCAGGTTCTGCACCAACACGGACATATTCGCCTGTCCGGTTAACGGATGGCTCGTCAGAAAGTTAATCGATAATATAAGCGAAAGAAGGATTTTCACTTTTCAACTAATTGTCAACTATCAATTAGAAGACTTCTCTAAACACTAAACTCTAAACTCTAAACTTTCTCCAAGTACTCATGCATAGCAGCCGCAGCCTTGCGGCCGTCACTCATCGCAAGAATGACAGTGGCTCCTCCGCGAACGATATCGCCACCGGCGAAGATCGTTGGAATAGCCGACTGCATGCCATCGTTCACCACGATAGTACCTTTCTTGCTGATCTCCAGTCCTTCGACACTGGACGGGATCAACGGATTCGGACTTACACCTACAGCTACTATCACGAGGTCCACCGGAAGGGTGACGGTCTTTCCTTCTACAGGAACAGGACTGCGGCGTCCGCTCTCATCGGGTTCACCGAGTTCCATCACTTGCAGCACCGCTTCCTTCACACGACCGGTCTCATCCGCATGGTACTCAATCGGGTTATGCAGCGTCATGAACTCAATGCCTTCTTGTTTGGCATGATGTACCTCTTCGATACGCGCCGGCATCTCTTCTTCCGAACGACGATAGATGATCATCGCGTGCTCTGCCCCCAGACGTTTGGCAGTACGAACTGCATCCATCGCGGTGTTACCGCCACCGATGACGGCTACGTTCTTGCCGTACAGCAGCGGAGTGTCGGTTGCAGGATTAGAAGCGTCCATGAGGTTGACGCGAGTGAGGTATTCGTTGCAACTCATCACGCCATTCAGGTTCTCGCCCGGTATATTCATGAAGCGCGGCAGTCCGGCTCCCGAACCCACGAAGATGCCCTTGAAGCCTTGCTCTTCGAGTTCTTTGACGGAGATGGTCTTTCCGATGATCGTGTCGGCATGGAACTGCACACCGAGTGCACGCAAGCCGTCTATCTCCGTGTCCACGATGCTGTTCGGCAGACGGAACTCGGGGATGCCGTATTTGAGTACACCGCCTATCTCATGCAGCGCCTCGAACACATGTACTTCATAGCCGTACTTTGCAGCGTCACCGGAAAAGGTCAGGCCCGCAGGACCACTTCCGACGACCGCGATCTTACACTGCGGCTTAGCCGCGTTTAACTGCTCCTTCGGAGCGTTTATCTGTGCCTCCGGCACGTTTAACTGCGCTTGCGCATTCGCATAGTCTGCGCAGAAACGCTCGAGGTAACCGATGGCTACTGCCGGATGACCCATCTTGAGATGGATACACTGACTCTCGCATTGTTTCTCTTGCGGGCATACACGACCGCACACTGCCGGCAGAGACGAACTCTCTTTGATAATTGCTGCCGCACCGAGGATGTCACCTTTCTCAAGCGTCTTGATGAAACCCGGAATATTGATATTCACCGGACAGCCCTGCACACAAGTAGGTTTGGGGCAGTTGAGGCAACGATGGGACTCGGTGATAGCCTGCTCGAAAGTCAAACCCTGGTTAACTTCTTCGTGCAAACTCTTCACGCGCACTTCAGGACGCAGTTCGGGCATTTGAACACGCGGTATGGCTACACGGTCTTTTGGTTTGCCTTCGAAGGGAGGAACAGAGCAGATTGCTGAGGGCTGATTGCTGACAGCCTTCTCCTTCCCTTTAGGGAGGGACGGGGTAGGCTTACCTGTCTTATATTCCTCCATCGCAGCGGCCTCTTCGGTCTTGAAGGCTCTCATACGGCTCAGCATCTCGTCCCAATCGACGGCATGCGCATCGAACTCCGGACCATCCACGCAGACGAACTTGGTCTTGCCGCCTACCGTCACACGGCATGCACCGCACATTCCCGTACCATCGACCATGATCGTGTTCAGCGAGGCCTCTGTCGGGATGTTGTATTTGGCGGTGGTCAACGCCACGAACTTCATCATGATGGCCGGACCGATAGCGATACATTTATCCACTTGCTCGCGGTTGATCACTTCTTCAACGCCGACGGTCACAACGCCTTGCTTACCCATTGAGCCGTCGTCCGTCATGACAATCACCTCGTCGGACCATTGCGCCAACTCGTCCTTGAGGATGATCAGGTCTTTGTTACGCGCCGCCAGCACAGTGATAACTTTGTTGCCGGCTTTCTTTAAAGCCTCAGCGATAGGCAACATCGGGGCAGCACCCACTCCGCCGCAAGCGCATACAACGGTTCCGTACTTCTCGATGCGTGTTGCCCGTCCTAATGGGCCAACGATGTCATGCAGACATTCACCCGGCTCCATAGCCAGCAGTTTATGCGTGGAAACACCGATACGCTGTACCACCAGAGTGATAGTACCTTTTTCAACATCCGCGCCGGCAATGGTCAACGGAACACGTTCTGACTGTGCATCCACACGGATGATCACAAAATGGCCGGCTCTACGGCTACGCGCAATGAGCGGAGCTTCCACTACGAGCTCCGCTACATTGTCCGAGAAAAATCTTTTCGAAAGAATTCTATTCTTATCTTTCATGCGAAAGAACGATTATTACATTTAGAAATGTTTTGTTTCTTTACCTACGATAGAGGAAAGGAGGTTATTAGCGAGGCGGGAAGCACCGAAGCGGAACCACTCGTTGTTGAGCCATTCTTCACCGAGGATCTCTTTCACAAGAGTGAAATGCTGTACGGCCTCATCGGTGGTCGATACACCACCTGCAGGCTTGTAACCCATCTTGATGCCTGCTTTCTCTTTCCATGCCTTGATGGCGTGGCACATCACGAACGTAGCCTCCGGAGTAGCATTCACAGCGATCTTACCGGTAGAAGTCTTGATGAAGTCGCAACCTGCAGCCATCGAGAGGATGGAGGCTTTCCAGATATTCTCTGCACTCTTGAGCAGACCGGTCTCGAGGATCACTTTGAGGTGTTTGTCACCGCAAACGGCTTTGAGCTCGCTGATCTCGTCGAAGCACTCCTGATAGTTACCCTCCAGGAACTTACCGACGCTCAATACGATGTCTATCTCCGTTGCGCCCGCTTTGAGGGCCATTGCGGTCTCTGCCACTTTGACCTCCAGGAAAGTCTGCGAAGCAGGGAAACCACCGCTCACGCAAGCGATATTGAACTTCGGATCCTTGAGCGCCTTGCGCACATACTCCGCCATAGCGGGATACACACAGATTGCGGCTACGTTGGGGATACCCGGGAATTTCTCCTCGAAGGTGTTCACAGCGTTGGCCATCTTCTCCACTTTGGCGATGGTGTCGTCCGCACTCAGCGTGGTATAGTCAATCTGATGCAGACACTCTTTCCAAACCTCTACGTTATTATTCTCCGCAAAATGTTTTGCTTCGATGTCAGCCACTTGAGCTTTTACTTGCTCGTCTGTAAATGGGCAGGGATACTGCGCAAATAATTCTTCAAAATTCATACATTTGGTATTTAAAGGGTTAAACTTTCTTTCAACTTTAAACTTTAAACTTTCAACCTTACACTTCCTCATTCGTATTGATCTCCGGGTCATCCTGAAGGCGTCCGATGACCGTCTCATTGCCGCGTACATGCTCGCCTACCGTCACGAACATCTCCGTATTCAGCGGCAGGTACATGTCCACGCGGGAACCTAACTTGATAAAACCGAGATGGGTGTTACGGTGTGCCTGATGACCGGGCTTGGCATACGTCACGATACGGCGTGCCATCGCTCCGGCTATCTGACGAACGGCTATCTGCACTTTGTTTGGCGTCTCGATGACCACGAGTGAGCGCTCGTTCTCCGTGCTCGATTTCGGTAACCACGCTCCTTTATGATGACCTTTCTGATGCTCGCTTACCAGCACCGTTCCCTCTATCGGATACCAGTTGGCATGCACGTTGAAAGGCGACATGAAGATCGACACCTGCAGTTTCGGCTCGTGGAAGAACTCATTCTCTTCCGTCGGCTCCACTACCACCACGCGGCCGTCCGCGGGCGCGATAATAAAATTAGGGTCATCTATCTCCAGCACACGCACAGGGTTGCGGAAGAAATAGGTGACAAACACCAACAGCATGGCTGTCAGAATGAGCGTGACGCCGACTATCCAATGCGGCTGCACATACAGATAGATGGGCACATTGATGATAAACAGAAGAAGAACTGTTCCGCAGATCAATCCGCGGCCTTCTTTGTGTATTCTGGGTCTTTTCATATCTAAACCTTCTAAACTCTTATAAACCTCCTACACGTCAGTTCCACTGACTATACGGGAACTGCGCAAGCATCTCTGCCGCTTGGTCCAAGCCCTGTTGCAACTTCTTGTCCACCATCATCTTGAACATAAACGGGATATCCGCCTTCACAGTCAACTTGATACGTGTGTCCACCGGACTCACTTCTTTCAACTGAATCCAGAAGTTCGCATCCATCGGTATCCCTTCTGCGCCGAACTTCACCGTATCGTTCTCGATGCGGTCCACGATGGCGATGGTGATTTTCTGAGCCAATCCGTCCACTTTCAGGCGCACGCGATCGGCACTGACCTCCATCTCCTGCACTTTGTCCTGCGGGATAAACTCCCGTACACGCTCCAGATTCTCCATGTTACTCAACACACGATATATCTGTGCTGCCGAACAGGGAGCGGAGGTGATTTTACTCTCGTATTTACTTTCTGACATAAGCTTTGTTATCAATCAAGCGTGCAAAGATACAACAATTTTTTGATATATGCAAATTTTGAATTTTCAATTTTCAATTTTCAATTGATTTTGCAGCCTTTTCTCGTATTTTTGCTTCTCAAGGGAGGTACGGGCGATACGTTTCTCGCATTCCTTGATGTCGCGAATAGTAACCTGCAGATGCTCCGCCCGCTCTACCATTTCTCTGTCCCTTCCCTTTAGGGAATGGTCTGGATAGGCTTGTCGCTTCCCCTCTTTATACACTAACAAATCCCGTCCGTCATCCCGTACCAAGATGCGCAAACTTCCCCCTTTCACCACGTAGTACCCATGGTCCTGGTATTTCTCGTTCTTCTCATACGCGAAGAACGGCAACAGACTGTCCGCCACCGGCATCAACTGCTCCAGTTGCGCCTGATAGTACGCCAGACTCGTTGTCTGCTCCACTAAATGAATACTGTCCGATTTATGTTTGTCGGCTTTGTACTGCTCCACCCGCGACGGCTTATTGCACGCCATCATCGCGAAGACACACAAAAATAAAAATGTTTTTCTCATACAGGACGCAAAATTACTACAAAAATTGCACATATGCAAATTTTTTGCATTTTTCTTGCGTATTTCGCAAAATTGTCGTATCTTTGCACCCGCTTATTCTATGTGCAATAATACTATGGCAAAACATCTCTTTTATAGTAAGTTCATCACGCTGAAGAAAGACGAAGAAAGCATTGAATTGGAATTAGGCCTTGCCGAGCATCCTTTGATGCATGATGCCGACATGGACACGGACGCTCTTATGTATGAGCCGAAGGACGATGAGCAGATCCTGCAAGCCATCAGTAAGATTGAGTTCGAGCAGAAGATGGAATGGGGCGGCCCTTCTTTCGACATAGAAGGTGAAGATATCTCTTGCGCTACCGGACTCAAATACTGCCGGCCGACAGCCGAAGATAATGATGTACGCGAAATGGCTTCTTACCCACAGGGAAAGGGCAAAGAGATCTTATGGATCCTTATGTTTGAAGGCAAGAAAAAAGAGATCTCTTGTAACCTCGAGTTATCTGTCTTCTTCCGCGATGCCATGGGAGACATCCGGAGGTTGCATTATTTTGAGCACGAAATCCCCTTTCGCATAACGCATTCGCATAACGGCACGTTCTGCACCCTGCATATCCTGCGCAAAGACCGCAAGTCCATGGAATGCGGACGGTATTACGTAGCTTTTCGGTTGCGTAAGAGCAAGGGTGTCTATATCGGTCCTCCTTATATTCAGTATATCAATATCGTGCCCTCCAAAAGCTACACGCTCCAAGTGGAGTCGGATATGGTGGGCATGGACAGTATCTTTCGGCAGATGAGCATGCTCGCCAAGCAGAAGATGTTCAACGACAATCGTCTGGCGATGAATCTCCAGCCGGCACCGATTAACCTGCATGCAGCCGTGATGGGTGACAAAGGGTCCGGAAAAACCTCCTTCGCGCAAGTGCTGTTCGATTTCTATACGCAGAACAAGTTGATCCCGGAAGACGGTTTTCTGAACATCGTCGATGGGCGGCATTGGTTAGGACTCAACGAGGACACCTCTTCTATGGACAGCGATTTCTCGCTTGCCTCGGGAGGCATGTTGTACGTGGAGAACGCCGCTTCTATGATTGCTTTTGACTCGCGCGTGAACAAATACTATGTCGTCGAGGCACTGGCTAACAGACTGCGCGAAAAGAGTAACGACACCGCCGTCATCTTGGTCGATACTCCTGAACGCATCACCATGCTGCTCTCCATCGCCGACCTTCGGTCCTGTATCGGACAGATATACAAACTGCCGACGCTGGACATAGAGCAGATGATGGCGATCGCCGAGAGGGATTGCAAAAGGCGCGGATTCGTCATCACGCCCGGCGCGAGAAACAACATGACCTCTTATCTCTCTTCGCTCCCCAACGCTACGACCACAGATGTCGATGTGCTCATCGACGAGATGATCATGAATATGTCCATGCGTGTCATCAATGCTTCGCAGGAGTTGTTCCAGGATACAAAAACACTGAGCGAGTTGCGGGAAGAAGACGTGCCGCAGCCGAAGATCGGGCAGTACGACCTCTCGCTGAAAAAACTCAATAATCTCGTCGGGTTGAACAAACTGAAATATAACATAGAGTCCCATCTCAACTTGGTGCGTTTCACCCAGTTACGGCAGAAGAACGGCTTAAAAGCCACCATGCCGCCGCTCCACATGATTTTCACCGGCAACCCGGGTACGGGTAAGACAACCGTCGCCAGCCTCTTGGGCGAGATCTACGCGTCCATCGGCATCCTGAAAACCGGCAAGGTGATCTCCGTGGATCGTAAGAAATTGGTCGGACAATATATCGGCGATACCGAAGCCAACACCCGCCAGGTACTGCAGCAAGCGCATGGCAATATCCTGCTGATTGACGAAGCCTATACGCTGGTCGGAGACCCGGATGACAAGAAAGATTTCGGACCGAAAGTGCTGGACTGCCTGTTGGAAGAGTTAGGCAAAGAGCAGACAGACATGATCATCATCCTCGCCGGCTATCCCGAAGAGATGGAGAAGATGCTGCAGGCCAACAAAGGGCTCTCGTCGCGTTTCCCCTATACCTTCCATTTCGAGGATTATACGGAGGACGAACTATTAGAGATCGCGCTCCGCACGGCCGCACAAAGCGGCTATACGTTCTCCGAGGACGCCGTCAAGCGCCTCAAGACCCTTATCCATCGCGAGATGGAGCGCGGCAAAGGACGTAACAAAGAGCGTTTCGGCAATGCGCGTTTCATCACGCGCCTTATCTCTTCGCGTATCATTCCGAACATGAGCCGCCGTATTCTCTCGCCCGCTACCGTCGCTTCCACGCCGCAGCAGCTGTCGCTGATTGAAGCATCCGATATACCGACATCTGTTCAGGACGCCGACATGACCATCGATGAAGCGGAGGTAAACCGCATCCTCAAGCAGCTGGATGAGATGGTGGGACGCGAAGAGGTGAAGCGCACGCTGCATAACCTCGTCATCCTCGCACGCAACAAACAGGCGAACGGCGAAGACCTGAGCGACACCATTCCTCTCCAATGGACTTTCACCGGCTCGACAGGTACCGGCAAGAGTTCCGTTGCACGCCTTCTGGCGCAACTGCTCCATGCCTGCCATCTCATCTCGTCCGACAAGATGACGCAACTGCGGATGCCGCAGACACCGTCAAACACATGGACCTCTTACGACATCGACCAACTCCTGCGCGAGACTATGAAACAGTCGGGACAAGGACTTCTCTTCATCGATCTGGACGATATTGCCAACAGTCATATCGACGTCCAGTGGTTCCGTTGCAAACTGACATCGCTCACGGCCGAGATGCCCGGTTCGTATGCGTTCGTCATCGCCGTGGATGACAACCGGCTACAGACCTCGCCGATAGATGTGCCTATCAGCACTTCCACCATTCATTTCGAAGATTATATCGCCGAGGAACTGATAGCCATCTTGTGTCAGCGGCTCGACAAACGCGGTTACAGCATCACCGAAGAGGCACTCGCGGAACTCGACCGGCATATCCGGACGCTGTGCGATAACCGCAGCAGCGGTTTTGCCAACGCCCGCACTATCAAGCATATCTATATCGCTGTCACCTCCGCGGCGGAACTAAGACAGAGCTCTTCGCCGCAGCCCGTGATCACCAAAGAGGACGTGCAGTCCATCAAATGGAAAAAACTCAACAACCACCGTATCGGTTTTGGCGCATAGATGAAACGCAAGGAACGCATATTATTTGTCTGCCACGGTAACATATGCCGTTCGCCGATGGCGGAGTATATCTTCAAGCACCTCGTGCGCAAAGCCGGACTGGAAGACCGTTTTGAGATCGCATCCGCCGGTGTCTCGGACGAAGAACAAGGCAATGACATCTACCCGCCTGCCAAACTCAAACTGCGCGAATATGGTATCCCCTACGGACCGCACAAGGCACACGAGATGACGCGGGAGGAATATGATTATTACGACAAGATTATCTGTGCCGATTACAATAATCTGACCTATCTCCCCTCTATCGGACATGTCAATTATGACGATGTCATGGACTATTACGATCCGGGCGAGAAAGAGTCACTGATGATGCAGTGGGCAGACGAGCAGCGCGATGTCTCCGACCCGTGGTACACCCGTAATTTCGAGACGGCTTACCACGATATCTACCGCGCCTGCCAAGCCATCCTCGACAGTTATATCCGCGAATTTGAATGGCGCAAAATATGCGGCGAAGAATAAAAAAGCAATAATACTTTATGATAGAATTTACACAAGGATCACACATCGGTGACTACAGCGTGCTGTACCTCATCACCGCTAAGGCATACACACAGACTTACTGCGTAGCAGACGAGAAGAACAACCAGTTCTTCATGAAGCTCTATGATATGAAGGCTACGCCGAAAGAACTGCTGCATAGCCAGGAGCCGAAAGAAGTATGGGCTTACCGCAAACTGGGTACATGTGCAAACCTCATGCACATGACGTCTTTCAGCCGCATTAGAAAAACCTCTTACGACATCACGTATATGGTCTTTCCGCTCTCCCGAGGCAAACTGCTCTCGCAATATATCGACGAGAAAGGTCCCTTGTCCCCGCGGGAGGCAATGGATATCACGCTCGGACTTATCAATGCCGTGCAGCATATGAACGACCATCAGTTGTGCCACCTTGACATCACGCCCCAAAACATCCTCCTTGAGTCCGACGAGGATGGCAAACTCACCGCCAGACTGTTTGATTTGGAGCATACCATCGAGTATAACGTCAACGGAGCACTTCGTCTCCCTTCCGTCAAGCAGGTTGAGAAGCTCAACCCGTTCTACACTCATTCCGACCTGTTGGGCAAGCAAAAGGTCACCGGTATGACGGATATCTTCTCCATCGGTGCGGTTCTCTTTGCTATGCTCTCCGGCAAGAAGCCATGGAGCGATTGTCCGCTGACATCCGATATGCCTGCCGTAGCGCAACATCTGAAGATGAACGAATGGCGCAAGGAGCATCCTTCCTCGGAGATAATAGAACCCTTGCGACCGTCTAAAGTAGGCACTTCCCAGACGGCAGCCAACTTGTTTGTCGCTATGGACATGGCTTTTAAAGGCGAGGCGAACATAAAGACCTTACTGCATGTCCTGCATATAGAAAACACCGAGTTGGACCGGATTGCCGAAGAGACCTCTCTTTGGAATGCGCGCACGGTGAACGACCTGCAGGGTTTTGCTTCGATTGCCGGCATGGACGACCTCAAGCAAAAGGTGTCCCAATATATCCTCTGGCCGCTCCTGCACCCCGAGAAAGCGGAGCAATACCTGCTGCAACTGCCGAACGGATTGCTCTTATACGGACCTCCGGGATGCGGTAAGACCTATTTCGCAAGCAAGATCGCAGAGGAACTGCATTGGCCTATGAAGTTCATCACTTCTGCCAGTCTTGGCAGTCCTTATATCCATGAGACCTCAATGAATATCAAGGAAATGTTCGAGAGCGCGGCAGCCAGCGGACATTGCGTCCTTTGTATCGATGAGATAGACGGTCTTCTCAGCAAGCGTTCTGCGCTGGAGTCGGAACGCAGCCGGAATGATGAAGTGAATGAGTTCCTCGCTGCCTTCAACGAGTGCCACAAACGTGGCATCCTGGTGGTGGGTACGACGAACCGGAAAGACATCATCGACCCCGCCGCACTGCGCGCAGGACGCTTTGACATGCAGATTGAGATTCCTGCCCCGGACGAGAAAATGCGCCAGAGGCTCTTTGAGATCTATTTGCGCAACAGACCCTTGGCGGACGATATCGATGTGCCTGCTTTGGCGCAGATGACTGTTCACTATGCCAGCGCCGATGTGCCCTTCGTAGTTAACGAAGCCGCACTCATGGCTGCCATAGAAGATGTCCCCATCTCCCAACGCCATCTCACCAATAGCATCAACCACCACAAATCCTCTCTCGACACCACCCCTCTCCGCCCCATCGGCTTTAATGCGTAATGTATAACATCATTGGCGACATACATGGTTTAGGCCGGTGGAAACAACTGGTGCGCGAGGATGCGACAAACATCTTCGTGGGTGATTATTTCGACTCCAAAGGCGGCAGATCCCAAGAGGAGATTGTCGCTAATTTTAAGGACATTATCGCCTTCTGCAAGTCGCATCCGGATACCATTCTGCTATACGGTAATCATGACCTGAATTATCTGCTAGACAAAGACTACAAGAGCCGTTTCAGCCATCCCGAATACCGCGAAATATACCAACACTTATTCGCAGAAACGGAGGCTCTATTCTATGGAGTCGCCTATGCGATAGATGAGAAAACTTTGGTATCCCATGCCGGAGTTACTAAGGAATGGTATGAGAAATATATCGGTCCTTATCATGGCGAGGCACCGCAAGTAGTAGCGCAGCAAATCAACGACCTATGGCGGACGAACAAAGAGGCCTTTACTTTCAGTAGCAATGTAACAGTTGATCCGGATGTGTACGGTGTATCCCCTACTCATTCGCCGGTGTGGATTCGCTCGTGGATACTCCCCGAGCACAATCTGTTTGCCGACACGCCCGTCACGCAGATTATTGGCCATACGCCGAAAGAAGACATCACTCTCGTCTCCGACCATATCCTCTGCGTCGACTGCCTCCTCCACAACCCCAAATCATGGATAATGGAATGATATAACACACAACGTGAACTCCCTGGAATTATGAATAAAATTCTTCAAAACACCCATCGGATAAGTAATATCAACGTCCTCAAAGCAAGAGATTACTATTTTGAAAAGGCACGTCACTGGCATCGCGTAAGACGGTGGTTAACTTTGATTCCGCCTATTTTATTGGCTATAAGTTATATCCCTCTCCTTCCGCATTATGACATCGTTGCCGAGCAACGTGATTTATTTATTGGTATCATTACTATCATTGCATTCATTATCATACATTTTATTTGCGAGAAACAAATTACGCATAATTTGGATATTTCCAACATGCTCCGAGAAGAATACGATTGTAAGGTGTTAGATATTCCGCACAATCCCTTTACTTATTGCACAGAAGAACTAGAAACTTATCACTCTAAGGCCTCAAACATACCGGATTATTACAAATATGAAGTTTGGTATTCGGAGATATTCGGAGATAACGGGCCAAGAAATGCACTAATCGCTCAATTGGATAACATTCTTTACACATACTATGCCTATAAGGACTATAAGCGATATATCATAATATCGCTTTCCTTCTTGCTGGTTATCTCTTTAGTGTCGCTCCAATTGGGTATTACGGTTTTTGCCTTGGTGGTAATTTCGCTTTTTAACGCCATTCAATATTACATTGAAAATTTATCAACTACCAAAGGACTCATTGAACGTAATAAAAGTTTAATCGAGGTTATTCGCTCCAAACAAGAGGAAATCAAGGATAACCTTAACCAAAATCAGATGGACGCTATCCGAATGCTGCAAGATGTGGTTATTTCCAACAGAGACCAAAGTCTTTTTATTCCGCATTACATCCGCAACAAACATCTGCGAGAGGGGAGTATATATTACAAAGAGTTAAATAAATTTAAACACACCTATCTTGCCGACACGAATATTCAAATCCCTTCTTCTGCTGCAGAAATAGATATTTTCTCCCTCAACGAATCAAAAATATACCCATTGTCCAAGATTCAAGAACATTTATTAGGCATGTTGAATGACGTGATTCGGGTGTTTGATAAATACAGTATCATTTATACCTTGGATGGAGGAACTTTGATCGGCGCGATGAGAAGTCACTCTTTCGTATTTTGGGACGATGATATTGACCTGGCCATTCCAATAGACATGTTAGAAAAAGCCAAAGAGTCTATTCGCAAGGAGTTAGGCTCCGTTTATGACGTCCAAGATTATGAATCAGACTTGTATTATTCACCACGATTAAGCAACTTCCGGATAAGAGACAAGAAGAGTTGTATATCCGAAAAAGACAGTCAATTATATCCTTTGTACAATAGCAGAGGTCTTTTCATTGACATTTATTCATATACCCCTATTTTGGTCAATAGGCATATTGATGCATGTTTCCGCCGTGTCTTTATTCATCCGCTCCACTCGTTACTAACGCGACTGGAAGCCTCATATCTTACCATTAAAAAGAGTCCCCTTAAGGAGAGACAATGTAAAAGGAGATTCAGAATTCTCAAGTACCTGTATATGCACCATGTCAATTGGTATTTAACACATGCAAAAAATGACGAATATTACGTTTATACACCTAACTATATCGATAACAAGAAAAAACCGGGACCATACATTCCCAAAAATGACTTGTACGGAGAGAAACGAACAGAGTTCTTCGAGGGAATGAACTTACCTGTGCCGACTTGTCCGGAGAAGGTGCTCCAAGCGTATTACAGCAACTGGAGCGAATCTCCATTCAAGACGATACCACAATTGATTGCGACGCATGGAGCGGACAAGTGGTTTAGTGAAAATCTATTCCTTGTCTCTATCATGAAGCATATCAATCATGTTGATTTAAATTGAAAGAAACACGCTTACAAAGCAAAATATTCTGCCGCACATATGCTAATCCGGAATGAATTATGCCCAACCATCTAATTTATATCTTTGACCTTGGCGGAGTGCTCATCCGCCTCGATGTCGGCCGCTGTATGCGGGCGTTCGAGGCGCTGATGGGCGAAGAGAACATGCGCGCCGTCTTGGGCATGGACAACCACGGAGAAGGCATCAAAGCCGTCAGCGTGGCGAGCAGACAACTCATGGCGGATTTCGAGCGCGGACTGATCACGCCCGATGACTTCATCACGCAGATTCAGGCTTTCTGCCACCCCGGAACTACCCGCCGGCAGATCACAGACGCTTGGATGGCGATGCTCGACGACCTGCCGCAAGAACGACTCGATGTCGTGGACCGGCTGCGCGCGGCGGGACATAAGGTCTATCTGCTCAGCAACGGCAATGACCTTCATTTCGACTTCATCAACCGCACCTATGGCCTCGAACGCCATTTCGACCGCCTCTTCCTCTCGCAGAAGATGCACATGGCCAAGCCTGAACCGGAGATCTTCCACGCCGTGGACGAAGCCGTCCGCCAACCCGACAGCCGTATCATCTTCATCGACGATATCGCCGTCAACCGCCTCGCTGCCGAGCAGGCCGTCTCCTGGTCCACCCTCAGCAGCATAGATGAACTGTAAAAAGACAAAGGGTTACAAAGAAAGTGCAAAAAAGATGCAGAAGGGTTTGCGTATTTCAGAAAAAAGTTGTAACTTTGCAGCCGATACCGTCAGACCTTAGACGTTAAATGGGGGTATAATAATAGCAATTCAATCTTATCTATATGAGTAAGAGTCAAATCACAGTACAAGACACACCTATTACTGTAATGTCAGAAATGGGGAATGATTATATCTGTTTGACAGATATGGCTGGAGCTAAAAGCGATGAGGTTCGCGCTGCAGATGTGATCAAAAATTGGCTGCGGAATCGTTACACGATTGAGTTCCTTGGAACATGGGAACAAATCCATAATCCTAATTTTAATGTGGTCGAATTTGACCACTTTAGAATGCACGCAGGTTTACCTAACTTCGTTTTGAGTGTTTCGGAATGGCTCGAAAAGACAAATGCGGTAGGTTTGATTGTTAAAAAAGGTCGTTACGGGGGTACGTATGCGCATAAAGATATTGCATTTGAGTTCGGATCTGCGATTAGCGTACCTTTCAAATTGTATCTTATAGAAGAGTTCCAACGGCTCAAAGAGGAAGAACAGAAAGCTCTTGGTTGGTCTGCAAAGCGCGAGTTGGCTAAGATTAACTACCATATTCATACCGACGCGATTAAAGAACATCTTGTGCCACAAGAGATTGATCAATATCATCGCTCGTTGATTTACGCCAACGAAGCCGATGTGCTTAATGTGGCTTTGTTTGGTATTACGGCAAAAGAATGGCGCGATGCGCATCCAGATGACAAAGGAAATATCCGCGATTATGCGACTATCAATCAGTTGATTTGTCTAAGTAACATGGAGAACCTCAATGCTGTCTTTATCAATGAAGGTATGCCGCAACAGGAGCGTCTCCACAAACTCAACCAAATTGCTATCCAGCAGATGACCGTGTTGGAGAATGTAGAGAGTAAGCATATATTGAAAGCATAAAAATACCGTCAGACCTTAGACGTTAAATGGGGTGACATATTGAAATTATAAACAGCGTTTATTGCGCTTTGTACTTGGCACATCTGAATCCGCTAAATCCAGAAAAAAATTGAAGTCAAGGCATTGCAACAATGAATGTCTGCTTGTGTATGCATATACATAGGCTCACTATGGGCTTACTATATCTATACACGGCGGGCTTCGAGTTGCTATCCTACTTCAATAGGCTTTTAGCGGAGCCCAGATGTGCGGGATAGAAACAAGATGTCCCGCTTTTTGTTTGCCATAACTTAGCCAAACGCGAAAAAACGTATAAAAAGAGCGAATATGGCAAAGACTTATGACAACGAATTAGAAGGACAGCACGCATTTTACCAAACGTATCTGCCCCGTGTTGATAGTTCTATTACGCAAGATGAAATCCAGTCCAATTACACAGATGGTGTCGTAAATGGGAATATATTAGAATTCAAGTTGAATATCAATGACTTAAATTCTGTCTTATTCCAGACTATCAAATACCTTTCATCCATGCGGGTAAAAGGCAAATCCATTCCGCGCAATATTTTGCTGATATCGCTCAATGATGAAAAAGTTTATCTGTATTATTCTGAAAAATACTTACAGCAGATTGAAACAATTTACATTGGTGGTGCATCAAAAGACAACCATGGTTTTATTTGCGGAAATGCAGAACAAGTATATGACCTAACCCAAGATATTGCTCAGGAAAATATCATTACATTATTACGTTCATGCAACTATACGCGAATCAACATTGATGAAAATTGCATCGTTGGTTGGGGGCAAAGGTACTACCGCGAAAATCCCATGGCGAATAAGTCTGATTTCATAGGAGACGAAACTGGGAAAATACGGATTATCGGTGAGATCAGACAGCCCGAAAAATTCAAGGAGTATATTCTTCCATATAAGGGTAAATCGAATGAACGTTTCCGCTATTTAATGGATAAACTCAACGATGATATCCAGAAGAAAAACCTTGGAGCATTTTATACTAACCGTGTATATGCGGATAAATCTTTAGAATTACTGCGCAAAGCCATTTCCCGTGTTCCGAAAGGAAATGATTATATCATTCTCGACCGATGCGCTGGAACGGGAAACTTGGAACTTGGTATGACAACAGAAGAACTTTCGCACACAATTGTATCAACACTTGAATACTATGAATACAAAGTTCTTTCTGAATCATTAGGAGATAAGGTAAGGCACATCATACCACCAACAGAGAAAGAGGACACCTTCAATATGGGGCTTGTACGTGGAGCAGACGCATTGAGCAAAGAATATGTAGATAATCAAATCATTAAGCAATATATAGATAATCCATCCTGCACGATAATCCTATTTGAAAATCCCCCATATGCAGAAACTACCTCTCTGGAGCATCAACGCCGCAAGATAAGCAAGAAATCATCTTCATGGAAGGATAGTTTTGTAGTAAAGGAGATGAAGAAAGAGATAAAAGGTGCTGCGACTAATGATTTGGGAAATGCTTTTATTTGGTCTGCATTCAAATATTATCTACGGCAGCCTACAGATAGCTATATTGTATATTCTCCTGTTAAATATTGGAAAGCCCAACATATCATCAATCGTAAATTCTTAGGGGGTTTTGCTTTCAATCGTAAACATTTCCATACTAATATTGATGCCTGTGTCATGTGTGCTTATTGGGGACAAGAAGAAAGCAATATCTCTGAATTTAACCTTATAGGCTATGATATAAATAAGAACAATGAGTTGGTAGCACTTGACAAACCATTACCTATCCGCAAAATCAACTCTTTGTTTAGTCAAAAATATTATGACAGAACCACCATGCCTGATTGCACCGAGGACGGTATCTTAATTGGACTGAATGGACTAGAAGCGGATAGCAGTGTCAAACGTAGGATTACCCCTATATATAGTCCAGAAATGATGGGCTATCTTGTAGCAGATAGCGCAGGATTTGATAATCCAGATGCAAAATCAAGCCTTCTTGTTGCAGGTCGTTATAATGGTAACGGATTCTTTTTGCATAAGAGTAACTACCTGGAGAAATTACCACTGTTTGCAGCAAGTCGCTACATCACATACAATCGAGCATGGACAGAACGTGCAAGAATAATGAAATCCGCAGACGGACACAAACGCTATTTTACTGATATAAAGTCAGGTAAACTCAATCAGTTTTTATTGCAATGCCTATTATTTACTTGCCTCGAAGCACAAAACCACATGCAGGAGTTTACAGGATCGGATGGTCGATATTATAGGAATAATTTAACATTGGACACATCAAATGGCTCGACCTTGGCTGCGGAGGCTCTATTAGGATTTATTCCCAATGAGACGGAGAAAGAATTACTGGCCCAATGGAATAAAGTTCTTGAAGCCGCAAAGAAGACAGCAGAGTATATACCAACTATAAATTATGGATTATATCAAATAAAATGTGACTTGAACACATCACACTTTGACGAAGAGACAGGAACAACGATATTCCATTACCCAGATCTTAACGGACATATAAAATCTTTAGCGGAGTTAGTCAAACGCTACTATAATACAACTATAGTGCCGATGCTTTTCCAGTACGAGTTTTTGAAATAGTCCATTGCTAAACGCATAATTGCGCGAAAGGCAACAAATAATTTCCGCTTCTTTTAGGACTAATGTCCAACAATTACGCGCCTCAAACGGGGCGCGTTTTTGTACCTTACGTTTATTTTATTTGCACATATCGAAATTTCTTCGTACCTTTGCAGGCGTAAATACAAGAAGAAGTCACTAGTAATAGAAAAAAACTATGAAAAAAATTGAAATTAAGAGTTTCAAAATTCTAAACGAAGTTGCTTTTCGACACACTACGTATCTGTATAAATCTGCGATTAATACAGATAAAAACGGTCTTGCTTCCATTCCGTATTTAGAAAGAATCTTGAATGCTGAGATACCAGACTTGTATGAGACATTGATGGAAACATTTGCCGATGTTAAGATCGGGCATAATGTAACTACCGACTCATGCGTGACACCTCTTATATCAGATAGTTGTGTCATATGGGGGCGAATGTATGTAATTGCAGACTTTGTCCTATACGAAGATGAGTTTTGGCAAAAGGTTATGCTCCCGAAGATATTAGAACTGCAGCCTAACAAAACGATAAAAGCAGAAATGGAATCAGCAGCAGACTATATTAGGAAGTATTATGTAGAGAAACAGGAATGGGTGAAGAAATTTATTACCGTTAGTGCGCCTGCTGCAGAGGATTTTGTCGGTATAGCAGAGCAAATTCATATGCAAACACGATTGGAAGAACTAGAAAACATAACGAAAGAGAAAAAGGAATTATTAACAGCCTCATTCCGCATTGCCGAGAATCACAAAGCAGACGTGCTAAAGGTTTTGTCTTATATGTATGATATGGGTTTATTTGTTGATCAAGACGGGCAGGAACTTAACCGCAAGAAAAAACATTTCATGCTCGCAATGGGTCAGTTCTTCAATGCAGATTTTGGAAAATATGCTCAGATAATTAGTAAGGCAGCACAAGAGCCCAAATTTACGGATGTCTTTGAAAAGATGCTCGATATGGCCAACAATCAATACACATACGGAGAGTAGTTTAGTAATCTACAAAGTTGAGTTTAGTAATCTACATAGATGAGTTTAGTAATCTAATGTCATTAAATTGGTATTCACAAAAGTTATAAAAGTATCCTGAATAGATCATAAAAAAGCAGTACTTTTGCACTCGATTTTGATCGGGTGCATTTTTTTGTACACGCGATAACAAAAATTTACAAATAAAAGGATAAAGACCACCCTTTTTTGTAAAAAAATTGTACTACCTTTGCTCCCGAAATAATTAAACATAATATTAACCCGCGAGGTTTTGTAAGGCTTGCAGCTGCATTGAAGGCGCCTTCACTGACAAAGCCAAGCATAAATCTCAAAGGTTTATGAAAACTAATCAAAGTCCTGCAAAGCAGGCAAACAAAAAACGCACGAGAGTGCGGAGGAACGCGTATCGCGATGTAGTCATCGAGTATTACGCCCGTAATTCTTCATCGGTCTTGACCGTCACCCATCGTCATTGGCCGGATCAACCATGTACTTCGCAGCCCGAACTGGCGCAGATACTGAGCGCGGAACTGGGCTGGGAATTGGACTATCGTTCCCTTTCACGACAGCTTAGGCGGGTCCATCGCTTCGACCATTCCGTTCGCGACCGCATCTTCAAATTGCTCGGAGATAAGGCCCTTTATGCCCCGAATTTTCACTGGGATGCAGTTTGTGGCAGATGGAATTCCACGAACCACGAAAATGTAGTATCTTTGCACCAAAATTAGACAACTATGGAAACGGAACAAATGAGCATTTTCGAGCAGTTGGATAAGTTGCGTATCACGAGCCGTTCGGAGATTCCGCCGCATGACTTTCTGTACACCTGGAACGGAGTGCCGTGCTTTGCACGCGGTGAGTTGGTGGCGGTGACCGGTAAGGCTAAGAGCGGTAAGACGTACCTGAACTCGATTCTGATGGGAGCAGCCGGAGGTCCCGACGTGTTAGGCTTGAAGCGGATACGGGAGAAACCGTTGCGGGTGGTATGGATAGACACGGAGCAGAGTGCGGACAGTACGCATGAGATACTGCGTGACCGCATCGGTGCGATGATGGGTACGGAGGCGAGCGATGAGGCGTATCATGTCTTTAACCTGCGTCAGGTACGCTGGCAAGACCGCATGACATTGGTGTTAGCCGCGATAGCGATATGTATGCCGGACTTGGTTATTTTCGATGGTATCCGCGACGTGGTAGGCGATATCAACAACTACGAGGAAGCGCAGAACACCATCGGCCAGTTGCTAAAGGCGGCGTCGGAGTTCAAGACGTGCATCGTGTGCGTGCTGCACCAGAACAAAGCGGCGGAAGACAAGACGCTTCGCGGGGCATTGGGTACGGAGTTGCAGAACAAGAGTTTTGAGACGTACGAATGCAAGAAAGACCCGGAGACGCGTATCTTCAGCATCCAGCAGACGGCTACCCGCAAATATGACCTGCCGAACAAGATCCAGTTCTGCGTGGACAAGGAGGGTTTGCCGGTGGGGTGCGCCAGCGTAGAACCGGAGCAAGTCAACCATGCGGATACAAGCCAGCCGGAGGTAAAGGAGATATTCCGCGCAGCGATGATGGGTCACAGCGAGATGCGCGCAGGAGCGCTGAAGGCGCAAGTGATGATGCGCCAAAACCTCCGAAGCGATAGTATCTACGGAGGACTATTAGGAGCGGCCTTGCAGCAAGGCGTATTGATCCGCAGAGCGGTTTCGGACCGCGAGGTCTATTATCAACCGGGACCGCAAATGATAGAGCCGCAGTTGGATTTTGGCGGGTAGCCCCGTGGCCCCCCTTAGTAGAGTAGTCTATCCCCTATGTAATAGGGATAGACCTACTAAGGAGCCGGGCCACCACTGCCAAGTTGCTTCAGATAAGCTCAATATCTACCCTATCACGGGTCAATTACCTCTTAAAACCGCGACCACACCGCGACCACACCGCGACCCGTTAGTATAGTAACAGTTAAAAATGTCAAATTATGAAAGTCATCCCAATTCTGCCCATAGAAACATTCTATGGCAAACTACATTGCAAAGGAAAATATTATTTCCGGCGATCGAAAAAGGGTACCATCTACGCATGTAGGTGCCCCGACCGCTCGCAACATGTTAAAACACCGGCAGAGGCCGCGAACCAACAGCGCTTCGCCCAACTGTTTGCCGGTTCACATAAAAATAATGTTTAACATCTTCCCTCTCATCGAGCTTAGAGGGGCTCTCGCTTAAAAGCGAGAGCATGGCGAAAGATTCCATGAGCGACATAGTCGCGAATCATTCTGAGCCATAGCTCGCGCGACATGGCTAAAGTTAAAATGATGGCGGGGATCGAAGGTATCTCCGGTAAATTCGGGAACATGTATTTCCGTACGGACAAACGATCCGGTAACGTATCCTTGTGCAACATGCCCAAGAAAAACACTGCCGGTCTGACTAACAAACAAAAAGCTCACCACGAGCGCTTCGCTGCTATCGCAAAGATGGTTACGCAAATGCGCGTGGAAGGTAGCCGAAAAAGCAGAAAGCAACTGTGGAAAATTGCTACGGAAGCCTATGATGCAGCACATCAGTAAAATCGAAATCGCCGAGCGGCTGGATGAGGTGCTCGGTGCGCAAGTCGGCATGCAGGGTCTGAACACCTTGCTCTACGGCTGGACACGAAAAGACCCGCAATTGCGGACGAATATCAGCCACCGCACATGGCTGTTCGGGTACGAAGTAAAGGAATTAAGCGCCTATGCGGGCTATAACTTGCGCCCGCGGAAGTACAATTCCATTTGCGAAGCAGAATAATTGCCCAAGTCGGAAATTTTTCGTACCTTTGCATTGTCTTTCGGATAGATAGGATAATGGTTGTCCGGGGCGTCTATCGCCTATCCTCAGTCTCGGGCAACCATAAAGGGATAAACCGAAAGACAGCCGGCTTTAACATTCGTATTAACCATTAAACCTAAACAGACATGGCAAAGATTAAGCCTATGGCGCTCATCGAGAGTATGAGCAAGAAAGTGTGCATGCACAGCGATGTGTATTTCCGCACCAACAAGCAGACCGGCACCACGTATACCGGTAAGCTTTGCAACCCGTCTGATGCAGAACCGTCTGCGGCGCAGATTGCAGCGAAAGCACGTTTCGCAAAGGTCGTAGCTGCCGTACGGACCGTCCTCTCCGATCCCACGGAGAAAGCCAAACTGAAGGCCGAATTCAAGGCCCAGACAAAGATCGGTTCGCTCTTCGGCTATGCTATGCACAAGCTGAACAGCAATTACGATTCCAACGGAGATCTCATCGGAGGCTAATAACGAAAGGAGTGAGTTATGACTAGACATCAAATCATCATCTCCGTCCTCATTGCCGCCTTGACGGCACTGGGTGCAGCCTTCGGACTGACGTCCTGCAATGTGACGAGAACGATCACGACTAAATCCGAGTACTGGCAGAAAGCCGATACTTCCGTGGTCATCCAAACCAAAACGATCGAGACGTACGACGCCTCAAAGAAACTCTAAACGTTTTGCAGAGCAAAACACTAAACATTTATTGTTAAACCTTTAAACTTTTTAACTATGGCTAAAGTAAACTGGAGTGCCGGTATCGACAGCGTATCCGGAGCACTCGCCAAACCGAGCAAGAGCGGTCAGCACTCTTGTACCAAAATGCTCCTTGGTACCCACCGCGTAGCGGCTACCACGAGCAACAACTGTAACCGCGTGTATATCCGTCGCAAGGTGGAGCGCTCAACCGACCCGTCGGCAAAGGAGCTGCTCATCCGGGCACGCTTCAATGCGGTAAGCAAGGCAGTGGCACTGCGTCGCAAAGACCTCATGCAGATCAACCAGGACAACACCGCGTTCCTCGCGCAGCGTGACACCGCCGGTGGTTGCAAGACCCTGACGAAGTACCTGTGGAAAGTCTGCGGAGACGAGTACGACGCCGAGCACGGAGCGTAAGCTCCCCAAGGAAGGGCGACCGAGAGGCCGCTCTTTTTTGGCTTTTTTGCAAAAAAAACGGGAAATTCTTGCGTATATCGCAAAAAAAACGTACCTTCGGACTCCGCCACTACGTTTCCCCCGAAGTTACGTTCGCAAAATCCTGCAAATGGCAAAATAAAATAAATTTTATTTGCACATTCGGATTTTTTGTTGTACCTTTGCAGCCGCAAAGGTTTATTAACCCATCTATCATACCATGGCATATTTCGGAAACAGGAAATACGTGTTACGTCATTGGAAGAAGTTAGCGCGATGGAGTACACGGAGTTTTCTATCATGGAGCATGATGCTCCTTACTATCACCGGTTCATTACTGGCCTTCTTGCCTGCAGAAGGCGCAGCTCACATCCGCGCGGGAATACACGTTCTTTGGGCGCACCCCTGGTCCTTGGCGCTTATTCTGCTGTTGCTGGCAGGCCTGGCTGTTCTCTATAACTGGCCGCTGATGCATGCGGAGTATAAGGATAAGAATACGGATATCCGGGTAATTATCGAGTGCTGCGACATACTGAAACAAGACGGGATGAAAGTCATCCATGCGGTGGATACATTTGATACCGAATTGGACCGTATTATCACCCGCCGGTCGCTCCATGGTGCTTTTCTGCAACTATGTCAGGAGCAAAAAACGGATTTGGATGCTATAATTGACGAGAGGCTGAAAGAACTCAAGCCGGTTGCAACCGACAAGAGTCTGCCCGGACGCAAAAAACGTTATGCACTGGGGTCTATCTGCCCTGTGACTATCGGAGACAAGCATTATTGCATTGCGGCTTTCACGCATCTCTTGCCTAATGGCACCATTTCTATTACCAAGGATGAATATGTCGCGTGCCTGAAGCAGATGTGGCGCAATTTGGCCGAACCGAGGGTACGCGAAGAAGAGGTGAATGTGGCGGTGATGGGAAACCGGTTTGTGGACCTGCCTGCCGAATTCTCCACGGAGCAGAAAATAGACCTGATGATTCAGACTTTCTTTGCTGTAGCCCGGGAGAAGACCTGCTGCCGTACCTTGCGTATATGCATTCATCCGGACAATGTAACGGAGATTGATTTCGGCAATTATCCCACGATCATGGAACATCTGGCTAAACGACCTGTTATCTGATACGCCATGCAGAAGGAGTACAACTATTTTGCTTTTATCAGTTTTCAGAGCGGTGATGCCCGCGAGGCCGTACGCTTGCAGCACGCGATAGAGCGTTATCGTTTGCCGGCTGTCTTATGCCGGCAAGACAAGTCCGTTCCCCGGCGCGTGCGCCCGTTGTATTGCTATCTGAACGACATGCACGCAGGCGAAGAACTGATGATGGAACTCAAGGCGCGCATGGAGCAGTCCCGGTATCTGATTGTGGTTTGTTCGCCGCGCGCTACCGGATCAACCTATATCAACAGCGGCATTGACTACTTTGTCTCCTTAGGCCGGCGAGACAGTATCATTCCGATTATTGTGGACGGAGTTCCTTATAGCAACGACCCCGCTACGGAATGTTTTCCTGAAGCACTAAAACGTCACTTCCCGAAACATCCCGATCCGTTGCAAGACCACTCCATCTTAGGTATCAACACGCGTGAGGCGGGTATCAGTCGCCGCAAGGCATATGACCGCGCGATGTTGATGGTCGTAGCCCGGATGCTGCAACTGGACTTCGACGGTCTGCTGCTGCGTGACATCCAACGCCGCCGCAAACGCACCTTCCTTTACACCGCCCTGTCTCTGATCATCGCGGCCGCGTTATGCCTTACATGGTGGTTCTCACAAACGGTGGACACAAAGATACAAGTAACGGAAGCAACCGCATACAACGGCGCCTTGCCGCCCTGCGAAGAGATCATCGTCCGTTTGTCTCTGGACAACGAGCAGAAGACCGACACCCTGCATGCCTTTGGGCAGACAGCGCTCTTTCGGCATATACCGCCGCGATATATCGGACGGGAAGTGCGCATCGGATTATACGCCAAAGGATTTCTACCCTGCGATACGGTCCTTGCGCTGCAACGGCAGCAGACATTGCCTCTCTATCGCGATGCCGCGCTGTATGGACATGTGCATTTCCACCTGATTGGTGCGAGTCAACCTCAAAAAGCACAGATATATATCGGTCCGCACGAACTGCATAGCGATGCCGACGGGCTGGTTGAATACGACATCCCCATCGCCGACCAGCAGACAGCGTACCCGATAACCATAGATAATTTCACCGACACCCTGTATATGCCATGTGGAGAAGATGCTGTTATAGTATTGCCTTGATGTGTCTGTGCCTTTCAGCGTGGGCTGTAACCCAAGAGGGCGTAGTGCGCACTATCTCGCGCAAAGGACATCAGGGCACCCCTGTTGACGGAGCTGTGATACGTGTCCGCGGGTCGCATAATGCCGTTCAGAGTCATGCAGACGGTAACTTTGAGATCCTGTTATATAACCTGCAGAACGGCGACCCTTATGCAATCGCCAGCATCATTAAGTCGGGTTATGAACCCGCCGAGCAGGAACTTATCGGGAAACGTATCCCGTGTTCAGACCGTGTACCACTGGAGATTCTCCTTGTCAGCCGGGTACAACTGATGCAAGAGAAAGAGGCGATTGCAGCCAAAGCGCGGGAGAATGTGGAAATATATTATCAAGCCCGCGTATCCGAACTGAAACAACAGTTAGCAGCCAAACAACTGTCAGAGGCGGAGTTTGCCAAACGCTTGGATGACCTGGAAGGCCAGTACGAGCGCTTCGAACCTCTCCTCCAAACGATGTCGGACAAATTAGCACGTACCGACTATAACCGCCTTGATTCCCTTACAACCCTCATCCAGGAAGCTATCGAGAGCGGCAACCCCGAAGAAGCGGAACGCTTGGTGCGGGAGAAAGGCAACCTGGACGCCCGGGAAACAGCCATTCGCGAGCAGGAAGAGCAGATTGCAAAAGCGCAACAGACCTTGGATGAAGCCGCAGCGAAGTTAGACCAACAGCGCGCACTCAATGCACAACAGAAACGGGAACTGGCGGACGATTATTTCCGCCTTTACTCCTCTTTCCTCTCGCGTTTTATCAACGACAGCGCTGGGCTCTATATATGCCGCCGCGCCGCATTGGATACATTGAACTTCCATTATCAGATTGACGCGGGACTATTCGTCAAAGATATCCGTGCCGACTACCCTGCTGCATGCCTTTTCTTCGAGCGTGCTTACCGTATCGCCGCTTCCCGGTACGGAGAGCAAAGCGCACAAATGGCTACTGCATGTCATGAGTTAGGCGCGGTCGCAAAATTGCAAGGACAACTCGACGAGGCGATGAACCTGTATCAGCGGGCGCTGAGCATCAAAGAGAAAGTATATGGTAAGAACTCCAAAGACGTAGCAGAGACGCAGAATAACATAGGAGAACTCTTCCGCGCAAAAGGCGATCTGAAGAACGCCATGACATATAACCAACGGGCACTCAAGATACACGAGCGAGTCTTTGGCGCCAATAGTCCGGAGGTTGCGGACAGCAAGAATAACATCGCCGGCATCTATTTCCAACTCAAGCAATACGAAAAGGCTGAGAAACTGTTTATGGAAGTGCGCGGCATTCACCAAGCGAATACACAGACGCCACCGCTCGCTATCGCACAAAACGATAACAATCTGGCGGCGGTAGCCTATATGCAGGGACATTACGAAGACGCCCTCCGCATGTTCGGGCAGGCACTTGATATCTACACGCGGGTATTGGGACCGGACCATCCCCTCACACGCAATGCTAGGACCAATCTCCAAGCCGTGCAGCAACAAATAGAAACACAAAAATAAAGGATACTATGAAACGAATTTACACATTCCTTGCGGCAATAATGTTCGCCACGTTGATGTATGCAGTGTCGGGTGACCCGGACTTACCGTATTGCGATGCGCCCGATTCAGTCGTATACGAATACCAGTATTGCTCCTCAAAAGACACCGTACATCTTAGGCATGGGGGCCAGCTCTTTCACATATTCCGGCCGGAAGTCAGTGGAATATTTACATATATGGATACCATCAAAAAGACAGAAGGGGTATGCGATTCGCTGATTATAGGATGGAAAATCACTGTTCGCCCTTCCTATGTAATAGAAATACCGATATATATTCCGATAGGCAAGACATCTATTGTATGGGAACGCGATAACAAGGAACACAAAGAAGGAGATGTGATCCAGGATAGTCTCCAGTCAACAGAAGGGTGCGACTCCATACAGATATACCGCTTCATCAAAGAAACTGCTTCCGGTTATTGCGGAGCAGAGGGAGATGGCACAAACTTGGCATGGTATATTACGGAAGATAGCATCCTCATCATCAGTGGCTCGGGCGCTATGGCGAATTTTATTCATCGCGCCGACGCACCATGGTATGATTATCGATACGCCATTAAAGAAATATACTTCCCGGAAGAACTTACGTCCATTGGAAATTATGCGTTCTATGATTGTTATAACCTGTTAACCGTTTCTATCCCGCCCGCAGTCACCTCCATTGGCTCGGATGCTTTTGACGAGTGCTGGAAATTGTACTACGTGAATACCCCAAGTCTTGAAGCTTGGTGTAATATCAATTTCGCTGATACAGCCGCTAACCCGACTTGCATGTCGCATAAGTTATATCTGGATGGCCCGCAAATAGAATATTTGGTAATTCCCCCGACTATTACTACCATTAAGGATAATGCCTTTGTAAGATGCGATTTCAAGAAAGTCACACTGCATGCGAACGTAACGAGTATTGGTTTTATGGCTTTTGAGAATTGCAACGAAATGGACACTATGGTTTGCTATGCGACCACTCCTCCCGAATTGACTTATGGGCATTTGGGATACTTGCTAAATACCGTACTCAGCGTTCCGCAAGCGTCCGTGGAAGCATACCTGGCAATCGACGGATACAGGAATAGTTTCAAGGATATCATCGGTTTCTCGGAGGTGACGGATATTACCGCCACCACGGCAAAAATCGAATGGATACCAAATCCTGATGTGACACAATACATCATCAGTGTATATACTTCAGATACCTTGTTTGCACAATATATCGTAGATGGCGAAGGGAATGTGACCGATACGGTAAAATCAGCTATGGTTGCCAAAATGCGCAAGAAGAAACTGGATTCCCGAGAGACCTTTACCATCTCGATCGGAGGCTTAACCGCCAATACCACCTATTCGTATTCCATCGAGGGCAGGGACGAACAACAACAGACTATCTATCATGAAGAAGGTCACTTCCAGACGGCAGACATGGACGAGGGGCTCTTTGATTTCATAGCAACAGAGCAGGAGCGAGTAAGGAAAACGGTCATGGACGGAAAGATGGTTATCCTGCGCGGAGACCATGTCTTTGACGTCCAGGGCAAGATGGTAAAATAAAAATAACACATAAATGATGTACCACTTTGAATTAGTAAACTTACGCACCGGCGAGACAGGCGAAATGGCCATTCTGGATGATATGACCATCGAGGATTTCTGCCGTAACCTGCGTTGCGAGATGGGTTTACCCTACACCCTCGGCTCGCGTGGACACCTCATCATCGACAAACAGAACCGCATCTTCATGCAAGACATGGAGGTGATCGCGGAGCATGTCGATATGCTATGGGAAGGCGCCGATGACCCGGATGACCCGGACAAAAAAGGAGCCATATACGATGAGACATCCTATTTTCCGGAGGACAAACACACGCTTCAGGACCTGTTCCCGCAAGTGGGAGCGGACGTCCTGTACGGCCAGGACTATGACCGTATCGGCTGCAAACTGATAGCTATCACCGAGGACGAGGAAGAAGAAGAATAAGTGCGGATGCTCAAACGTCTGATCATATTGCTCTTGCTATTCCTGCCCGTAGCATGCGGGGCATACGCGGCGCAGTCGTACTATGTCGTGACGGCCAATACACTCAATGTGCGTTCGGGTCCCGGCACATACTATTCCGTCGCGTACAAACTGCACCGCGGCGACACGGTCGTAGCGACGGGGGTAAGCGGACAATGGACTGTCATCCAACGCAACGGTTTGCGGTATTATGCGAGTAACCGCTATCTGCGTTATGTGGGGCCCGTGACGCAAAAAAGCCAATCCTCTCCGCGGCGCAAGTCCACAATCTGGGACTCGTTGTTCGAAGTCACAAAGGTGATCATCTGGATTTTAGTCGCCATCGCGGTCATAGGCGGTTTCATCGGTTTTGAGGTGGTAGCAGGCTTTGCGATATGGGGTCTGATCATCTGCGGTATAGGTGCCCTCATCGGATGGATGTTCTTCGACAACGGCACGGCCGGCGCCGTCGTCACGATGGGTATTGAGATAGGACTTGTCGTAGTGATAGTCACCTCCTTCTCCGGTTTCCGTTTTCCGCGTATAGCCGGCTTCGGTTATCTCATCTGGGCCCTCATCTCATTGCCGTTCTATATCTTGAATCTGCTGCAGTTCTGGCTCTCCAAACCCTGGCGGCCGCTGATGAAGCATAACCGTCTGAGTGACAGTATGAAACCCGGCATGCGCACGTTCCTGCGCATCCTCCAGATACCTTTCTATATCGCTCTGACTCCCCTGCGGTTCATCAATGCGGTCTATTATAACATCGTCATCTACAACCTCTACGCCTGGTCGAACTACGTCATCGAAGTGCTCCTTCCCTCCGACGACACGGAAGGTGCAAGTGATTTCGCGGACTGGATCATCTATCTCCCAAAACGTATCGGTAAATACTGGCTGTGGCATGGCGTACTGACCACTATCGAGAGTGTCGTCTGGACCATCCTTGACACCATCTTCCCTGCCGTCACGCTCTATCATGGCACGGCTCTGGAGTATGCCGATAACATGCTCTGCGACCCCCACCGCAACGACCATCGTCACCGCAACCGCGGATGGCTTACCGGTGTATGGAATGTGGGTGGCGGCAACTACGCCGGAGACGGTATCTATTTCGGTATCTTTCGCTCGACCTTACGCAACTACGAGAAAGGTTCAGCTATCGCTACACGCGTCACGATGGGCAAGACCATCGATACGGTTCTGATGCCCGATTACGTGTACAGCCAAGCCGGTTTCCCCAATGCCAAAGCCGTATCCAACTGGGGACTCAACAACGGGTATGTGTGCGGCGAATGGTGGCGGGAAGACAGAGGCACAAACTGGTGGGAGATATGTATGTACGACCGGCAGAACCGGTACAACGACAGTTGGCGCATACGTCCTATCTATGCCATCCATTCGAACAGCGGCATCATGCAACGCATTCCCGGCGGACCTGCTCATTGGCTCTTCCGCAAACAAGTCACACGCGACATGCAGACCTCCATCAAACAGGCACTGGATATAAAATAAACGGCACCCTTCGGGGTGTCTTTTTTGGCTTTTTTAGTAAAAAAATCGGGAAATGCTTGCGTATATCAAAAAAATGTTGTACCTTTGCGGCGTAAAATGTGTCTGTGGCGCATTTTGATACGAACTATCAACATAAATTAACTAATTTATAGACATTATGAAGAAAGGTTTATTCCTGAGCCTCATTGCTGCAGTAGCATTGTTGGCATCGTGTAACAAATCGTTACCGAACCCCGAGCAGATCAGCGTCAACCCGAGTCCGCTGGTAAAAGTAGGCAACAAAGTGGATGCTGAGATCACCGGTACTTTCCCTGAGAAGAAATTCGCTAAGAAAGGTGTGCTCACCGTTACTCCGGTCCTCAAATTCGAAGGACAAGAGGTAGTTGGCGAGCCTGTTACCTATGTAGGCGAGAAGGCAAAAGAGAACGGCAAGACCGTGAACTACCGCAACGGTGGTAAGTACAGCCAGAGCTGCTCTTTCGACTTTGTTCCCGCTATGCGCAAATCGGAGCTCTACCTGCGCTTCGAGGCTAAAGTAGGCAAGAAAGTGATTGAGATCCCTGACCTCAAGATTGCTGACGGTGTAGTCGCAACCGACGAGTTGGCTGACGCACGCGACAACAAGAGCGCAACCACTCCGGACAAGTTCCAACGCGTAATCCAGGAGCTCACCGAAGCGGACATCAAGTTCCTCATCCAGAGTGCTGAACTTCGTTCGTCTGAGACGAAGTCTGAGAGCGTAAAGGGTCTGCAAGCAGCCCTCAAAGACGCAAAGGACAACGAGAAGAAAGAGATCAACAAGATCGAGGTTTCCGGTTATGCTTCGCCGGATGGCGGTATGGACCTGAACGAGAAACTCGCTCAGAACCGTCAGAAAGCTGCTGCTAACTTCCTCAAGAAAGACCTCAAGAAGAACAAGGTGAACAACGCTATCGAGTCGAACATCACCGCTGAGGACTGGGAAGGCTTCCAGAAAGCAATGGAGAACAGCAACATGCAGGATAAAGACCTGGTACTCCGCGTGCTGTCGATGTACAGCGATCCTGAGGAGCGCGAAGCACAGATCAAGAACCTGAGCAATGTATATGGTACGATCGCAGAGGAGATCCTCCCGGCTCTCCGTCGCAGCCGCCTCATCCTCACCACCGACCTGATCGGTAAGAGCGATGACGAGATCCGCGAGTTGGCTAAGAACGACCCGGCTCAACTGAGCGTTGAGGAGTTGCTCTATGCAGCTACGCTGACCAACGACCGCAATGAGAAGACCGCGATCTACACAAAGGCAGCTGATCTCTACAACGACTACCGCGCATGGAACAGCCTCGGCCAACTCTACCTGGAGGATGGCAATATCGCAGAGGCTCGCCGTTGCTTCGGTCACGCGCTGGAGATTCAACCGAACGATCCGGACGTGAACTACAACGCCGGTATCGCAGCTATGGCTGACGGTGACCTGGAGAAGGCAGAAGAGTACTTCGGTAAGGCTGCCGGCACCAAGGGTAACCTCAACGCAGCTCTCGGTACCCTCTACACCAAGAAGGGTGACTACGCTGCAGCAAAGAAAGCTTACGCTGACAACGCAACCAACAACGCAGCTGTTCAGCAGATCCTCAGCGAGGATTACGCAGGTGCTGCCAAGACCTTGGCTAATGTAAAAGAGCCGAATGCTACGACTGCTTACCTCAAGGCTGTAGTAGGTGCTCGCACCAACGACAAAGCTGCCGTGATCGACAACCTCAAATCGGCTATTGCTCAGGACGCTGCACTCAAGAACCGCGCTGCTCAGGATATCGAGTTCGCTAAGTTCGCTGAGGAGGCTGAGTTCCAAGCAATCGTTAAGTAATGTCCGTACTTTTTCCAAAAGTACCAAAACCCCGTGAGTGGGACTATCGCCCCATTTACTACGACGAGGAAAAGGAGGCGCGCAAGGATAGAAAACTTGCGCGTCTTCATCGCGGGGCTTTTCGTGAAGAGCACGAGAAGAACATGACCGAGTTGCGAAAGAAAAAACAATCACGACTCGTCTTCTGGCTCGTCCTGCTCGGACTTCTCATCGTAGTTTTCTACGTATTCCTCTAAACTCTAAACTTTAAACTCTAAACTTTAAAGTGGATATCATTCATCTGTTACCGGATAGTGTGGCCAACCAGATCGCGGCGGGCGAAGTCATTCAACGCCCCGCGTCGTGTCTGAAAGAGTTGGTAGAGAACAGTCTGGACGCGGGCGCGACCCGCATTCAGGTTATTGTTCGCGATGCCGGCCGCACGCTGCTGCAGGTGATTGACAACGGCATAGGCATGAGTGAGATGGACGCCCGTCTGGCTTTCGAACGCCATGCCACCAGCAAGATACGCGAGGCACAGGACCTCTTCAGTCTGCGTACGATGGGTTTCCGCGGAGAAGCCCTCGCGAGTATATGCGCCGTGGCGCAAGTGGAGATGACCACCCGCCGCGAAGAAGATGAGACCGGGACACTCATCGAGATACACGGTTCGGACGTCATACGACAGGAGGTATGCTCATGCCCCGTGGGCACGAACATCAAGGTAAGCAACCTCTTCTTTAACGTACCCGTTCGCCGTAAGTTCCTCAAGTCCGACCAGACGGAGTTGCGCAACCTCATGACGGAGTTCTACCATATCGTGCTGGTGTACCCGAAAGTGGCGTTCACCTTCGTGCATAACGATGAGATACTCCTTGAACTGCCGGTAGGCACGGAGAAACAGCGCATCGAGGCGGTGTTCGGAAACCCCAAACGGAATGTGTTCACTTCCAACTTCGTGGATGTCAGCACCGAGACTGATCTGGTTTCCATCCGCGGCTTTGTCATCAAACCCGAGTCGGCGACACGCAAAGCAGAGCAGTTCTTCTTCGTCAACGGCCGCTATATGCGCCACCCGTACTTCCTGAAAGCGGTACAGACAGCCTATTCCGGCATGCTCACAGCCGATTACCAACCCTCCTTCTTCATCTATTTCGATATCGCCCCCGAGGCTATCGACGTCAATATCCATCCGACGAAGACGGAGATCAAGTTCGCGGACGAGCAGGCGATCTTCCAGATCCTCATGGCATCCGTACGCGAAGCCCTGGGTAAGTTCACCCTCGCTCCGCAAATCGATTTCGACACGGCCGGCAATATCGACATCCCATTACCTACCAACCGGCCGGTGGAACGACCGAAAGTGAGTGTCGATCCGCAATACAACCCCTTCCATACCCGCGGCGCCATCTATCCGGACAAACAACCGGTAAAAGGATGGGAGACCCTCTATGAGGGAATAAAGAATGAGCGTCCGCAGGGCGGATTCAATGATGCAGCTCCGCTGTCTGATGAAGGATTGATGATTCCGGACGCAGAGCAAGCGCCGCTGTGGCAGCACGGGCGATATCTGTTTATGTCCACAGAGGATGGTCTGTTACTCATTCATCCTCACCGCGCGCACGCAGCCGTGCTGTACGCGCAATTTATGGAGCAACTCGCGCACGCGCAAGGCGCCATGCAGCAACTGCTCTTCCCCGAGATATTAACCCTCCAACCGGACGAGATGGTACTGATCGGACAAATCCTGCCGGACTTGCAATCCATCGGTTTTGACCTGGAGCAACTCAGTCCGGACAGTTATAGCATTCAAGGTGTTCCGGCGCAAATAGCCAACCAGTCACCCCTCTCGGTGCTTCAAGACATCCTTCATCAAGTGCGCAGTCGCGGCGCAGACACGCGGGAGGAATGGCGCAGGCAGATTGCTACGTCCTTAGCCGAACAGGCAGCCATCCCCAGCGGCAAGACGCTGACGGACAGCGAGATGCGCGATATCCTCACACGGCTGATGGCTCTCCCTAACTACCGCCGCACAGCCGATGGCAAGACCATCGTCTCACTCGTCACCAACGAGGAGATAGAACGGAGGTTTTGATTGCTAATTGCTAATTGCTGATTTATATACCATGAAACGAATTTCTTTGTACATTGTACTTTGTCCTTTTTTCCTTCTGTTGTCTTGCACGCCGCAAGACCATCTAACGATTCTTCACACGAATGACACCCATTCGCAAGTAGAGCCCAAGTCCAACGGCCGTGCAGGCTATGCCCGCCGTATGGGACTGATCCGTCAGGAACGGGCATTGGACAAACACCTGCTTTTAGTTGATGCCGGCGATTTCTGTCAAGGCACACCGTATTTCAATTTCTTCCACGGCCGCGTAGAGATAGCCGCACTGAACCGCATGGGCTACGATGCCGCCACGCTCGGCAACCATGAGTTCGATAACGGTCTCGACACGCTCGCAGCCGTTCTCAAGACCGCAAAGTTTCCCGTGGTTTGTGCCAATTACGACTTCACCGGCACTCCCTTGGAAGGCATCGTACAAGCGAACACGATTGTGCGCAAAGGCGGACTGAAGATCGGTATCTTCGGCCTGGGCTGTGACCCGAAAGGCTTGATTTCCGACAAGAATTTCCTTCCCGCCCGTTATCTCGAACCCTACTCTGTTGCACAAGAACAAGTGAATCAGCTGCGAGCGGAAAAATGCAACATTATCGTTTGCCTCAGTCATATGGGAACCTTCGGAAAAGCACCCGAAGATGCATGCGATACCGCCCTCGTTTCGCATACCAGAGGCATCGATGTGGTGATAGGCGGACACACCCATAAATTATATGATAATTTACGGGTCGCCAATTTGGACGGAGACAGTATTCCTGTATGCCAAATGGCGAAGAGCGGAGAGTTTTTGGGTAAGATTGTGCTATATTTAAATGACAAAAACGCAAAATAAAGCAAAAAAATTTGCACATTTCAAAAAAAAGCAGTACCTTTGCACCCACATTTGAAAAATATTAACTTAATCGATTCAATATTATGGCAGAAATTGACGCAAAAGTAAAAGCAATCATCGTTGATAAGCTTGGCGTAGAAGAGTCTCAGGTAACTAACGAAGCTAACTTCCAGACTGACCTGGGCGCAGACTCTCTGGATACCGTAGAGATGATCATGGAGTTTGAGAAAGAGTTCGGAATCTCTATTCCGGATGAGGACACTCAGAAGATCGGTACCGTAGGCGACGCAATCGCTTATGTAGAAGAGAAAATCAACGGGAAATAAATCCCTCTTCACTTGAGTTTGCGAGTTTACGGCTAATACTGTAAACTCGTATGCTTTTATATAATACAATCCTATTCAGATGCAATTACGACGCGTAGTGATAACGGGTCTCGGAGCGTTGACACCTGTTGGTAATTCCGCTCCTGAGACGTGGCAAGCCTTAGTGGCCGGTAAGAATGGTATCGCATTGATCACATCGTTCGATGCGACTCTTTTCAAGACGCATTTTGCGGGCGAAGTCAAAAATTTCGACCCCACGGCGGTAATAGACCGCAAAGAGGCACGTAAGATGGACCGCTATTCGCAATTCTCTGTATGCGTAGCCGATGAAGCGTTGCGCGACAGCGGTCTGGACCTCGAGAAAGAGGATCGCAGCCGCGTGGGTGTGATCTGGGGAAGCGGTATGGGCGGTTTGCAGTCCACCGAAGAAGAGATCATCGATTTCGCCAAAGGCGACGGTGTTCCGCGCTTCAACCCCTTCATGATCCCGAAGGCTATCCCGAGTATCGCCGCCGGACATATATCCATCCGTTTCGGTCTTGGTGGCCCGAGTTTCTCGGTCTCCACTGCCTGCTCCTCATCCTCCCACGCCGTAGGAACCGCCTTCGACCAGATTCGCCTGGGACATGCAGATGTACTGCTGACGGGCGGAGCCGACGCAGACGTGACCTATACCGGTATCGGCGGCTTCAACTCGCTGCATGCCCTCTCTACGCGTAATGAAAGCCCGGAGACTGCCAGCCGTCCTTTCTCGAAATCGCGCGACGGATTCGTGTTAGGCGAAGGTGCTGCTTGCCTCATTCTTGAGGACTACGAGCATGCCAAAGCGCGCGGCGCAAAGATATACGCGGAAATCATTGGCGAAGGAATGACCTCCGATGCTTACCACATGACAGCCCCTGACCCCGAAGGCAAAGGAGCAGAACGCGTGATGCGCTTGGCGCTGCACGATGCAGGATTGCAGCCCGAACAGGTGGATTTCATCAACACCCATGGCACCTCCACCCCGCTCGGCGATGTGACGGAAGTGAAGGCTATCCAGCGCGTGTTCGGCGATCATGTCTATGACATGAACCTGGACTCCACCAAGTCGATGACCGGTCATCTGATCGGCGCTACCGGCGCCGTGGAAGCTATCGCTTGCGTGATGGCACTCAAAGACGGTATCATTCCGCCTACCATCAACCATGACCCGGAAGATATCGATGAGAACATCGACTACCGTATTAACTTCACCTTCGGCAAAGCGCAGAAACGCGATATCAAATATGCGTTGAGCAATACCTTCGGTTTCGGAGGTCACAACGCTTGTCTGGTATTCAAGAAATGGGAGGAGTGAAGGTTTAGAGTTTAAAGTTTAGAGAATAAGGGAATGGGGACTCCCTTAAAAGTCCCTGGATTAGTCACTAAAAAATAAGGTATTATGATTACGAAAATTGGCGAGAATGCAGGCCTCGTATGGGGTGCCCTGCAGAATGGTGCTCAAGGTCTGAAAGCTCTCAAGAAAGCAACCAAGCTGAAGAATGAGGAGCTTTTCTTGGCACTTGGTTGGCTCGCTCGCGAAGGCAAAATCACCTTCACTGAGGCAGAGGCTGACACCATCATTGCATTAGCTTAATTATGGTCATTGCAATCGTTGGCGCTTCTGGCGCCGTCGGACAGGAGTTGCTCGCTGTTCTTGAACAGCGGCAATTCCCCGTCTCCGAACTCCGCTTATTCGGTTCGGAACGGAGTGCCGGCAAGACATATCTTTTCAAAGGCAAAGAACATACGGTTCGCCTTTTACAACACGACGACGCTTTCAAAGGCGTCGATATTGCTTTTACTTCCGCGGGCGCAAGCGTATCACGTGCGTACGCGGAGGATATCACCCGTTACGGCGCAATCATGATTGATAACTCATCCGCCTTCCGTATGGATGAAGATGTGCCGTTGGTGGTTCCCGAAGTGAATGCATCCGATGCGCTCAACCGTCCGCGAAACATCATCGCCAACCCCAACTGCACAACGATACAGATGGTTGTGGCATTGCAGGCGATAGAAGCATTGAGTCACATCACACGCGTGCACGTCTCTACCTATCAGGCGGCATCCGGCGCCGGCGCACAGGCGATGAAAGAATTGGAGAACCAATATCGCCAGGTACTGAACGGCGAACAACCTACCGTAGAGAAATTCGCATACCAATTGGCTTATAACCTCATCCCGCACATTGACGTCTTCACCGACAACGGCTACACCAAAGAGGAGATGAAGATGTATAACGAGACGCGTAAGATCATGCACTCGGACGTGAAAGTGAGTGCTACCTGCGTACGTGTGCCCTCGCTCCGTGCGCATAGCGAGACTGTGTGGGTGGAGACGGAACGACCAATCAGCGTAGCAGAAGCCAAAGAAGCTTTCGCTCACGCCAAAGGGTGCGTGTTGATGGACGAACCGGAGAAAAAAATATACCCTATGCCGCTGTTCCTCAGTGGCAAAGACGAGGTGTTTGTGGGACGTATCCGCAAAGACCTGACCAACGATAACGGACTAAGTTTCTGGTGCGTGAGTGACCAGATTCGCAAAGGCGCAGCGCTCAATGCCGTGCAGATAGCAGAATATCTACTGAATGCTGAAAACTGACCACTCAAATATTGAAATCATGGCGCCGGTAGGGTGCTGGGAGAGTTTGGCAGCGGCGATAGAAGCCGGTGCTACGAGTGTCTATTTCGGCATTGAGCACTTGAACATGCGTGCACGCAGTTCGGTAAACTTCACTACCGAAGACATGAGTACCATCGTGGCGCGTTGTCGCGAGGCGGGCGTGAAGACCTACCTGACGGTAAACACCGTGATGTATCCCGAAGACCTGCCGCTGATGCGTCAGATAGTGGACCATGCGCATGCTGTCGGAGTAGATGCCATCATTGCCAGCGACATCGCTGTGATGCAGTACGCCAACAGCATCGGTCAGGAAGTGCATCTGTCCACCCAACTCAATATCGCCAACACCGAGGCACTGAAGTTCTATGCGCAGTTCGCCGATGTGGTCGTGCTGGCCCGCGAGTTGAATATGGAGCAGGTGGCGTCTATCTACCGCGATATTCAGGAACAACATATCTGCGGCCGCAGCGGTCAACCGATACGCATCGAGATGTTCTGTCATGGCGCGCTATGCATGGCCGTGAGCGGGAAATGTTACCTGAGTCTGAATAACTACGGTCTCAGCGCCAACCGCGGCGCGTGCGTGCAAGTATGCCGGCGCGGATACACCGTCAAAGACAAGTCTTCTGACCTTGAGTTGGACATTGACAACCAATATATTATGTCGCCCAAGGACCTGAAAACCATCCATTTCCTCAACAAGATGCTCGATGCCGGTGTGCGGGTGTTGAAGATCGAAGGTCGCGCACGCGGTGCTGAATATGTTGATACCGTAGTACGCTGTTACCGCGAAGCGGTGGAAGCATGGCAATGCGGCGAATACAGCAACGATGCCGTCATTGAACCGAAGATAGCCGATTGGGACGAACGTCTCAGCAAGGTCTTTAACCGCGGTTTCTGGGATGGTTATTATCAGGGGCAACGCCTTGGCGAATGGACCCGCACCTACGGCAATAAAGCGACCCGCACGAAGATCTATGCAGCCAAATGCACCAATTTCTTCAAGCAGTTGAGTGTAGCGGAGTTCCTGGTGGAAGCCGTCGAGGCGATAGAAGAAGGCGCTGATTTGCTGGTTACTGGCGAGACCACCGGTGTGTATGAGTGTCGCGCGGAAGGAATGCGTAACGCAGCGGGCAAGCCCGCCAAGCGTGTAACGAAAGGGGAGTATTTCTCCCTCAAAACCGATAAACTGATTCATCGAGGAGACAAACTCTATCTATGGAAGGCGTAGCGCACATATTCACTCCGTTGAATGCGGCATGGTGCGGCTGGACGATGCTGTTCCTTATGCTATGCGCCGTCATCAGCGAACTGATGCAACCGGGCGTGATCAGCCAGGCCGGCGCTTCCTTGCGCGTGCGTACAGAGCGCGTGTACAAGGATGCTCCTACCAACTACCTCAGCCAATTCCTGATAACCCTCTTCCGTATCGGTACCTTGGCCATCGCTATTTACCTGAGTCTCTACTCCGGCGGACGTTTCACGTTCGGCACCTTCGCCGCTTTATGCGGCATCATCTTCATCGTCGTCCTCGTGAAGATGGCCGGTGACGCACTGACAGACTATACTTTTATGCTCTCCCGCCGGTTCTCTCCGGTGTATGAGCATTATGCCAATATCATCACCATTACCTCGTGCATTCTCTATCCCTGCGTACTGGTGCTGTTACGGTTCGGGAATACCGTAGCGAGCCGTTGGGTCTTGGGCACAACGGTGGTTCTATTCTTTGTACTATGGATTTACCGCGCCTCGCGGCATTTTGTCAACTCACCGCTGGCCGTTCTGTATTTCATACTGTATATTTGTACCCTGGAGTTCTTACCTTTGGGTTTGTTACTCTATCTCTCTTCGAAAACGATTAATTATCTATGATAAAAAAGATTCTATTTTCGCAACCCCGTCCGGCTACGGAGCATAATCCGTACACCCGTCTGGAAGACCAATTTGACGTTCAATGTGATTTCTATCAGTTCATTCATATTGAGGGGCTTGAAGCCCGCGAATTCCGTCAGCAGCGTATCAATCCGCTGGATTATACAGCAGTGATTTTGAATTCACGCTTGGGTATCGAGCATTATTTCCGTTTGTGCGAAGAGATGCGTCTGAATGTACCGGATACGATGCATTACTACTGCAATTCCGAACAGGTAGGCTTGTACTTGCAGAAATACATTCAGTACCGCAAGCGCAAAGTATTCTTCCCTGAGACCGGAAACCGGTTCGAAGACCTGCTACCCGCTATGCACCGCCGGCCAAACGAGAAATATATGATGGTTGTCTCGGATATCCACACACAGGACCAGATCAATATGTTTGCGCAGAACGGTATCGAAGTAACACCGGCAATCATGTACCGCACCGTGACTACTCCCTGGCCGGCAGAGAAGCCTTTCGACTACGACTTGATTGCATTGTTCACACCGGCCGGTGCAAAAGCACTTAAGGAGAACTTCCCCGAGTGGCAACAAGGCGACACGTTGCTCGCCGCCTTCGGTGAGGGAACGATTCGCGCCCTGCAGGACGAAGGCTTCCGCGTAGATATTGAGGCCGGACAAGGCAAAGCTTTCGCTTCGTTACCCATGGCTATCGCGGATTATTTGGAAAACCATCAATAAGTACCGGTGTATCGTTTTCCGAAACAAAACAAGCTATGCGGTAAGATGCGTATCGCGCAGTTCTACCGCGAAAGCAAGCGCTTTGTGGCGTGGCCTTTACGCGTATCCTGGACCCCGACCGACGGAGACACAAAGATTCTGGTTTGGGCCCCCAAGTCGCTCTTCAAACACGCCGTACAACGTAATCACCTGAGACGACTGATGCGCGAGGCGTACCGGTTGCACCAGGACCTGCTGGGAGACGCGCACTATACTATTGCGTTCAATTATTTGGATAAGGAAGAACAACCCTATGCCGTCATCGAAAAAGCTGTATGCAAAGCCCTGAAGAAAATAAGTGGAAAATAATCGTGCGGAAAGCCTTCCTCCTTCCGGTATATTTCTACCGGATATTCATCTCTCCGCTCACTCCGCCTTCTTGCCGTTACACACCTACATGCAGCCAGTATATGGTAGAAGCCGTGCTGAAGTACGGAATCTTCAAGGGCGGATGGTTAGGCATCAAGCGCATCCTGCGCTGCCATCCCTGGGGCGGAAGCGGCTATGATCCGGTACCCTAATGGTTTAGTGTTTAGTGTTTAGAGGTATATGAGAATTGATATTATTTCAGCTTGTCCGGAGTTATTGGAGTCACCACTCAATCACTCAATTATCCAGCGCGCGAAGACAAAGGGTCTTTGCGAGATATACGTGCATAACTTGCGTGATTGGACGCTGGATAAACACCGCAAGATTGATGATTACGCTTTCGGCTTCAGCGCAGGTATGGTACTGCAAATTGAACCCATTGACCGGCTCATCACACATCTGCAGTCAGAACGGCACTATGACGAGATCATCTTCACCGCACCGGATGGAGAGCGATTTGATCAGAAAGCAGCCAACACCCTCTCCCTCAAAGAGAATATCATCATTCTTTGCGGACATTATAAAGGTGTTGACCAACGCGTTCGTGATCATCTGATTACGAAAGAATACTCTATCGGCGATTTTGTACTTACCGGCGGCGAGATGCCTGCAGCCATGATGACCGACGCAATCGTTCGTCTGCTGCCCGGAGCACTTGGAGATGTAGAAAGCGCACTCAACGATTCTTTCCAGGACGGACTGCTGGAAGCCGGTATCTACACCCGCCCCGCAGAATACAAGGGATGGAAAGTGCCGGACATCCTGCTCAGCGGCCATCAGGCAAAGATAGAAGAATGGATGTACGAGCAGTCGCTCGCGCATACGAAAGAACGCCGCCCGGACTTATTGGAAGACGAATAAAGTTTTCCATATAGCCACAATTCACCCATTTTGCTATTTAGACTTTGCAAAATCATGTTTTATAACATATTTTTTGCGAATTATTTGGCTGATTTGAAAAAAAGCAGTACTTTTGCACCGTGTTTTTCATGGTATTAGATTTAAGGTTAAGTAAAAAGATTGGGTTGTCGTGAGACAACCTTCTTTGTTTTTATGCCCTACAGTCCGGGAAAAAGCACTTTTTCTCTTGCATATATCATTTTTTTATAGTACCTTTGCAGTCGCAAAGGTTTTTCATTCTAAAACGAGACACCATGGAGACACGTATTTCTGTTATCGGCGGCGCAAATGTAGATTTATCGGCTACTTTGTCCGATGCATTTATTGCAGCCGACTCCAATCCCGGTCATATAGAGGTTGGTTACGGAGGTGTAGCGCGTAATATCGCGCATAATTTGGCCCTGCTGGGAGCCAAGGCGCAACTGCTTACTATCTTTGGAGGAGACCTCTTCGGCGGGTTATTGCAAGACTACTGCAAGCAGCAGAACATCGACATCCATCTCTCCGAGAAGATCACTCCGCTCCGCAGTGGTATCTATCTATGTATCAACAACCACGGCGGCGAGATGATTGCAGGCGTTGCGGATACCGAAGCCATCCGCGAGATAACACCGGAGTGGTTAGCCAAACGTATCGGGGAAATCAACCATTCCGATTATATCGTGGCGGACACGAATATCAGCGAAGATGCCATCCGATACCTGATGGAGAACAGCACCGCGCCGCTCTTCATTGACGGCGTCAGTACCACGAAGGCGCATCGTGTCGTTAATGCTTTGTGTAAATGCAAATTACCCTATCTCCACACCCTCAAACTGAACCTCAAAGAGGCTTTGGCGGTGACCCAAACGGCTACGTATGCCGAGGCGGCACAGCGGCTGTTGGATATGGGCGTGGCACATGTATATATCACCTTGGGCGGCGAAGGCGTCTATTGCCGTAATGCAGCCGAGGAATGGCTCTTCCCCGCCCTACCGGGCGAGATAGTGAATACTACCGGTGCCGGCGATGCATTCCTCGCCGGAGTGATCTACGCGCTGGCCAAATCGATTCCTTTCCCGCAGACTGCACAGTACGGACTGATGGCGGCGCGGGCGACACTGATGAGCCACAAGGCCGTTAATCCTGATATTGCTAATATACTTTTATAATATGAATAAATATCTTTCTATTTCCGAAGAAGTGCAACAGGCGCTTCATGAGGGCAAGCCTGTAGTAGCCCTCGAGTCCACTATCATCAGTCACGGGATGCCGTATCCACAGAACGTAGAGACGGCGCTGCGCGTAGAACAGACTATCCGCGACAACGGTGCCATTCCTGCCACTATCGCCATCATCGGCGGCAAACTGAAAGCAGGATGTACGCACGATGAGATTGAGTATCTGGGTAAGAAAGGCCAAGCCGTCATTAAGGCCTCGCGCCGTGACTTACCGGTCCTTCTGGCGCGCAAGGAAGATGGAGCTACCACGGTCACTACAACGATGATGATCGCCGCAATGGCCGGCATCAAGGTATTCGCTACCGGAGGTATCGGAGGCGTACACCGCGGTGCGCAGCAGACCTTCGATATCTCTGCTGACCTGGAAGAACTGGCGCAGACTCCGGTGATGGTGATATGCGCAGGCGCCAAGTCGATCCTGGACTTAGGTCTCACACTCGAATATCTGGAGACCAAAGGCGTACCCGTGATTGGCTATGGTACAGACGAATTACCGGCGTTCTATACACGCCACAGCGGTTTCGGCGTGGACTACCGCATTGATACGCCGGAAGAGTTGGCAGCCGCATTCAAAGCGAAGTTAGACTGCGGTTTGAAAGGAGGCATGCTCGTGACCAATCCTATTCCTGAACAGTTCTCGATGCCGGCAGACGTGATCAATGCCGCTATCGAACAAGCGCTCCGTGAAGCCGACAAAAAAGGCGTACATGGTAAACAATGCACGCCATTCTTACTTGCTAAGGTCAAAGACTTAACCGGAGGGGATAGTTTGGACGCCAATATCCAATTGGTTCTCAATAATGCCCGTTTGGCAGCTTTGACAGCCGCAGCAATGTGTTAATTTTTCTCTACTGCCTCTGCGATGGAGTTGGCAATGATTGCCATCTCCTCTGCAGGCAGATTGAGTTTGGGATTGGAGAAGAGCATATCTTTCTCCGAATTCAGCGGGATAAGGTGGATGTGTACATGATTCACTTCCATGCCCAGCACCGCTACGCCTACGCGTTTACACCCCGTAGCCGCTTTCAGACCTTTTGCCACTTTCTTGGCAAAGCGCATCAGGCTCGCATACTGGTCATCCGCAAGGTCAAAGAGATAGTCGCTCTCCGGCTCCGACAACTTCGGAACGACCAGCGTATGGCCTTTTACCAGCGGATTGATGTCCAGAAACGCGTAATTCTTATCGTCCTCCGCTACTTTGTAACTCGGGATCTCGCCTTTGATAATTCTCGTAAAAATTGTCATACCCGTTCTATTTAGAGAGAAATCTCGAGTATCTCATATTCCATCAGCCCGGCGGGTACCTGTACCTGCGCCACGTCTCCTACTCGCTTACCCATCAACCCCTTCGCAATAGGAGTCGTCACGGAAATCTTTCCTTCCAGCGAGTTAGCCTCTCCTTCGGTAACCAACTGATAGGTTTTCTCCTTTCCGGTACTACGTACTCGAACACGCACGCGCGTCAGGATTTGCACCTCGTCGGTCTTTATATCCGCGGTGTTAAGCACGCGTGCATCCATCAGTTTGGCTTTGATATGTGCAATCTTGCTCTCAAGGACACCTTGCTCCTCTTTCGCTGCATCATACTCTGCGTTCTCACTTAAATCACCTTTCTCACGTGCCTCCGCAATAGCGGCAATCACACGTGGGCGCTCTATAGTCTCTAAGAACTGGAGCTCCTCTTTCAATTTTTGCAGACCTTCTTCGGTCATGTACGTTACTGCCATAATATTGTGTTTTTAATATTTCCGATTGAGTATCTCGTTCGCGATAATTGCCTTGCGAACTTCATCTGTATCCGTCAAATCCGGAACCTGTATTTCGGTATTTTTCGTTTCGTCAGTCATAAAAAAATAAGGCATATGCCTCTCTGGGTTTTAAAAACAATAGGAAACTTCACAGCCTCCTATTGCCATTAAACCTAAACCTTAACTATGAAAATTTATTTGTTTTCAGTGCAAAAGTACTGCTTTTATTTGATATGACCAAATTTTTAAACAAAAAAATTCGATTTTTCTTTATTTTTACACTATTTCGCCCCGTAATGTAGCAGCAGAGGCTTCGCGTATGGTCACTTTGACGAAATCTCCTATCTTCTGACCGTTACGGGGAAAGACAACTGTCTTGTATTGTTCGGTGCGTCCGAACATATCATCATGGCTGCGCTTGGAGAAGCCTTCTACCAGTACTTCGACCGTCTTTCCTATCTCGCGCCGGTTGGACTCCAGCGACAATTGGTTCTGGAGCGCGATGATTTCATTGAGTCTTCTCACCTTCTCTTCCTCCGGGATATTATCCGGCAGATGTTTCTGTGCATACGTGCCCGGTCGCTCGGAGTATTTGAACATGAAAGCAGAGTCAAACCCTACTTCCCGCATCAGACTGAGGGTCTGCGCATGATCCTCCAGCGTCTCATCATGGAATCCGCAGAAGATATCCGTGCTGATGGCTGCGGTAGGCAGAATACGGCGGATAGCCGCGATGCGCTCTAAATACCACTCGCGCGTATATTTGCGATTCATCAGTTTGAGGATATGATTCGATCCGGATTGCACCGCAAGGTGAATAAATTTACATAGATTCTTGTGCCGGCTGATCGCCTCAAGCGTCTTGTCACTCATGTCCTTCGGATGACTCGTCGTGAAGCGGATACGCATATCCGGTACTGTCTCTGCTACGATCTCCAGCAGATCCGCGAAATCAACTACCGTACCATCCTCGCGCATATAGCGGTACGAATTGACGTTCTGGCCTAAGAGTGTCACCTCTTTGTAACCGCGCGCCTGTAAATCGCGCACTTCGCCTAATATCGATTCCACATCGCGGCTCCGTTCGCGTCCGCGGGTATAAGGTACCACACAATAGGAGCAGAAGTTGTTGCAACCGCGCATGATGGATACGAAACCGCTGATGGAACGACCGATGCGGGCCGGTATGATCTGGCGATATGTCTCTGTCGTACTCAGTTCCACATTCATTGCCTTATGTCCTTGTTCGCATTGCGCCAGCAGATTGGGGATATCAAGATAGGCATCCGGTCCCGCCACGAAGTCCACTCCGTAGTTCTGAATCAGTTCCTGCCCCATGCGCTCCGCCATACAGCCTATCACTCCGATAATCTTCTCCCTGTTTCCGATATTGGATTTGCGATTATGGAGATGTGCCTTCAGTTCGCGCAGGCGTGCCTCTACTTTTTGCTCGGCGTTATCACGGATCGAACAGGTATTGATCAAGAGGAAATCCGCTTCCTCCCATTTCTCCGTCAAAACGGCATCGGTTGTCTGCATAATAGCCGCTACAACCTCACTGTCCGCCACGTTCATTTGGCAGCCGTATGTCTCTATGTAGAATTTTTTTGCCATTTTATTTTATAATAGTAGTAACTTCGGACTCCGCCTTCCTACGGAATTCCCCCGAAATTACGTTCGCACTAACGTGCAAACAACAATATTTTACCTCCAAAAACTAAAATAACATATATATTTTTATTTTTTTTCGTTAAAATCTTGTATATTTGATTTTTTTGTAGTAATTTTGCACCCGCTTTTGAAAAAGCGACGGGAAGTGGCGCAGCCCGGTAGCGCAACGGTCTGGGGGACCGGAGGTCGCGTGTTCGAATCACGTCTTCCCGACAAAAGAACAGCTTCGGCTGTTTTTTTGTGGATGTACGGACCCTCACCCGCGTGTTCTTATCTCGCTACGCTCGAACGATTATTGCGGCGTCACGCACGCAATCTTCGAATCACGTCTTCCCGACAAAAGAACAGCTTCGGCTGTTTTTTTGTGGATGTACGGACCCTCACCCGCGTGTTCTTTTTATTTTATCAGCGGCAGGTTCACTTCTGCCAGTGCTTGTATTTCCACTCCGGCGAGCACAGACTGCATGTCAGCACTCTTCCGAATCATATCTACCCACCATTCCGCTTCATCCATGTCCGCGAAACCGCTTACGCGTAACGCACACCCCTCACCCAGTACCGGCATCTTCTGCAGGTCGAAATCGCGGATAAGGAATTGCGAGAAGTTAAAGAGAGCCACTTCGTACAGCAGTTCGTTCAATGCCTCTTCGTCCGCTTTCGGCAAACGCAACAGCACGATACTGGGTTGCTTGCGGTCATCGCTCCATTGCTGTTCGGTAACCTCTTCCGGTGTTTCTTCTTCTGTCTGTCCACGGCGGTCAGCCAATGAGCCGGACGCTCCGCCGGTCTGGCTCTCCATACCTTGTCCCATCATAGCCAGCATATCCTTCGCCATAGAGCCCAGTTCGGAGGTAGGATAAAGGTTCACCAATTCCTGCAATTCGTTGATAAAAGCTGCCTGTCCTTCGGTACGAGCTACAGAGACGGCATTGAGGAAGAGGAAACGCGGCATAAGATTGCTTTGCGGGAACTCGGTCTGCGCATAGCGTTTGTTGGCTTTTACTTGTGCGTACTCACCTTTGGAGTAGGCGGTATAGGTAGCAGCATAGAGAGAGTCTTGTTCGGCTAACATACGACGCATCTTCGCGATATACGCCTCATCATTTCGCAAAGCGCGCAACTTCAGGTCCTCGGCAATGTCGTCCAGACAAGGATGACCGTTAAACCGTTCTGTCAGTTTGTGCAGCGTCTCTTCCGCCAGAAATTCATCTTCCACTTTGTCCCGGTAGATATAATAGAGCGCCACCATCGCTTCGCGCCATAAGCTGTCGCTGGCAGCAAAATCTTGCGGCGTACGCGGTATCTGCTGGAGGTAATATTCGGGTTTATGGTTATCCGTCTCTATCGGAGCGGGACGCGGGACAGAATCCATCGTCATAACGACGGTATCCGTTCCCTCTGTCATCATCTCCTCGGGATAAGCGGATACGACTTGTTTGTTTTGCCGGCGCCAGTTGTCTTCCAGCGGTCGGTTGCCCCATCTGCGCCGCCATTCCTGCTGGCCCTGTTTTATCAATTGCGGGTTATAGAAATACCACTCCGCTTTCTGCGGACCGCCTCCGCCTAACATATTGGCGGTATTGACGCTTCTCGGTCCGCCGCCTTTTCTGCCGATTGCTATATCGCGTGCTTCCTGCTCTTGTTTCAAAGAGTCCGCTTTCTCTGATTCGATCAAGTCGGCAATGATCTTGTCAACGACAGCGCGCTGTTCTTCTTCGCTCTTACGGCTAAGTGCTTGCAACGAGTCTTGCAGTAGTACTTGGTTATAAGCCAATACCAGTTCGTCAAGTACCTCTGAACGCTTTTGTATGCGCGCATACTCTGGATTCTCCATTGAGAGTATCGTTATCGCTTCGCGGTAGCACGGCTGTGCTTTCTCATACGCGCGCATCTCATAATATATATCACCCGTGCGCACGAGCACCGCTGCCTTGGCTGTTCCTGTTTGGGTAGCCTCTGCGATAGCTTTCTCGTACATCTCTAACGCTTTCGTGGTATCTTTCTGCGCCAGATAGATATTTCCCATCGCGCCGTATAACTGGTCCAGTTTGTCTTGATACTTGGATTGCTTGGTCATAGAGCGCAGTTGGCGGATGGCATTTTTGCCGCCTAACTCAGCGATACGTACGCGCGCATTGAATTCCATCTCTGTAGGAGGCGCCAGTCGTACAACGGTCTTATAGGCATCGGTTGCCTCCTGTTTGTTTCCTTCCAACTCGTACAACTGACCTAAAACATACGCAAAGCGCGGACGGTATATCTTGCGTTTCTCGTACGGGATAGCGATTTTCACAAACGGTATAGCCTCATGATAATGTCCGCCCTTCAGCAGCACATCTGCCTTCACGGCCGAATAGAGACGCGCATGCTTCTTGGTAAGCGCATCGATGTTGACGCGCTGCAACATGTCTTCCGCCTCATACTGCCATCCCATCTCGGCGTACGCACGCGCAATCCACAGCTGACACTGCGCAATCATGTCTGCGTCGTTGGAATAATGGTTAATGATATAATTGAAGGTACTTACGGCTCCGAGAAAGTCTCCTTTATGGAACTCTGCTTCGCCCAAACGAATCCATGCCAATCCCATATTGGCATTAAACTCTTCGGACTTGAGCCATAGTTTATATTTTGGATCGCCGGCCTTTTTAGGGTCGCGTTTCGGTTTCGATTTGATAGAATGCAGCTTGATACATTTACGGCACTTCTCGATGGTCTTGTCCATCTGCGAAGCGCTGGTTTCAGCTGCTTTATGGTTGGAAACAGGGTACAGGTTCAGGATTTGGGTATAGTCATCCGTATTGGCATCACGGATGGCTTTCAGGCCCTCTTCATACGCGAGGTTGCCATTATACAGAATGTTGTATTTGACCTTCGTCTGATGGAACGAACGGGTCGCCCAGGTGTTTTTCTGGGTAGAGCATGAGGAAAGCAGCACAGTTAATGCTGAAATAAACAATAATACTATGTACTTCCCTCTAAACACTAAACACTAAACTTTACACAAGTCCTTTGACGTGACTCTGCGCGGCAATGAACTCTTTGAGATAATAAGGCTCGTAGTATGCCAACTGTTGCCCGCTAACTTGCCGGTTACCGGTTATTGCTTGCTCCGCCAACACGCCCATATATTGCGCTTGCGGAACGATATCGGGTATATAATGCCAGTTGGGTTGAGTGAGAACCTTCTGACATTTGGCTGCTCCGTCTCCGAAGTAGTACACGTCTTCTCCACCATCATACAGACTTGCTTCATTTTCCACCACCACGGCTCTGGCCTTTCCTTCTGTGTCCGTCGTATAGACTTCCATGCGGCGGGCATCAATTAGCGGGCATAAATGTCCCTTTGCTCCTTGTTGCCGCGCGGACTCGCAGAGAATCTCCAAGGTAGGAACAGGGATGAGCGGGATATCCAGTCCGTAGCAAAGTCCTTTGGCTGTACTGGTTCCTATCCGTAAACCGGTATAACTTCCCGGTCCTTCGGAAAGGGCTACCGCCTCTATAGAGAGGTCATGCTCCCGTGCAAACGAGAGCAATTCCTCTATATAGCGAGGTAGCAACCGAGCATGGTTGCTACCTTCACGGCAGATACACTGGTTAATCGGCTCGCCATCCTTACAGATGGCGGCCGAACAAACCGATGTACTAGTTTCGATACATAGTATCGTCATATGCGCATTAGAACAACTTGGTCTCGCGTGCTGCTTTCTTCTTCGGCCAGTTGAAGTGGTAAGCCAACTTGATACCGGCATCGAAGTAACCTACACGGCTTGCATACGTGTCTGTTGCAGAGAATACTGCCAAGTTCGCTGTTCCACCTGCACTCGGCGGGTTGGCGATATCCAGCAATGCCGGATGCTTAGCCGAATTCAGGATCGAACGGGAGTTATATACGCAGTAGTCAGCATATACACCCAGACCCAGCGAGTTACCGCTCTTCAACAGGAACTCATAACCGAGTTCAGCAGTAAGCATGATGTTGATCTTCCATTGCAGGTCGTTGCCTCCCTGGGGAGTCTGACCTACGTACTGACCGGTTACCACGTTATCCTGGAGGGTAACGCCGGACTCAGCATCGTACGCTGTGATCGAAGCCGTTGCGCTATTGATGCTCTGATTGAGCGGCGTATAAACCGGCAACATGAAACGCGGACCTACGTTCAAGAAGAAACCGCAGTCATGAATCAAGGAGAACATCAACGGGATCTCGAGTTGAACCTGATGGTCCGTCTCTTTGATCTGTTGCGCATTGATGGTATAGCGGAGATCACCCTTGTTGAAGGTGGAGTCTGCCGAACCGGAGAAGCTACCTTGTGCATAACCGACACTCAGGCCTACGATAAGACCGAGGTCCAGTTTACGTGCATCATTGGTCCAGTAGTGTGCATATTGGAGATCGAGCAATGCGTCGCCGCCGATACCCCATTTAGCATCTACACCGGATACAGGCTGGTGCAACTGCGAAGCCACACCGCCGCGAACACCGATGGTAAAGCGGTCATATCCGTTACGGAAATTCTGCTTCGAGTGAATCGAGTCACCTTTAGCCATAACACGCTCTACTTCTTCAGCAGGTTTAGCCTCTTCAGCGGCTTTCTCCTCTTCGGCAGGCTTAGCTTCCTCTGCTTTAGCAGCTTCTTCTGCGGCCTTGGCAGTGGCAGCAGCTGCTGCAGCTGCCTCAGCAGCCTTCGTTTCCTCAGCGGCTTTTGCTTCTTCTGCAGCTTTGGCGGCGGCAGCGGCCTTCGCTTCCTCAGCGGCCTTAGCCTCTTCGGCAGCAGCGTTCGGATCTTTGCCTTCCTTTACAGCCTGCTCATAAGCCTCTTTCTGCACAGCTTGCTCTTTCTGTACTTGCTCTGCTTTCTCAGTAGCCTTGCCGTTAACCGGGATCAAGCAGTCCTCGCACATCCACGAATAGATATTCATCAACAGAACGCCATCCGGGAAGCGCTTGGTACCCAATTGGCGTACCGTATGTACTTTATCCCATACCCAAACAGAAGGTCTCTCACCAGTGCAGTACTTTTGGCACTCGCGCTTAATCATAACGGAGTCGCCGATAGCCACTTTGAACTCATGTTTCGGAGCTTGTGCCTCTTGTGCCGATACGGCCGTTGCACAAATCAGGGTGGCTGCAATTAAAATCGATTTAATAGTTTTCATTGTGCTACCTCCTATTCTTATTTAACAATGTAACGTAAGGTGGACTTCTCTTCGCCGCTCAACAGCTCTACCAGGTAGAAGCCATGATCATTCGCAGCCTTGATGATGAAGGTCTCTTGTCCTTGTACGTTGTACGTATGCTGGAGCAGACCCTCGGTCGTAAAGATACGGATGATGGTTTCTTTCTCCGGATCGAGGTTGATGACTTTGATATCCTCACCCGGCATTGCAATGCTCGGAGCGAGAGCAGGAGTCAGACCGGAAGCGACAGCGCCGCATACGAGGTCTATCGTGCGACCGTAGCGTCCGCAAGGACCATCGCCCTTAACGGTGATAACCGCGTAGAAGGTGCCTACGAGCGGACTACCATCTGCGTTATTATACGAATAGCCCTCTGCTACCGGATGCTCCGGATCGTTAACGTTGAACCACTCAACTACTACATCACCACCGGTGGTATAGAGCGGCTCAGTCTCAAAGCCATTCTTAGCGAAGTCCCAACGGTTGATGAGCAACAGACGGTTACCATACTTAGCGATGGCGCCAAGACCTACAGTAGCCGGATTCGTCAACGTGAGATTCAGATAGATAACGCTATCACCCCAAGCGGCACCACCTGCATATATAGCAGAGTCAAGCGTCGAGAGGATATAGGTCGAATCATTCTCATCCCACTTATATAAGTTACAAGCCTCTACAGGTAAGGTATCACGCGCAATATTCTTAAGCAGCGTATCTACCGTATTCTCACATTCTGTAGTAGCAATGTACTTCACATTGACACGCTCGGCAGCCAGCGTCGGCTGATTTGCCAGGTCGATATCGATGTAAGCAGGATTGCCATAGACAGCGTATTGCCACTTGATAGCCGTTACGTCTTGAACTGTATCGTTATCATCAGCAGCATACTGTGCTTTCACCCAAGTGTCAGCAGCAGTCAGGTCGAGCACTGCATCACGCTTGATATTTACCAGCGAAGTGAAGTCATATACCTGCGGTTCACGGAGAACAAACGCATGGATCGTAGTGATCGAGTCGTACAACGCGAGTTTCTCTTCGTCCTTGATATCACGAACGGTGTCGTTCCACTCAGTGTCAACATTGATGACTTTACCCAGAACGGTTGCACCCTTACATACGAAGAACGTAGTATCTACACGAACGGTGTCGCGTTTTACATCTACCTTCTCAATCCAGATATGAGCCGTCTGGGTCGAGTTGAACTCGATGAACATCAACTGCGGGCTGGAAGCCTTGATGAAGTCGATAGAGATATCTTTCTTCAGACTGTCGCCGGCAGGGATAGTCTTCGTGATGTCGCCTTGCGACGGGTCACCACACTTGAAGAAGAGTGATGCCGATACAGCGTTTTCTGCATCCTCAGACCAGTTGTCTACGTGGAGACGCAAGCTCTTGTTCTCTTCATACAACTTAACGGTATCCAGAGCAACTACATACCAAGTATGTTGATCTTTCGGGTTCACATTACCGTGCTCCCAGTCGAACGACATTGCGTTGAGGCAGTCGTCACCGGTTGTTTGCGGCATGTTCAAACGAACCTTAATCGCTTTATCACTCTTGATGCGTACATATGCCGTAATCGAATCAGCCGTTACATAGCGATGCAGCATGCTGTCGATGAACTGCTCTTGGAACGAAGTGATATCAAAGTCATGTTTAACAGCTTTCTTGATACCCTTCGCCAACAGGTCACTCAGCAGTTTCTCGCCTTTATAGTGCTTGTTGCCCTTGTTGATCGTACGCTGGCGAACCGGCATAGCGCAATCCATCTCGTCTTGCAGCGTAGCGGTAGCCTCGATAGTAGCCGTACCGTCCAACTCATATACCAGCGTGCTTGCGTGTACATATTTGTAGTTGTTACGGATATACGGGATACATACCTGATACCAGTGAGCTTGGTTGTCGCCCGGAATCACGTAGTCTACGTTCGGTACAACCAATTTAGCCTTAGCCTGCTCAGGATCAACGGCTTGAGCTGCGTACTCGCCGACGAACTTGGTCTCGAATACGAGCGAGTCAGTCGTTTGAACCTGGATGTAGAGTTCTACATCGCCTACGCCGTAAATAGCTTGTGCGGGTACGTTATGCGACTTGCCCTGGCCTTTCTTGATCGTACGCTCTCTGTAATCACCCAGACCGTACTCCTCAAACATATCCGTTTGAGAATTCAGACCTTCGTAAACATGTACGGTAACCTTAGCGTCACCTGCACCAGCGTTCTTAGCGGAAACCCAAAGTTTCTTGTTGTAGAGGTCTTTGTCTTTCTTCAGATCAGCCGTCTTCACCTTATACCATATGATGGTATTCGGAGATTGCGTCAGGCGCTCACCCAGACGAACAGGGAGTGCATCTTTACGGTCATTACCGCTAAATGCTTTCACAAGCTCTGCCTTGAACTGGAAGTTAGCCGAACCAACCGGACGGGTGATGCGAATGATAACCGAGTCTTTCTTCAGCAATTGGTCAAACGTACCGGCAGGAATCGTGTCGGTGAAGTGTTGATTAGCCTTGACCGCCTGGCTCTTGGTCATCATCTTCTTCGTGATCGGGAAGGCAAACGCAGCCTCAACCTTGATCGTATTCGCAGCACCGAGGTTAATCAGGTGCGCAACCGGTTTCTTCTTCTCTTCCATATTGCGAACCTTTTCGATCTCCGATTGCGGGATGATATACCATGCGGTATCGGTCGTCTGCTCATAGAGCTCATCCCACTTCAACTCAGTGAGAGTGATACCTTCGCCGGTGATGGGGTCAAACGGCTCAACTTCGAGCGTGTCAGCCCAGAAGCGGAGTCCGGTCGTTCCTTGCAGGTTCACATAGATAACACTGTCAGAAAGCATATCCAATGCGCTGTTCTCAATGGTAACAGTCTTCGTAGCTTTACCAGCCAGCGTGAAGTCCTGGATAGACGGTGCTTCATCAACCGGGCAACCATATGACAATTGGATCACACCCTTGCATTGCTCGTTGTCGCGGTTCTCCAAGTGCAGTTTCAGGTCATTGCCATTCTGCATTACTTGGCGCAGGTCAACTACATACCAGAGATCCTCATTCGCCTTCTGCGTATTGCCGCTAACCCAGTTGAACGGAATAGCAGACGAGCAGCTTGCACCTTCTGCCTCTTCGGTCAGACGGATCTGAACCTTGATTTGCTCCGTCGTGATGATGCGCAGATAGATGGTGTCTTGCGAGATATTCTCAAACATATTACGCGAGAGCTGCTTGCTGTACGAGCCGTTAGCAGCAATCGTCAGTTTGCGGGACTCATTCTCAATTGAATCCGGGCACTCCAGCGACAACTCAGCCGTGATGTTCACAGCGTTGGTGCTGCTGAGGTTCTGCACGAATACCGTCGGGAAGTTCTTCAGCGTCTTCACCGAGTCCATACCAATCTTATACCAAACGGTATCTTCAGCATTCTGCAGTACGCCGTCCTTCCAGTTGAATTCTACTGCGTTCAAACAAGCCTCATCCGGCTCTTTGGTCTGAGCAGGTACCGTGGTAGCCCAGAATTTAATATCCTGGCTGGTCTCCAAACCAATCCAAACAGTATCAGACAACATTGCATAGGTCGAGTAGCCGAGACGGCGGGATACTTCCTTACCGTCCGCAGCGATTGTACGGGTAATCTCCTGTACATCGATATACGGGCAGGAGAATGCCATCGAAGCCTTTACAGTAGCCGAAGCTGTACCTTGGTTGAGCAGGTGAACCACAATGTCTTTGAGGTTATCACGAGCGTCCGTTACATTGATCGCATACCACTGCGTGGTACGAGCCTCTTGCGTATGACCGGTCTCCCAGTTAAAGTCGATATTGGTCTTACAAGCCTTACCCTCACGTACGTGTTTGAAACGGCCGTAGAAGTTAATGTCTTGGTCGCACTCGGTGAGCAGGTAGATGAACTTGATGTCTTCGCTCAAACCCTCGAGCATGTTTTTCTTGTAAACCACAATCTCTTCGCCACCGTTAGCAGCCAACTCATACTCCGTGTTGCTGGTACCGAAAGCCGGTACTTCGAACGCCATCTTCACCGATACTTTTGCATCTACTGCGCCTAAGTTACGATAGGTGAACTCCGGCTCATACTTCGCGGTGTCGCGCATCTCAGCTACGCTGATCTGATAGTAGTGCTTGCCTGCAGCGATAACGAAGGTGTCGGTTACGTGCAGCGGCTCAAACGCAGCGGTAGCAGGGATAATCGGCTCAGCGGGTTGGTCAACCAGCTCTACCAATAAGCTTACCTGCGATTCTACGTTCTCAACGCCGAAATAGAGTTCATCGGGTTGAACGCTCTTGATCATTGCTTGCGGAATGGTGTCCTCAACGGATTTACCCGGAGCAAGTTGGAACTCACGCTTGGTCAAACCGGACGACGGGCAGTCGAGTGACTGACCGATCTTCAGGTTCACGGTCTTCGAACCGGTGTTGGTCAACGTGATCTTTGCATCCTTCTTGGTTGCATTCTTCACCGGCGTGAGATCCACTTTCCACCATGCCGAATACATCGGGTTCTGCGTGGTTACCGTGTTCCACTTCAACACACGAGCATCTTTACAGGTCTCATCCAGATCTGCGGATTCAAACACCTTAGCGCTCAGTTTGATTTTACCATTTGAGGTAAGGGTCAAGAAGATCTCCGTCTGTTTCATGCGAACCAGCATCGAAGCATTGGCCGTGTAAGTCTTGTACTGACGTGCAGCAATCGTGTAGTCTTTCGACTCCGACTGACCGGCTACGGTAGCCTGCATGCTGACATCGACAGACGTGCCAACTTCATTACTCGGGTTGGTCAGGTACAGCGTCAACGAGGGGTTCTCCTCGTCGTACAGCGGTGCCAGATCCACGCGATACCAGAGTGTTCCTCCGTCATGCGTAATCCCCTTGTCCCAATCAAATTCAATGGCATTGGCTTTGGTACTACCATCGCCTGTTCCAGCGGCCATCATAAAGACGGTCATCATCGACGCCATGATAAGTAAGAAAAACTTCTTCATGTGATTGATTGTTGTTAGTTAATAAATAGAGTTAATTAGTTGTTATTTGATTTCTAATCAATTTGTTGTCCTACGATATTGTATTTTCGCTCATCAACAAAGATGATTATTCTTCCATTCTGTATCTGTTTGCGTGCGCCTTTCTGCTCCGCATCCACATTCTCCACGGGGGTAGGATCCTTCACCGTCACCTGATAGCGCTTGGTACATTGGTTCGGCACCACTACATCAATCGTCGTATCGCCGTAGTTGAACAGCACCGCTCCCGTGAGGTTATGTACTACGCCCCGTTTCAAGTCTTTCGGGTCAACCAGTACGGTGTCGTATATCGGCGTCGGCTCCGTAAAGACGAGCGTCACATGTTGCGTCAATAATGTATCGCGATCTACATATACGCCTTCGATAAACGAGGTATCCGAGACGTATTCACGGCCATTGACGGTAAGCGTCTTGCCGAGACAGGTTGTCTCGTTGATATCAGGTGCTCCTTCCGCATATTTCGGATTAGCATAGTAGCATAAGCGACCGACTATACCCTCTTCATGCGACACATGTACCCATACATCTCTTCCGGCGCTGCGTGCATCTACCAACATAGCGGAATCGAATACATATACATGCAGCGAATCGGTCAGCGTGGTACAACCTACTTCTTGTCCATCACAACTATCCAAGGCCAGACGGATGTCAGCCGGCTTACACTTAAGATTCGAATGCTCAGGCTTATGGATCCAGCGCAGAAAGGCTTTGCCTTTCGCAGGGATCTTGTTTGCCGGCAGACGATATACATTCTCCGTCTCCTCGCATACATAGGTCATCCATGAGCGCAGCTCCAGCGCCTTCTCACAAGTCGAGTGCGGGCCCTGGTTGTACGGATAGCAATATACATGACCTACCCCTCCATGGACCGTATAGACATGCATCCGCGGCTCAAGGTTCTTGAGATATTCCGCGCTACCGGGCAGTTCGCTCAGTCGCTTATTGATTTCCTCCACCGGCATCTCATACATACGGTTCGGCGCCACGATCATCGAGAAGGCGGAACGATGGCTGATGCAGAACGCATAGACATCCATCACTACGGAGTCCTCCGAGAACCAATAAGCCGAGATACCCTGCTTGATATCATCCATCGTCGCCGAGAACCATACCGGTTCCGTCAATACCGTATCAATCGGGAAGGCAAACGGCGTCGTATTATAGGTGCACTCGCAGTACGTCTTGGGCAGCGAGTCCTTGTATATCTTCCAGAACTCGTCGTCCGCGCATGACGTCGCTTGCGCCATCGCATTGAGCGGGAGCAAGAGCAGCAATCCTATGATCCATTTGGCAAAGCGCATCGTCTCTTATCTGTCAGATATTTTGGTTCCTAACATATCGTATTTCGCACCGCTACGGATGATTACCACGCGGCCGTTCTCCAATCGCTTGGTCGGAACGACATCCGTCGGCAGCAGGTCAATATCGGTAGGGAATTCGGTATTATACATCTCGCCGCAGAGGAAATAGATCTGCACCGCCACATGACCGGTAGCCACCCATTGCGGTTCGTTCGTCACGTTCAGAGGCACATATTGGCCTTGACCGTCATACTGCACACTCCATCGGATGGAGGTGATCGGCGTCAACTCTTTCGCATAGTGGTCATAGAGATTGGTCTCGGCGCGCTTCAGATCCAGCAACGTACGGTCATGCTCTCCGGCCAGGATCACACCCTCCATATAATCCCATTCCGAAGGGGACTGGAATACATACGGGCGATAGCGACGGAGATATCCCTCGCTAATCACCTCGTCATGGATGGTATTGAATCCGGGGCAGAAGAATACCGTATCGGCATCATAGCACTCGTCGGTCTTAATCGTCAGATGCAGCGTCGTGATGCGGTTGCATCCATTGCCCATCGGCACCGTATCCATATAGTCTCCGCTCTCGCGATAGACCTTCCCGGACGGACCGGTATAAGAGAAGCATTGTGACGCTGTCTCCTCTTCATACTTTGTATGATTGATCTTAAGATCGAGGATCGTCACCTGCTTGTCTCCGGACGGCAATTTCTCCGTCTTCACGATGTATTCACCGCTCTCCGTATATTTGGTGCCCTCATAAACAAAGCTGTCGCATGCCGTCTCGGCAATACGCTCTTCGATAGTCTGTATCATCGGGCAGGCCTTAATCAGCGCAGGTTCATGAGCCACGATTTCCACCAACGCCGTCGTCTCGCTCTCCGGGATCGTCCAAATCCATCCCATCAAGCAGTCTTCAAAATACGTCTGTGCCGGCAATGTATCACCCATCAGCAACGCCGCAGGGATAGGACCGAACGGCGCATCCGGCAGATACTTCACCGTCGCCAGCAGACGCTTGGGCTCAATACGGATATAGTTCGCGCCGCTCTGGACCTCCAACAGCATGGTGTCCGTGATATACGGGGCATTGGCTATCGTCGTTCCGGCTTTCTCCGTAACGGCAGCAGACACCCCCATACACAGCATCAACAAGCCGATGAGCGGCAAGCAAAATCTCATATGTACACGTGCATTACGCATATACGCGAATATTCAGGGCGCAAAGATAATAAAAAGTTTTCAATTACACAAATATTTTGTTGTTTTTTGTCGATTTTTCTACAAATTTACAACTATTTCTTCCGTTTGTCCAACTAATGTGTATTTTCCGGCGGGCAATTCGGAGAGGGAATACTTGGTTTCCGGTTGCGCATCCGGAATAGTTTTTACTACCGATCCTGCCTCATTTTTGATGGTAATCGTTTGCACTTCGTTCACCTGAACGAAAGGCTTTTTTTCGTCGTCGCATGCTACTACTATCGTTGCTGCCGGATAGACAGGGTCTTTCTCCTCCGGCGCATTGGTTGTGAAGGTGAGGTTACGGGTGGTGCTGCTTGCGGTTGTATAGAATAAGCCATAGAAACAGCCTTCTTCATCGATACGATCCTTCCATGATTCTATTTCCCCGGCTTCTATTACCAGCGGCTTTGAGCTTTTGACAATCTCCTTGTATTTCAGCCAATATGGTGCATCTTTCTTGGTGCGCGTCATACCGCATGTGTCAGCAATATATACCTCGCAGTCCGAATTTATGGCAAAATTAATCGTCATATCTCCTCCCTTCCATTGCGGGTAAGAGAACCGATAGACTTCGGCAGATGTCCTTTTGACTGTAATGGTTTGTTCGGGCTGCACGGTAAATTTCGCTGTTTTCTCATAGCATTCCGAGATAGCCCATCGGTCGGCGGTAATAGAAGTGGCTTCGGTACAGATAAAGCGGACATACATATAATGCCGGCTTGCCGGGATATTTTTCCAGAGCGTCTCCATCTCGCTTCCCATAATACCGAGCCATCTGCCGTTCTTCGTAGCCGAATAGGGATAGGTGGCTAATATATCCGCCTCGCCAAACGTAGCGGTTGTGGAGAACTGCATCGTGAACAGATGCGCCGTGGGCGTAGAGAAGATGATATCTACGTTCCAAGAGCGCGGGATGGCATATATAGCTTGCGAGTTAGCATCCAGCGCATAGGAGTTACCGAAGCGCATGAGGGTAGCTCCTCCTTCCGGCGCCGCCTGCGGGGCTTTGGTGATCTTCATCACACCGTCCCCTTCGCTGTAGAACTTCGCAAAATACATACCGGCTTGCGGCGGGAATTCTTTATTATGTACCCATTCGTAGATATCTTCCGCGCGGGCTTTGAGCGACCCGCCCGGTGCTATTTCTTTGAATTGCACAAATTCCGGTTTCGCTATATCGACTGTCGGGTCGAATTCGCAATCGGTGGCGGCCACTACCAGTTTGCAGGGTTTCGTACCGGTCCATGAATAGACAATCGTATCCTCCTGCCATTGTACGTAAGGCACGGTCACATGACGGTCTTTGTCTTTGCCTTTTACTTGGACGGTATCGCCGGCCTGGATAAACTTCGCATTATCCATACAGTTGGTAAAGAAATCATCCGGCGCCAGCTTGAGCACTCCGGCGGACTTGAACACTACGCGTACTACCACTTTCAGGTTTTCCGAGATACCCATTTGCAGAAGGAGGTTACGGTAGCGTTCTCCCAATTGGATATAATAGACAAACTTCCCGTCGTCCAGCGTCTTGCTCTCCAGCACCGCTTTATATGGCATTTTCATGTCGATACCGCTGTTTCCTCCCGTCTTGCAGAAGAGGCTACAGAGGATCTCGTTCTCGTAGTATCCGGATATACAGCTGAAGTCCATCTCTACGTCCGGTGCGGGAGTTCCTGCTCCACCTTCCGGCGCGAAATAAACGGACAGCGGCAGGTCGAAGGTCATGGCGGAGAACCACACCTCTTTAGGGGAAGAGGGCGAAGCGGAAGCGACGGTGTACGTAAACTCCTGATCCGGATTTTTCTCCATCGGGATAGCGCGCGAGCAGGTACGTCCGTCCTGCGCGGAGAGCATCGTAGCCGTCAGCATAGCCGTCAGCGTCAAAAGCATTGCTTTTCTCATAGTATATGCTTATTTAGATTTATTATATACTTGTGTATAGTATTTATATAGCGCGTACGCACATGCGAGGAGCGCTATCAGCAGCCATGGCGTTGCACCGAGGGGTTGCGGGTTGATCGGGTTACCTTGGTCATCTACATAGGTCCATGCGCCGCCGGAATATTTCCAAAAGTTACCTGTTCCGTCATTAGCCGGCCGCATGTCGCCATTTGTTACTTGAATCCAATCCTCTTCGTAGTCATCATAATACCACCAATCGCTTGGGTTCTCCGGATCATCTCCGCCATATTGCCAACTTCCATCTCCAGTGCCGCTCGGCTTGCTACGTCTTGGTCCGATAGCTCTGGGCATGGACGGCTCTGTTGCAAGAACGGGAGCAGCCATCATGGAACTATTTACCGCCAGTACCGGCATAGCAACGGATGCAACAGTTCCGCCTCCATACCGGATGCCGCGTGAAGAGGATGCGCCTGATGAAGCCGCTGCTCCACCTCCGCTCGCTCCTCCTCCGGAACCTACGGTATGCACCGTAGCCGAAGAAGTGGCATACAGTCCTTTTCCTGACGATGTCGATGACGGCATGGAAGCGTGGCCATAGTGCGCATAACTGCGCACCGCGTTGCCACTCACCATCGGCACACTGCTTGTGTATCGCGTCGTCGTCATCACTACGGGTACAGTAGCCGAGGAGTGGGTTCCATAACTAACCGCACCCGGCGTGATGTGGACATCGTATTTCTCTCGCTTATTCTCTTCGTATGTTCCGTACACGGCAGTCAGCCACAAGGCAGTCAGCGCCGCGCACAGAGCAGCAACCATCCCTCCGCGAGGAGTGTTAAATCTTTTTTTCATTATCCTTAAATTTCCAACCTTCACAGGTTGTTTAAACAAACTAATACCTTATTTTACCATTTTACCTGTTCCGTCATACAACTGGTCGTTAATCAGGATATACAGTTTATCTCTGATGATCAGTTTCTTCGGTTTCGCCTGCTCACCATCTACTTCATCGATATCCGTAGCGATCTGCGGCGCGAAGAATCGTCCCATGAGGATGAATCGTCCGGTCGTCGTACCGGCAGCGGCTTCGAAGGTATAATCCGAGTCAAGCAGGTCTATCTGCGCGCCGGTCTCGTTATCGATGAGCCATACAAAGGCCATACGGTCGAGCCATTCGTTGTCGCGCATGGAGATCGTCAGCTCTTGCTCCTTCGGGCTATATACCGTCAGGGCAACACCATTCTCCAGCAGCACATCTGCTACGCCGGCGAACGCCATCTCTCCGTACGCGTGCGAACTATATATTAACGCGCGTGAAGCAGTAAACGATTGCTTTGCCACGTCGATACCGGTCTTATAAACGGCGTCATAACGCGTCGGATGGCTATAGACACTGGTCTGGTCGCCTTGTCCGGAAGCATCTTTGATATCCAGGTGCATCCATTGGATACGCACTTGCTCTTCAGCAGCAGCCACACGGCGCGGAGCCAACGAAGGCTTTACATCGGTACCGGCAAAGGAGAGTTGCTCATTATCAGCCTTCGCCTGATAGAAGAACGGAATAGCAGGATGGATGATATTCGGAATCTCCTGTGTATATCCATCTTCTTCATTGAGCCAGCTCACCGTGATATCTTCCGGATGCGGGTTCTTCTGATGTCTGCTCATCAACGGTGAACAGATCATATTCCAACCGGAGTTGGCTTTGTCGTCACCCGTGCGCGCTACGGTAACTGTTGTCGCAGATGCCGGAAGTGTAACAGGGAAGTAATACTCGCGATAATACTTATAGTTCGAGATGAACTCATATCCCGTCCAAGCCTGGATGGTACCACTTTCCGGCACGAATACCCAGTTGTTTTCCTCCGAGCCTTGAGAAGCACGCAAGCTCTCGCTGTAGTTCTTCAGTGCCCATGTAGATTCATATGCGGGCGTAGTGCCGTCCGACAGACGCACAGCTGCGATAGAACAACTTAACGGCAGGGCAAGCTGATAGTACCTCGTAGGTACATACGTCGTCGTACCATTCAGTCCGGCGATGGTCTTGTTCTTATCCGGGCCGATACGTGTGTAGTACGTATGTCCGGCAGTAAAGTTACCATTGATAGCGGCACTCTGCCACGGCAGCGTACGCAGCGCCAAGGTATCCGTTACGGTAAGCTTTCCGCTCGTTATCTCCACATTTGCAGCCGGAGATACATAGAGTTTCGAGATCGTCGTGTTAGCATCTACCGTCAGCGTAGCACCCATGTGCACATAAACAACGCTGTTGGATTCTGTTCCGCTGAGTGTAGCGTTTTCATCATAAATCAGAGGAACTGTATATTTCTGACGGGATTCTACGCCGGCATTGCCTTGCAGTTTGATAACCACGTAACCATTGGCTGTTTCGTGCAGTTTATCGCGAGCGATGAGCACGGTACGATCCGCAGCAAGGTTTGCTTTATTATAGTTAGTGCTTGCATATTTGATAGTCCAAGCCGTTCCACCATTCGTTGCTCTGAGGTTGGTAGCATTGACAACGATATGATCTGCAGTCCAATCTACGATATCCAGTCTTGCACCGTAGATACGCTCGGAAGACGAATATTGTGCTCTATAGTTAAGACCATCCGCTACCCATTCGTCGAACGTATAATGGTAATCCTCCGTATCATAGTCGGCAGGATTAGACGGAGTAGAAGCACTGGTAACAGATGTCTCCTCGCCCGTTGCCGGATCGATGTAATAATAAGTGACTGCTTTAGGCGTGCTACTGAATGTCGCTGTATAAGTAGCATTAGCTGTTACTTTCGTAATCGCAGGTGACCATCCGCTAAACGCATAGGTATAACTTGCATCCTCCGGTCTTTCTGGAGTTGCACCATCGTAAACCGCAGTGGTATTCTTCTGTTGATACGACTGCTGTAACTGCGTACCATCGTAGTTATTGAACGTAATCTGGTATCCCTCCGCTACTTTGTAGTTGTATGCAGTTCCCACACTTGCCTTATCCACACTTGTGGTCTCCATCGTATAGTATGTACAACTAGCCTTCCCCGGAGCAGTATATTTGTCTTCAAGATTCGAAGTCGAAGATGCGTCGGTTCGCTTGGTACTATACCAACCTCCTTGGATAAGGAAGTTCGTTGCCTTTGCCGCCGTATTTGCAGCATAACAAGTAGTGTTTGCTCCATTATCCGAATACATTACAAACCGTCCTCCACTAACCGTCAACTTCGGTGTTGCCGATACAGAGGCATATTCCGCATTTGCTTTCTGAGTAAGCGCAGAATTGCAGAATACCGCATAACTATTACTTGCATAAGTCGTCACATCAAACTCCCCACCGGTAATAGTAATTGTTCCAGCATTGGCATAGTTGTTGGGGACACTATCATTCGTTGTTGAATAAATAGATTTGCCCGTTCGCTGTGCTAAAGCACCATATGCGGTATTGCCGGAACCTGTCGAAACAGTAAATGTACCGCCGCCAACGTTAACGGTACCACCATACGTGGTTCCTCCTTTAGTAGGAATGTAACCATTGGCTACGATTCCTATCGCAGTCGTTGTATTCGCATGCACAATAAAATTAGGATTGCCGGATACTGTCGTCGTTGCACGTTGACACAAAATACCATATGCATCCGTTGTTGCCGCATTTACTCTAAATGTTCCGCCGGATAGAGTCGTCGTTCCTTGCAAGCTAACGCCATATGCCGATTTTCCTGTTTTGGTGCGAACATAGTATGTTCCGCCCTGAATTTTATTGCTTACCGTTCCGCCACCGACTACGACACCTCCTGCGGTATTCGTATTGGCCACAACTTTAACTACTACCGTCGATGTAGATGGGATGGTTAGAGTTCCCTTATATGAGGTGTTCTTATAACCTACTGCTATACCATATGCTGTTGTGGTTCCGGAGCCGCCGACTGTATCAATTACCGCCTCGACAGTTCCGCCGTTAATCGTTCCGGTTCCTCCGTAAATATAGATACCTCGCGCAGTAGTTGTAAACGATTGAGCTTTGATATTACCGCCATTGACCGTTAATCCTTTTGCCTCGGTATAGATACCTGCAGACGTGGAGGATTTTGTGGTATGGCCATATATTTCTCCTCCATTAATGGTAATGGTGGACGTACCATTCTTTCCTAATATCGCATAGGAAGCGTATTGGGATTCGCTTTCTACTTTTCCACCATCCATGGTGAATGTGTTACCATTAACCACATATACGCCAGTTGCCGCCGAATTTTTATTACCAGATGCCGTGGAATATGTATGCGGATTACTCGAATAGATATAACCTTTTTCTAATATAAGTGTACCTGCTGTAAGGTATACGCAATTCAAACGAGCATTGGTACTTAGTGTTGTGCTTATCTTTCCTCCCTTAGCAACACTGCTATCATCAATAGTAAAGGTTTTGCCGGTAGCGTTGATTTCTATCAATTTATTGATTGCACCTGAAAGCGTACGATTATTCAAATCCAAGGTGCAATTATAAGCTGCGGAATATACCAAGGAAGCAGCGGCTGTCGTATTCTTCAATAGTTTGATGGTCATGTTAGCCGTTTGTTCATTCGCAAAGGCAAATGCCGCATCAATGGTCGTATAATACGTAGTATTACTGCCGACCTTTACACTTGCCACAGTTGGGGTCGTGCTATAGTGTGCGTAGTATGTCTTGTTACCGAAGATAGCAGGAAGCGGTTCTTCTACCTTGTCACCGCCGTTTGTTGCGGACCAACCATCGAACGTATAGACGTAGTTCTCATCTGCCTCGCGCTCCGGAGTCGGATTGCTGCCATAAGAAGGTATCGCATCGTATGGCAACTCTATAGTCGTCAGCGTACTTTCATCGTAATTCTTCCATGTAACGGTATAAGTCGGCACAAAGTGCGCATAGAGCGTACCGTAGTTCTGCAGAATCTGCGTCGTCTCTGTGATTCTCGTACCACCGTCTGCAGCAGTATACCAGCCGCCAAATACCACGCCGGGTGTATTCGGAGTAGCCACCGGCATAGAGCCCAAAGTAGCACCGTGACGTACCGTAGAGGATGGGGTCGCGCATGTTCCCCCGTTTGCGTACGCGTTCCACTTAATAGTATATACAACGCGGTCGTAATTATAGGTCAGCGAACTCGTCCCCGCCGCACCAATTGTCAACGACTGCGGATCCGGCGTTAAGAATCCATCGTAACTCTTACGATCCGGAGTAACCGTTGCGTCCGTTGTTCCGGTCTTTGTTTCTGTATCCGCCAAGGTGTAACCATCATCATTGATATTCTGCTGATAGTGCTTTACGTAATACTTGGTGTTGGTCGCAGGATTCCAATGTGCAGTATAACTCAAATCATTATCCGGCATCTTAGAAGCAGGCGAAGGAACGCCCCAGCCAGCGAAGGTATATCCGGTCTTTACCACCGTAGGCGCGTTGATTGCTGCATCATAATTCACAGAACCACTCGGGGAACCAGTAGCATTCGCTGCTGCTGCCGTACCTGCCGTCGTCACTTTACCGCCACTCAGATTCCATGTCAAGGTATGCTGGTTGATGGTAAACTGTGCAATATAAGTTGCATCCGCATTGATTGTCGCTGTTGTCTCTAACTTCGTACCTCCAGAAGCAGATGTATACCAACCACTGAAAGTATAACCGGTTTTGGTAGCGGTAGGTAACGTACCTACTGCTGCGCCCGGGTTTATATAAAGTACTTGTGACTCTTCATTACCTCCATTCGTCTTAGCATCCAGCGTAACCATGTACTTCAGCGTTGTTTCGTTGAAGTGAGCATAATAGGTTCCTCCCGAAGAGGTTACGGATGTCAGCGGCGAAACTAAAGAGCCTCCCACAGCAGAAGACCATCCGTCGAACACGTAAGATGTAGTGGTCGAACTGGGTTTCGTCTGGGGTTCTCCATTATATTCCGGAGTGGTTCCTTTTTCTTGATAGGAAGACTGGAGAGTTGTTTCGCCATTCTCACTCTTGAATGTAATCGTATATGCCTCAGCCACCTTGTAATTATAGTTCGGGCGATTCGGATCAGAAGAAGGCAATGTGACTACATGTTTCGGTGATGTTGTATATCCCTCCAAATTTCCATCATGGCTGTAGTAACCACCATTGACATGGAAGTTTGCGGGAAGTGCAGCAGTATTTGCACCTGTCAATGACCCTGTTCCCGTCATCTTGAAATATCCACCGTTAATAGTACAAACCGGAGTTGCACTTGCTGCGTTTAAGGTCTTCGTTCCTTCAACATGTATACCTTCTGCAGAAGTGGTTTTGGCATTAGCATTGAATGTCCCGCCGGTAATAGTGGCTGTTCCATATGATGCATAATCACCATTGAATACTTTATAACTATTTGTAAGTGCTAAGTTTTTAGTGCTGGCCGTCACATAGAGTCCATACGCTCTGGTTGTGTTCGACGTGTTCGCAGTAATGGTACCTCCTTGTACATTCAAAATACCAAAGTGTTGCCAGCCGCGAGTACCATCCACTTCACCTGTGACCAATGCTCCATACGCTAAGGTTGGTGCATTAGCGATAATATTGGCTCCGCTTTTGATTGTAGTTGTACCTCCTGCAGCACGCACTCCAGTTGCCCCGCTTTTCGTAGAACTTAATACTGTAGCCGTAATCGTTCCACCGGAAATAGTTGTGGTACCATATGAGTATACGCCATACGCGTTAGCGTCCGTTGTCGTTTCTGCGATAATAGTTCCGCCGGATATATTAGCCACTCCATATTCACGCACTTTAACAGTCTGATTTATCGTGGTTTCATTATAGTCACCTGTTACATCCGCTGCTCCTGTAACATGTACGCCACGAGCATCTTTAGTGGACCTACCTAGCACATATCCGCCTGTTAAAGTTAGGGTAGCATAAGATTTACTCGTCTTGTCACTAGACTGCGTATAGCTTGCAGTTGCACCCACCAATATACCATAAACAGTAGTAGAGTTTGGAGCAAGGGCCTGAACGGAACCTCCAGACATATTAAGATTTCCATTACCAAGATTGATTCCGCGAGAAGCATAGAGGCTTGTTGCACGTGCAATAACCTCGCCGCCTGACAAATTCATTGTTCCATTTGTCTCCACACTGACACCATAAGGTTGATGTTCATCTTCACTTTCCACCGATCCTCCTGTCATCGTGAATATTGCGCCTCCTTTAACTACAACGGCAGAGTTTGTTACGGCCGTTAAGCTACTCGTTCTTGCTGTCAAGTTGGTAGAATATATCTTTCCGGATTGTAACTTCAAAGTACCTTTTGTTACTTGCACTCCTATCGTTCGCACATTACCGCCCACAGGACACGCACGAAGCTGACCCTTCTTTTCCGTCGTATTATCCAAAATTGTGAAGGTTGTACCAGCTGCATTAATATTTATCATCGGGTTAGCTGCACTCGTTACCGTATGACCATTCAAATCCAATGTACAAGTAGTACCGGATGCCGCATAAATAGCAGGCTCAACTGCCGTTGGTATATCTCGCAAAATGGTAACCGTGGCATTTTTCAACTGACTTGCCACTGCCAATGCCTCGTAAAGTGTCAGTAAACTACGTGTTTGAGTAGGATCGTCCGTTGTTACACGCACGTACGGCTCTGCAATTACCCACTCGCTACCGATATACTCATAATATGTTTTAACATTCAATTCGTCGGTAGAATAGAAGAACGGGGCTTCGCGCGTCACATTCAACCAGTTATTCTCAAACCATATGAATTGCTGTTCCTCTACCGTATAAGCCTTTCTCTCACCTTCGATACGCGTAGCCGAATGCCATATACAACCATCAAAACTAATGTAGTATTCGGTCGCAGCGCCTTTACGATGATAAGCTGCATCATCTGCGTTAGGCTCCATCTCGATGAAGCTGGTACCTACAAGCGCTTTCTTAACACCACCAATAGTATAAAGACAGTTTTCATCTGTTCCTCCTAATGGGTCCCACTGGGTACAGCTAACTTTGGTATACAACTCACCATTCGAACAACCATACACATCTGTGATCTCAGTTGGAATAAACTGATGCCAATCAGAAAACAAGGTCCAGTTATACAGGCGGCTGCTTCCGTCAACCCACCAGTTAGCGCATGCGTCCGTATTCACGTTGAACCATTTCATCCGCGGCTCCAAACCTGTTCTATCATGCGAGTAAACAGCGGAAGTGGTAACATTTTCACCGCTATTACCGCTTGCCATGTACGTAAATTCGTATGTATGCTCAAGGCCGGCGGAAGTTCTTTCGTTCTGCTTACCCTCAACAAACCAACGACCATTCACATTATAGAAGGTGTTTTTTGCCGATTTGGTATAGGTTCCATCTTCGTTACACAGGTTTGCGGCAGTCATGGAATAAGGCGTTAAATAAATATCACATTCTCCCCTACCCAAAATACCACCAAAGTGATATTTTGTACCGCCGGATGATGTACCGCTAGCGCCACCCTTCAAGAACCAGATATTTTTCTCGGATGGCAACGTGCTTTTGAAAATTACTTTTCCTCCACCGTTGCCCATAATATTCGCTCCGCTACTGGAAGTATACAGTCCACCACCGTCTACGGTCAGCGTACCATCCACAATCACCTTAGCATCTTCAATATATGGTTCGCCTGTAACTGCATCTGTTTTCGCAGCTCCGGTTCCTCTATACTTATGACTCGTCAAATTATTGACCGTCATAAAGTACTTGTTATACGCAAACTGGTCAAACTGATCATAGTCAAACAAATGAAGATCTGATGCTATCGTCACTTTCGCATCCGGCTTAATTTCGAGTACAGATCCTGCATGCATCGTCATCGGCTTGGAGAGCGTCATATCACACTTAGTCAAAATGATATGCATATTGCTGCAGATTGGCAAATCAAAGTCAGCAGAATTAATGGTTCTACTTGCAATTGAGATGGTTACTGTAATAGACAATTCATTTAATTGCGCTGTACCAGACATCTCATAGCACACCAAATCTGTAGTCGGATCATACCACTTACGGACAAGCGATTTGGGGTCCTTCAAAAGGAACAGCGCACCAGAGTTCGCTATCAAAGTTGGAGATGTTGGAACGCTTCCCGTATCTCCCGTCGGGATATACAATGCCGTATACACCTTCTCGCTCGCACCATATTTCAGCGACAATGGCACTTCAATGTTTTGAATTGAATAACTCTGGAATGGGAAAGAACGATATGTCGATCTACATTCATAAGCGGCAAAAGTCTGACTACCTCCTCGCCAATCGCCAAAAGCAATATTCTCCCATACGGTAGCGCCATTATTTGCCGTAATGGTTCCTACTCCATCGGTATTATTACCTTTATCGCGATCCTGACCTTTAATCAATCCCCAGCAATACAATGTAGCACCGGATGTTAATTCTATATGTCCGCCATTGGCCATATTAATTACGCCCAAGTCTCCACCGGGACAACCTGTCGGATTACCGCCCTGATGAGATATCATCTGACCACCTACACATATCGTTCCATTACAAGTGATGTCTGCACCATCCAGCATCGTAAGCGTGCGGTACGCATTCGGAAGTGGAGCGGGAGAGGGTATCTCTATTAAAGCCGGCGTGGTTTGCTTGGACGTACTTGAGGAGCTATACGGAATAAGCAAGGTTACATCACTTGAAATTGTATAATTACCCGGCAACAAGTAACCGTCGCGGCTACAAATAATCACCTTGTTGCTACCGCCATGCGCGGCTGTATTGGCTGCATTGAGATCGTCATAGTATGTAGAACCCACCTTGAATTGAGCCAACGATTCCGCAGGATATGCTGTAAACACAAAGTCTGCGTATATCGTCAGTTCTTCCGTTATCGTTGGCGTCCAAGTAGCATCTGTACTAAGATAGCGTTTTACTCCTGCTTCTTTGACATACCATCCTTTAAAACTATAACCCGTTGCCGGGGTTGCTACCAGTGCAGGAGAATACCTATACGTATCTCCGGTAAAATGCTCATGGTCCGTTGCAGAAACAGTTACGCCATCAACGGTGTAACTTCCTTTTCTAACGCCAGACTCATCTTTCTCCACTGCTTTAAAAACGATGGTGAGATTCTTTTCCAATTCACGCCATTCTACGCCTACGGTAGTCTCCTCCGTAAAGGATGTCGTGAACGGATTCTCCGTAGAAAGAATTATTTTCTCATCTCCCGCGCCTAACTTATACCAGTTAAGAAACTCCGTCGCTTCAGAAGGTGTAGCAGTTAACGTAATGCTCTTCACCGGTATAACCTGATTGGAAGTAGTGATTGTGCTATTCACCCCTTTACCAACTACGGTATAGGAACCATTATCCTTTGCCGGAGTAGAGGCCGCCAAAAAGGTTACATTCGTGGACGGAATGGGCTCAAACTTAGCATAATATGTTACTGTCCACCGTTTGGATGATGCATTTTCATACTCAGTATTAGCATGACTCCCCGAATTATAAGTATAATACTTGGAATCAAATTTCACATCCTTCTGCCAAGGAGTTTCTTCTTCGTCGGAGACAAGACTTGTTCCGCCAGCATCGCTATACCAACCCACAAATCGATACTCTTCCGGATCAGTAGGAGTTGCTGTAAAAGTGATCGTATTCGTATGTATAGCCTCAAGATCACTTCGCTGATCCGATGTCTCAGATGCGCCTATTCCAGAATCCCATTCTACGTAGGATTGACTTCCGTTCGCAGCCGTTACAGGAGTAGCATTCTTGGTGTTAGCCGTAATAGCAACCGTTCCATACGCCACATTCATCGACTGTGCAACCGTCTTGGCATAGTCCGTTTTGTTATGATAGTCCGTACCACCACAAGAACCAGATGTCGTCCAGTGACTCCGTCTCGGGCCATGCATAACAATCTCTGCCGCCTCTTCCTCGTCATAGACAGGACGGAAGGACATACCAACCGTGCAGAACACAGCCAGCAACAGACCAATAGAAATGGCTGTCAGTTTTGCACTACTCATAAACAAAATTTTCTTGCTCATATTGTTTTGTATCTTAAATGTTCGTCGTTATTTCTCTTTCTCGCGTATATATGCGTACTCGCACATGCGCCGACAGAAAGCGGCGCAAAGGTACGGTTTTTTTTTCACATGAACAAACTAAACGCATAGAAAAAGACAAAATATTCATATTTTGCTATCTATAGTTAACAAAATACACACCATACGAAACATTGAACATATCTATGAGTGCATAAAAAATCGCCTCGTGTGAAGCGATTTTTTATGTTATGGGTGATGTACTCACGATTCATGGACCAGAACAGCGCGGACAAAGGGAGCGAATTGTTTGTACGGTTCGGGGTCGGAGAGTTGTGCTCTCCAGCGGTTATAGAGTTCCATAAAACGAGGATGGGATTTGTCGCGGATGATAAGTTGGGCATCTCGACAGGCTTGTTGCCAATTGCCTCGTTGGGCCTTTTCGCCGGGCGTGAGAGGATGCTCGTCATAATCCCGTTTGTTTTGGATAAAGATTTCATTGGGACCTATACCGGTCTCTTCGCCGGTGAGCGGGTCATGGAAGTGTTTTTTCTTAGTGACCGTGATATGGTTCACTCCCTGTTCGGTTGTTTTTTTGAGTGCTCCGGTGATACAGTCGATCCCGTTGCTGGTAGTAAATTTCGCCATGTTAGTAAGGGTAATAATTAAACAATGATTAAACAATATATAAGGAATAACTAAAGATTGCGTTCGGCGGCGAATACTATTCGCCTGAAATTGACAAAGAAAAATTTGCATGGCACTCTTGACACAGTTGGCACAGTTTAGGCGAAGAGTGTCAAGAGTGCCAACTGTGTCATGCGATTTTTTTATAGGTCCCATACTTGATTTTTTGTATCAATCCAACTGCCTGCCATTCATCACTCCAGCGGATAGCCGTGCGACGGCTGATGCCTTGACTTTGTGCTTCGGCGACAAGGATTTTGGATTCAAACTCTTCCGGAAGAAGGGAGAGGAGGATGGCCTTTTGGTCAAGGGGTTTGACGGTGGGCAGCGATATCTGATGCGTGCCTTTGACGAGTTGGTAGGCTTGGGCCATGTGTAGGATCAATTTGTTCCCTATCATCTCCGCCGTTTGATAATCCGCATCGGAACAAATTATTGGACATTGGACATTGGAGATTGGAGATTTTTCTTCGCGAAGGCGGAGCGCGGAAAGTATCATCGCGATGCGCTCGATATGGACAGCCATACGGAGAACGACGGAGTGGAACTCTTCGCCAAGCATGCGGATGAGGGTCGGATACGCCGTCTCGAGGTGTTGACCCAAGCGCGCGCACTGCTCGGGTGTTAAACAGAATTCGCGCGGACGCATAAAGAGCAGTTTCTCGTATAGCCGGAAGAGTTGTTCTGCAGCAGTCTTGATGACGGCGTCGGAGTTCTCGGAAGGTTGCACATAGCGCGACGAGAAAGCCTGGTGGTCCTCCACAATGAGCGTGATAAGGCGGCTGAAGTAACCATTTTCGATACTCGGCACAAGCGCGTGATACTGGCTAAAGGTACCTGTGAGAACCATCGACACTTGCGGGCGTTCAATAATAGACGCTTCGCGACAACGGGCACGACTGATAGGCTCATGTTCCGCAGCTTTACGAAGAGCGGTGTTGTAATTCGCCGTAGATGAACGCCAGATATCCGTAATGACCGAACCCTCGGACTCGTGGATATATCCGCGTCCGTGCTGGCGAGCGAGCGTCTGATAGAACGCCGGATAGGTGGCATCACCCGGGATGATGAGCGGCGACTGCTCATGGATAGGTTTGACCAGCTCAAGCGCGAGGTTCGCGATACCCTTTCCGCACGCGGCCGAACCGACGATAAAGAGCTGGAGGTTCGGATAATAGCGTTTGGCGCCGATGCCGTACTTGAAATACAGATTCGGCATCACACTTCCGCAGGCAGTAAGCGCAGAGAGTAATAACATGTCCTTCTCAGCAGGCGATTGCGCAAGCGAGAGAACGGACTTCATCAATTCAGGCAGGTTGTTTGCATCCATGTTTTCCACGATGCGGAGGTTAGCCTGCTCCTCCTGATTCAGGTTTTGAATTTCATTCATAATGTTAAATGGTTTACGTGTTAATAATGGCCGCTTACGCGACGTGATTTTTTTGAAATCTGCTGCAAAGTTACGACAAAAAACATCCTTTAAAAAGGACGCATAAAAAAAAGGACGTCGGGTGACGTCACTTTTTTGCTTTGCTCCGCATTCGTTTCCCGAGTGCGTTATCATCGACATACCAACCGAAGAGGAAGGTTAGCTGCCGGCACATTTCTGTCAATTTATGCGCTCGGAAATATTTTTTGAATTCCGCATCATATCTGCACCGGTCCAAGATATACTCGCATACCTTCACATAATTGCGCTCAGGCGGAACAGGCGTTATGTCATCTAAAAAAATCTCCTGTCTGAGGTCTCTTTTTTTACCCTCTGCAGGCGCCAGACCGATCTTCTTCTCCACAAAATCCTTCCAAAGACTCATCCATTGACGGAAGAGGTTGATCTGCGGCTGCGTAAAGTTCTTCATCTCGGGTTTGAGGAATTCGAAATCGGTTTCGTTCTCACGGATGAGTTGTTTAATTTTCGCCAACTGCACTTTGTCGTCCGGATAGAGGTTGGCTTCCTGTTGCGCCTCGCTCCACAACCACTCCCAATAACCATTCAACACCTGTTCGGCACTGAGTCCATCAAAAACAAAAACAGGCTCAATTCTCTCGATTTCATCGGGATTTTTCAGTTGCTGAGAAATGGCATATACCTCAGCCGGATCTCTCCAATTGATGGATAGCAAACGTTGGCGACGGGTCTCCACAAATCCCGCATCGAAGAGCCATTGCGCGAAAGGAGTTCTCCATGGCACCGCCTCATATATCTGTGCCTCTACTTGCTCCCGCACGAGACGGCGCATATAGTCCATCATCAACCCTATCGCCAGGTCATACAGCCGGTCATTGCCACAGATGGAGAACAGCAATTCATCCGATCCGGCCAATTCCATATAGTTCTGGCAAAGCGATTCCACTTCGGTTGTAAACAATCCGCCGTTTTCGCGCCTTACCTCGCGCTCGTAGCGGAGAAAGAACTGCTCACGCTGCGCGTTATCATCTATCGCTATCCCGCGTTTGTCCCCTTCGGGCGTATCCACCAGCAACGCCGCTATGACAGCCGCAGCGAGCATGCCGGTCAATTCAATCGGCTGCCCCTCCCCTGTATAAATCAGCCGATGCGATTCATAGCGCGCAGAAGGGGAGATGATATAGTTATCTAACAGATGCATGGCAATCTTAATACATTCGCTGGATCCAATAGTCCATAAAGATATCATAAACAGAATAGATTCCTTTCTCCAACGTCACAAAATCTTTTTCTAATAGGCCCTTCATAGCAGACTGGACAGTACTCGGAGATTGAAGGCTATATTTCTCCACATATGCTGCAGAAGTAATGCTCTTTGTCGGCCCACTCTTGGCTAAAGCGACAAGCGTCATCGTCTGTTTCTCCGGTAAGCGAGAAATGGTTTCTTCGTATACATAAGACTGAGTCTTCAGGATATAATCCAAGGCATCTTCGACTTGCTCAACCTCACACGTTTCACCTTCTTTTGTAAAGCCGTAGAGCACATTGAAGAGTTTTTGTGTGTACCATGTCACACCGCGGCTAAGGGCATAAACAGATTCCGTCACGCCGTCCGCCAAGGTGCGATTCCCCTCCGCGAACAATGCTTTGGCAAACGCATCGTACGTATTCATATCGATGCTTCCGATATGCATGAGTGACACGCTCTGGTAGAACGGTCGCGAGGCACTGGTAAACATCGTGCTCATTGTGTGGCGTTGACTACCGGAGAAGATAAACTGCGCATTATGACAACGTTGCACATAGGTACGGAGGGTAGCTTCGATATTTTTCTCCGGAAACTTACCAATCTGCTGGAACTCGTCTATTGCAACGATGCATGGCTTATCTGCTAATTCCAGATATCGAAAGATCTCCTCCAAAGTCGCTTCCGGCTCCTTGATGTCGCCTATTTGCACCATGAACGTCGGTTCGCCCATCGGAGAAAAACTCATTCCAGATTGGATAGAACGCATAGTCTGCCAAAAACGTTCCATAGCACGCATGCCAAAGGGTTTCAGACGAATTAGAATTTCACGGCTCAATTTTCGCACCAACTCACGAAGCGATTTGGTATCGTATATATCAATGAAAAACGTATAGTACCGGGCCTTTATTTCCGATTGCGAGAAATAATGCTCTATTAAACCACTCTTACCCATACGGCGCGTTGCAATCAACGCTACGTTATTGCCGTTCGCTATCTCATGACGAAGTTGTTCGGTCTCCGCGCCACGATCACAGAAGTAATGCGCGCCCTCGTACCCACTGATTACAAAAGGATTATCCACAGTCTTCATATTTTTATTATTTTATGATTATTATAAAGTAATAAAATTAAAATTCGCCGCAAAATTACTACTAAAGTTTGGAATATGCAAGGATTAGACGAAAAAAATCGCATTTTGCTGCGATTTTTTGTGTATGATGTATGGGGGGGTAATTACGGGATTACGAACATTATCTTTTCCTGATTTCTGAACCAGGGAGAGGATCGACGATAGAGGTAATCTCGCCGAGGATGGTAGCACGGGAGATTTGCATTTTCTTATCCCACAAGGGGAACGATTACCTCTTTAGCCAATGACCAAAGAACTTGTCATACACAACATAACTGCCATCTTCTTTTTGGTACAGCAATTCTTTCTCAACCATCGCAAGAATAGCCCCTCGGACTGTACTATACGCACCCAGTTGGTATTTCTGAAGGAAGGCATTGCTACCCGGTTCTTTTACAGTTCCTTCTTTCGCTATAGCACGAATGACACGTAATTGACGATCCGTAATTAACCGGCAATACATTTGATACGAACTCACTTCTTCTTGTAATATCCGGTTTAGCGTTTGCAACACGGTATTAAAATCTATTTGCGGATTCTTGGTCTGATAAAGTCGGTTTAAGAGCGCCTGTACAAACCACGTATATCCATCCACCAGTTGGTAGAGCTCATGAAAAGTACCTTCATCTATCTGCTGACCGTTTGCGGCAAGATGCTTGGCTGCAAACTGATAATACTGCTGTTCATCTATCACATCTATATTCATCATCTGCGAGCTGCGATAGAACGGGCGCTTAGCAGATACAAACATCTCCGTCATCATATGCTTTTTGCTACCAGCAAAGACAAACTGCACATTTGTCAATTGCTGGATATAGCTGCGCAACAATGCCTCCATTTTTACGTCTTGATACTCTGCGATGACCTGGAACTCATCCAACGCAATATAACACGGCTGTTCAGATTTCTCCAGATAGGCAAAAATCTGTTGCAACGTCCACTCCTCTCGTTTCGGCTGAATATCAATCGAGCATTGAGGCATTCCGCTTACCGGGTCGGGCGTAATGACCGGACGTAACGAAGCAAAAAAATGGGTGATTTCCTGCCAAACGCGCTCAGAATAAGGGGTAATACGTGCGCTCAGTACTGCTTCTGCAAAGACCTTTGTAAATTCCTGCAGATTAGACGTGCTGAACAAGTCCACATAGATACAATGCACCTGCTTGGATTCCAGCGAACGAAATAAATGCTGAATCAATCCTGTTTTGCCAACACGACGAGGACTAATTAACGTCACATTACGCCTGTTGCGTAAAGCATCTGCTAATTCGTTGGTCTCATTTATACGGTCGCAGAAATACTCCGGCCCTATATAAGACGTGATAGAAAACGGGTTGAAATACAGAGCATCCTCTTTCATAACATACTGATTTTATGCTTGTTATTCATGTCGTATTTTACGTCACGGATTTCTCGTCACGGAAAATTCGCTGCAAATTTACTACTATTTTTTGGAATATGCAAGGATTGGACGAAAAAAATCGCATTTTGCTGCGATTTTTTGTGTATGGTGTATGGTGTATAGTGTTAGGGGGTTAGGGTGTTAGAGAGCATCGAATCGAAGAATCATCTCGCTCTTGCGGGTATCGAAGAGGAGATGCTCGAAGTCGCGCTGCTTCATTTTCATATCCGTTTTCGCTATCGTTTCGCGGAGCGCTAAATTCAGTTGCTCCTTATCGGCAATACCCATTCGCTGCTGCAAAAACATATAGTCCGGTTCAGTACGCTGCATCAGAAACATTGCGTCATAGAAATCCCTTCCTTTCTGCCGTGTGAGCAACGCACACAACTTCATCGACAACAGCACACTGATAGGCGGCACAGGAACGGGGAAAGAGAATCCATTACGCTGGATGATAGCCATCTCGCGGAGATAATCAATGCCCTGGTCTTGTGCCTCGATCTTCTTAAGAAATCGCTCTTCACGGTGGCCGGCTAGTTGCAAATCAAAGAGCAATTCCGGAAAGTGCACGTTGCTACGAAAAGCAGTAAGGCGGGAGTTCTCCTTATTGCGCAACTCTGCGTTCAGTCCTTGCAATTGAAGGTATCGAACTAAGTCGTCTGACATCTGCCTGAAATCGCTTTCACTCAGTCCTTTGCAATCAAAATCCAAATCCTCGGAGAAGCGATCTATACCATGTATCAGGCGCAGATTCGTACCGCCAATAAAGATGAGTTTCGCTGCATAGGGCGAGCGCACAATCCATTCCAATGCCAGCAACTCCACATATTCCTTGAGCATGTGCTTCTGAAAAGCGGCATTCTGCGCGATGTACGGCGGATAGAATCCCCGTATGTACTCCATATCAATCATAGTTCGTATGCCTTTAATAACAACTTGATTCGCTTATTAAGAATGGGACTATTGATACGCTCCGCGTACTCCTTCAGCCGCGTGAGATTCAGTTCTTCGCGCATCCAATCCTCATCGAAACGCAGTGCTCGCAACTCCTCAAGGGTTGAATATTGCGGATAGAGGTATAAAAGGTCAATGATTGCTTTTTCCGGAGTAGCCATCATATACTGCTTCCCATCGCGCATTGTTTTAGGTTCAAAGCCCCAGAAGAGTCGCGGACGAACGGTTTGATAGCAGAATTGGCCGAAAGCGTTCTCGTAGCGGCAGGTCTTTTGCGTAGTTACACTCGTGATTTCCACCACAGCTTCCGGTATAATGCCATAGAATGAAAGAGCCGTATGCAGACTGATGTACGATGGTGCGCAGATCTTGCCTGCGAAATAGCGCGCATAATCCGGTTGCTTCAAGTAATCAGCAAACGCATACCAGCCCCTACGCAGCATCACGATATATCCGGACTTCTGCCACTGATGCCAGTTAGCGCGGTTAAAATCCGGCGATATAGCATGGACCTGATGCACCGAAAAACAGCCTAAGCCATGCCACTGATTATAAAACTGCGTATACGTCATTCTAACGATTTATTTCTAAAACGTTGCAAAATTACAACTTTTCTGGAACATACGCAAGTGTTTTGACAAAAAAGAGGAATCAACCGGGCTCATCGCCTTTGCGAGTGTTTCTTGGGGGCAAGTGCTTGTGCCTTTTCAGCCTGTATGGTTCGATAGAGAAGAATTATATATGCTACATCTAATAATATTATAAAAAAACCTATTGACATTGTAAAGAGCTCACGAGTAATCACCCCTATTAATATTGGGAATAATGTTCCTAGAAATTTTGTTATAGCTATTGCCATACTTTGCCCCTTACTACTACCTCTTTTGTAGTACATTAGTATAAATAAGCCGCTCATTATAAGATTATCAATGTATGCAAAATAGAGTTTCCATGACGATATGCAATTCTTTAAAAAAATAAATATAGCAAAAACAACTATGAATATTACTATATTTTTAATATAAAATTTCGAAATGCTACTAGTATCTCTGTATTTCAAAATTGTATACAAGATTCCCGCATCAAGCAATGTAATTATACCGTAGTATATATACCAATAAAATCCTGCTTGTGCCGTGAGTACTTCAGAAAAACATGTACTTTCCCATACGATATTCATATAAAAAGCCAATAACGGAACACAATATGTTTTTTGTTTTATTCCGACACGAATACACTCTATATAGGTTATACTCCAAAAAATAAAAGAATATACATCAAAAAGTAATATCCAATCTCCTTTCATCATAGTATTATAGACCTTTCTCCATCCGGCAGAAGCAAAGTTCTGTCTTTGTATTTCAATTGTTTTTCAAAGATACTCATTCCTTCTTGTTGTAACGTGCTGTCGATTCGGATGTCAGCCATGTCAAGAACTGACAAAAAGACATAGTCAGCACAAATCGGGGTGCCTTGATGCTTAATCGCATTAGCCACTTTCTCCGGATGGACTACTTTGTATTCGTCGCTACACCAAACCATCAACGGAATATGGTATTCGTCTTTTTGTGGACTATATGAGAACCCATGTCCACATATATTTCCATTAATGTATTCGCCGTGGTCACTAACAAACAACCATGCTGCAATACATTTTGCCTCTTGTAATGACTCTATTGCCTCACTAAGCATTCTGTCCGTGTACAACAATGAGTTATCATACGCATTTAAAAGAGCACTATCATTACTTATTGTAGGATCTGCATTATAGTCCGGTCTCCAAACCAAACAATCCTCCGTTCTATTGGTATAAGCCAAATGGTTCCCAAAATAATGTGTCACGATGAATAGTTTTTCGTTACTCTTTGCCAATTTGTTTATTTCCGGAACTATCAAACTATCATGAGCCACAAATACTAACGTATCAAAATCTTTCGCCAAATAATCGTGATTGCCGTTATTCATCAGTTGAGCATGGTGACTGATTAAAGCTGTTTTGAATCCTACTTCATAAAACGCAGCAGCTATTGTCTTTCTTTTAAAATGTTCTTCAAAATGATTAGGTGTTATACCCGTTAGTAACATAGGTAAAGCGTGTTGCGTCAAAGTGGCGTTAGCATAATAATCCGAATAGAGGCACAAATTGGTTTGCCGGCTTAACAAAGGTGTTGTTTCGCGGTCATAGTTTTTATTAATGGAGATGTTCTTATAACGAACCGATTCTCCTATTGCCAATACATATATTTCTCTTTGGTCCGGGACATGACTTCTTGTTGCATTGTACTTAAAATAGATGTTGTCATTCCGGTGTTGCCGTATATTTCTAATTTGCCGCCATACATAGTATCCCCCCTTAAAGATATTTGCCGGAGAAGAGGGAATAACAAACGGCAATAGTAAAAGAAGCACTATCGATCCGGCAATAATCGTTTTACTATTTCTTATCAGACTCCAAATCCCCCATCCTATTAACGCGAATGTCAACAAACATATAACATAATAGGGTAATATAAACCGCATACAATATTGTGCTATATCACTCGTTTCATTCGGGTTAGCTGTAATCCAAGCAAACAGTTCTCCTGCCGTAAAGAAATTGTGGTATCCAACCAGCGTCGTTACTTCTATAAGGCTCAGGAAGAAAATGCATAGTAGTAACCCATATATACTTAATATTGCTATTACTCTCTTCATTTCTTTTTGTTCTCTCTGCGAAGTTCAGCACGAGAAAGTCGAATTTTCGGAGGAAGATTATCACTTTTTCCTTGTTCTATGGAGTAGAAAACCAGCCATATTGACCATATTACCATCGGGATAGACAACCATTGCCCCATATATAACATCCAGTTATGTTCAATAGCCATTTGTGGTAGTTTGACCATTTCAATGAGAATACGCAGCAAAAGCGCAATACTCATTATTACTCCAGATATAAGACCTTTATATTTGCCTGCATCATATTTACTATATAATAGCCAAGCAATACTCATCGCCATGAAAAAAGACAAGGCTTCATAAATTTGGGTCGGATGTTGTATAAAATCACGACCTACAAACCGGACTCCCCATGGGACTGTTGTCTCCACACCCCCGATTTCGCCAAGTATAAAATTGCCAATACGTACAGCCATCGCCACCACACATAGACCTAATGAAATTCTATCCGCATACCACCACATAGAATTCGTCATCCATCTTCCCATCAATATTGAAGCTATTATTCCACCAATAAAACACCCATGGCTGGCAAAGCCACCATGCGCGAAATCAAAGAATTTCCACGGATGCTCGAAATAATAGTTGCGATAATACCAATCCGTTCCTAAAAAATGTACCGGGTTATCCGGAAAATAACGCCACTCATAGAATAGGCCCTGAAACAGATGTCCGAAGAAAATGACACATACCAGCGATACCATAAACGTGATGAGTGCAAATTGCGATGGTACGCCATCATGCTTGAAGGTAATAAGTAACGTTACAAGCATTCCCAATAGCCCCAAGGTCCAAAGCGTCCCATACCAGCCAATGGCGAAATGTTCACCCTCATAGATGAACGGCGACACATTCCATGTAATATAACCAAGAGTAGATATCATAAGCATAGTGCAAAAAATCCCATATGCGCGACGGCATATGAGATTTTTTTGCGATTATTCAATCACGTCACCGCGGCGACGGGGAGCCGGAGCGAACGGATCCGGTATGCTGGTCATAATGACGTTCTGCGGCTCTAAAGGCATTTCCTCTACCTGAGGAGCAATATATATCTTTTTCATATTATTATGAGTTTTCAATTGTCTGTTTCAGTTATCAGCGTACAAGCGATCCGGTAATGGTATAGAGTTTGCCATCACGAAGGATATAAACGTGATCGTTAATCAGCACTTTAACGGCCTTGATTTCTTTGCCTTCGCTATCTACCAGAGTCTCTTCGATACCGGTGGTAATTTGCGGAGATTTCGCAATCGTACGCAGACCGTAACGGGCCGTGGTACCAGCCTCCAATTGAGCCGTATAAGCGTTCTTAGTGAGGTTCCAGATAATCTCGCCGTCCAGCGTCAGATAGAGGTCTGCCGCCTGCTCGGTTGCCGTACGCACGATACCGATAGAATATTCTCCTGCTTCCGGTGCGAAGATACCCAGCGGATAATCCGCTTGGCCTTCTACCGGCGCCATGGTATTCAGACAGAGTTTCGTATTATAGCGCTCAATCCACATCTGCGCTACCTTTGTGCTGACACCCATCTTGGTAAGATCCAGATTGACGGTATATACATCCGGATTCTTCTCTTCGTCGGTTTGGACAAATACCTTGTCTGTATATTCCTTGTTAGCCGGCGCGATATGTACCTCATAGTTTGCATTGGTGGAAGCCTCAGCTTTCGCACGACGGCGCGGAGCCGCAGCATAGCCACCTCCGTAGGAAACGGTAATATCTTTATCAGAAGGAGCTTGCACGAAGAGCGCCTGGCCTACAACGAACTTGGTGCTACTCATCAGTACCGGCGAATAACTATCGGTATTGGAATTATATACCTGACCAAGCGTAGCGCCTGTGTTAACGTACGCATGGAAGAGCGCCGGGTTAGCTACGCCATTCCAGTTAGCATCCGTAGCAATAGCCGATGCATAAGCGGAAACCGAGGTAGCGGTATTCAATAGATGATCCTTATCCTCGGCCTTAAAGCGGATTACCGGTGCATCGGCAACGAAGGCAATCATATACAAACGTCCCGGAATCATCTTGTCACCATTAGCAAGGCGATCCCATGACTTGTTCACGCCGGTAGAAGCTCGACGAGCACCATCATACTTCAGCACATCAAACTCGCTGCCTAAGCGCATCTGACGTCCGTTGACATAGATACCTGTAGCAGCATCCACTTGCCATGGAACCGCTACTGCGTACCACTGACGCGCCTTGGCATTGGCTGCAAAGTCGAAGTACGCTTCTCCCGTCAAGGTCAAGAAGTTCTCTCCCAACAACTGAGCGGAATGAATGCCGTCAGAAGTCAGAACGAGGTTCTGATACTCAACCGGAGCGCTCAGTACCATCGTTTCGCCGCTGGCTACCTCCAGACTCGGGATAGGCGTTGCAGCGAAGTGAGCATAATAGGTTGCTCCGCCGTCGGCTGCCTTCGGCGTCATACCGTTCTTATATACACGATCGCCACCCTGAACGATGGACCAACCATCGAAGGTATAGGTCTCAGCCGCCGTTGCAGCACGCTCCGGCGTGGCACCGGTATAAGTAGTAGCCGTTCCCTTAGCTTGGTTGACTGTCTTCAGCAACGAGCCATCATAGTTATACCAGTTGATAGCCACCTGATCGCATGTCGGGCATTCGAAATTAGCTACCAGATTGATATCTGCCGTAACAGCTATCTGACGCGTAGTATTCAGTCCACCTTGACTATCACTCCAGCCAAGGAAGTTATAGCCCTCGTTCGGCGTTGCGGTAACAGTTACAGCCGTAGCGGAAGCATTATATTCATACAGACCACCACCGGACAGCACGGCTGCGCCGGCAGGACTGCATTGCAGCGTCACTGCATATTTATTCTTCTGCTTCAGCGTCTCGAAATCGGCTTTATATTCTGCATTGGCCATCACGGTCTGGATCTGCGGCGTCCAAGTCAACTGATAGGTCCACTCCGCCGTATTGGGTTTGGTCGGCGGATTCGTGCAGACAGGCGTCTCGCCATAGTGGTAAGAGCGGGTCTCGATAACAGAGTTATCTTCGTTCTTGAAGGTTACCGTATAGGTCTTCGCCTCTTCGCGATACACCGCGGTATAGGTCATCGCTTGGGTAACACGTGTTACTGTCGGCGACCAATGATCGAAGATATACGAGAACTCCTTATTAGAAGCATAATCGGTCTGTTTCTTGACAGGTTCTGCACCATTGTATTCCGGCAGTTCGCCAACCGCTACAGACTCGCTCTGCAGCTCCGTACCGTCATAATCGATGAAACGGATCTCATACTCCGTAGGCGGCACCTCGAGCCATGTAGCGCGATACGTAGCATCGCCTGTAACGGCAGCCAGAGCCGGCTCCCATTGAAGCGTATAACCCGTACGTGTCGGTGCGTTCTCGCAAACCGGCAGTTCGTTATGCGTCAGCAGATGGCGCTCGATCTCATCACCACCTTCGTTGATAAAGATGATGTTATACTTACGCGGTTGCTCGCGATAGGTAGCGGTGTACGTCACATTGGAAGTCACCTTACCGAGCGCCGGAGCCCAACCCGTGAAATCATAGGTATAGTCCACATTCGGTTCGCGCGTCGGGTTATTACCAAGATATTCCGCCTGCGTTCCATAGGTCACGCTATACTCCACTTCTTCCGGATCACCGGTATTCGGATCGTAGGTATAGGATTTGATCTCCGTACCATCCCAGTTGAGCCAAGTGATAGTAAAGCGCTGCTCCATCCATTTCTCTTCATCTTCATCCCAATAGTAATAGGTGTCGTTGTTCGGATGGATACAATGGTAGAGGTTGTCTTTCTTCTCTACTTCCCACCATTGACAATCGTCCGCCATCAAGATAAAGAGACGACCGGCACCATCCTTGTCGCTGAAGGTATGATCGGTGTTACCCACCATCTGCGTGCCATCCCATGTCGCGTTGACCGCCACGTACTCGGCCGGTTTTGCGTAATAGGTCGTTTGACCACCTACGATTTCCTTCATGAAGCACGGATCTTCCGCTACCTGCATCGTCGTCCATTGGTCATCGATATAGCAGTAAGATGTACCTGCCAACGTACCGTCTGTCTCCACAAACGTGCCGTTGGCATTCTTCAGTTTGGCAGGCGTACAGAGTTCAAAACCATAGACACGCGCTGTATTGTTTAAAACCGTATTGATAGTAATAGGATACTGGGGGTCCATGCCATAATCGTTATGATCGTAGTTCACCAGTACGGAGGTACCGATAGCCGTCATATTGCCATATTCATCCATATGTACACCATCGAAAGCAGGTGCATCGGCATCAAAGATAAAGGTGCCGGCATCCTCGTTAGTAGAAATGATAGATGCACCACCGGTGCCGTTCGGATCCAGACCCATGGTGGACATATCTTTCGACCAAGAAGTATAAACCGAACAGTCTTCGCCGGAACGGAATGTACCATGTACAATCAGTTTGGCATCTCCGATAGCCGCCGGCGAACTGATGTCACGAACCGTCGGTTGTCTATCCAGCGTAGCCGAATAGCGCACAATAGCTCCGAATTTACCGGAATTGCCGACATAACCTTTAACCTGGCTATTCTGGAAACTCCATTGGTCTGCATCATAGAGATAGAGCGCACCCTGCGCTACACCCGGTGTATGGTCGTTCACGAGCGCCACTTCGGACTCTTTATTCACCTCAACCTCCATTCCCGGCAGACAGGACGTACTCTGCGTGAACTCCATATAACCGGTGAGGAGGTGAATCTTGAAGTTAGACGTCAACGGAAGCACGAAACTACGGGAGTCAAGCATCAGATTCAACGAAGTAGAAGAACCAAACATAGCTCCCGGCACTTCACCCAAGTCAATTACCACCGAACCGAGTTTTGCACCACTATTGACCTCATATACCTGCTGGTCTTTTTTCGCATCATAATACTTGCGTACCCATGTATTCTCAGCATCTGCCATCTCATCCATGAGGAACATCGCCGCTTCGCCATCTTTGCCTACCACCTTGATATCGTTCGCAAATGCATTAATGCTACCCGACACATTCACCGAAGTGGCACAAATAAGCGAAGAACCCGGATGATACTTCACCGGCGATTCGATATTCTGGATAAAATACGTATAAACCGGGAAGAGGTGGGTCAAGTCACGCCATACGGGGAGTTGACCAGGTATCTCCATCGCCATTGAGAAGGAGATATCTCCACCCTTCCAGTCGCCCATCTGGAACATCTCGCGTACCGTAGCACCACGGCGTGCATCAATCTCACCGGAGAGGTAGTTGCCTTCTGCATCCTGCGTGCCGTCGCCGGTAACGAATCCCCATGCGCGGAGTACGGAACCGCTGCTCAACGTAACATGGCTGCCCGGCTTCAGAATCAGATGACCGTAGTTGCCTCCCGGCACACCCATCTGCTCGCCTGAACCATGCTGCATACCGGTGACCTCAACCGTACCGAGAACGGTCATGTTCACACCGGACTCCAACGTCAAACGACGGAAGGATTTCGGCGTAGAGCCCAGATTCGTCTCGCGCGGCACTACAGGATTAGCCGTCTCCTGATCATCACTCATCGGCACAATCAACGTAGCATTCGCCGGGATGGTATAATAACCCGCCTTGAGTGTATAGTCATTCTCCATGATGATAATCACTTCTTCAGAGAGGTGGTTGTTTGCATACGAAAGCGCATCGTCCAGCGAAGCATAGGAGGTCTTACCGATACGACATACGCTGATATTCGATGCTTGCGCCGCAGCCTGGTCGCCCACAAAATAGAGATATCCGTCGCGGAACTCCGGTCCGGCTGTATTGCGCCATTGCTGCTTCTCATACGTGGAAGCGATATCCGCAGCATCTATTTTGAAATAAGCCGACTTGAAGGCAATCTCGCCATTGGCGAATTTGTTCGGATTAGGGAACTTACCATTATTCACCGTTAACGCACCGCTTACATTATTCAGCGCTTTCGTACCGCCGGTGATAACCGCCAGTTTCTCTATCGTAGCCGAACCGCCATTGGTCAACACTCCATATTGCGTACCGGCAATTGTACCGCGCTTGATAGCCGCAGTACCGCCGGTTACCTGGATGGCAGTTGCGCCATTAAACGTACCGCCGCTAGCAATCAACGTCTTGGTAGAAGTCAATCCGGATTGGAAAACACCATCCGTTGTGGTGAGCGTACCATTATTCGTTGCCGCTCCGGTAATCGTAGCGCCATTCTGCTCTACCGTAGCATTCGCTCCGATAGTGAGTGTACCGAACGTACCGCCATTCAGGATCGCCTTGCCGCCCGTCACGTTCAGCGCATTAGCCGAACCGCCGAAAGCGCTATAGGCAATCGTCACGTTTCCGCCGCTTACCGTCAGCGTATTGCTCAGCGTATAACCATTGAGGTTGAAAGTGAGATTCTTATTGATCGTCACCGGCGAAGCATAGTCGCCGTTCAGTTTCACCACATCGGTCGCCGCTGCGGCTGCAATCATTGCCGTCAGATCTCCGCGGCCCACTTCTACTCCGTCTTTATCATAACGAACAGCTTGTCCTTCTCCGCCCGTGGTACGCGCCGAGAGATACACTTTCATCTTTACGCCACCATAGGTCTCCAATACCAACTCTGCGCCATACTCCGCCGCGCTGTTGTTCGGAGCAGTAAACGTAACTGGCACTCGGATCTCGGCATATTCTCCGTAGAAAGAGATATTGTCCGCGTAGTTCGACTCATCAATACTGGTGCTCCAAGTACCAGAGGTGCCTGCCTTTCTGGTAATTACCGGCAATTTGAAGTGCTTCACGTCATCCGCCGAATTCAGCGCCCAGAAACCCGGCGTCTCAGCGCGGAAAGTAACGGTTTGCGTACAAGTCGGATTTTCCGGAGTCATCGTCTTTTCACCGGCAACCGCATAGGACTTCAACTTCACCTGCTCAAACGCCGCATAGACTGTATAATCCAGTATGTTGGCTTTGCCTTTTTTAGGGGAAGGATTCACCTTGATGGCCGCATAGTTTCCATCGCCGACTCCCAAATCGGTATAACCGTCCGTAAAGGACCATCCTGTAAAATACGAACCGGCATTGGCCTTGGCGTACACTTTGAAATCCACCGTAGCGCTAATCAGACTGGAAGCCAGATAGATATCGCTCCATCCTTCTGCACTGTACGTTGAGGCATAATCTTCATCCGTTGGTTCTACCGCATGCTCATCCTCGCTCACGAAGACTAATCCGGAGCCGAGCGTTGTAGAAGCCGGTTGGGCCGTCATGCGCGCCCAGAATCCCAAGGTCAGCGCCTCCTCATCCGTCATACCGGAAATGTTGACTGCCCGCATGGTGCTGACTCCGGCCAGCAAGCCGAGGAGCACCATCATCAAACTTAAGAAATACTTTCTCATATTTTTTGCTTTTAATTATATTCCGTTTTCGCTTCCTTGCGCACATAGGCACTCGTGCGCCGACAGAAAGCGGCGCAAAGGTACTGCTTTTTTTTTACATACACAACATTTTATACTATAAAAAGGAGAAATAATGTCCATTTGCCATCTTTACTTTGCAAAAAATCGAAAATACTTGCGAGTTCAAAAAAAAAGTAGTACTTTTGCAGCGCAAAAGTGTGCTCACACACACTTCGGAACTGAGAAAGCAAATATTCAACTATATGAAAAAAATTATTTTTACGCTTGCAGCGATTGCAATGATGACAACAGCATGTACCACCAAACAGCAGACGACAGGTATCGACCTCAACAACTTAGATACCACGGCCGTTGCACAAAATGACTTCTACCAGTTCGCCTGTGGCGGATGGATGGCCAATAACCCTTTGACACCGGAATACAGCCGTTTCGGATCGTTCGACAAACTCGGATTACAGAACCTCGAGCAAGTAAACGGTTTGATTCAGGATCTGGCAGCCGAGCACCATACGCAGGGTTCGGTAGCGCAGAAGATCGGCGACATGTACAACCTCGCTATGGATACCGCACGCCGCGATGCGGAAGGTATCGCTCCTGTTCAGAAAATCCTCGATGAAATCGAAGGAATCGGCACCCGTTCGGAGTTGAGCAAGGTGCTCGGCGGAGCAATGGATTTCCAACTCTGGGCGATGTATGTCGATGCCGACGCGATGAACAGTTCGATGAATATTCTCAACGAATACCAAGCCGGATTTGCTTTGGGCGAGAAAGAATATTACCTCGATGAAGACGAGCAAACCAAGAAGATCCGCGATGCATACGTGGCCTACGTAGAGAAACTGTTCGGCCTCTTCGGATTTGAGAACGCAGCCGACAAAGCGCAGACGGTTTTGCGTCTTGAGACGCGTCTGGCGAAGGCAGCGTACAGCAACGTAGAGTTACGCGACCCGCAGGCGAACTATAACAAGATGAGCGTGGATGAGTTGCAGCAACTCGTTCCGCAAGTGGATTGGAAAGTCTATTTCGAGGCAGCCGGTATCCATGATCTCGACAGCCTCTCTATCGGACAGATTCCGCATCTGCAGGAAGCCGGCCGTATGCTGGACGAGGAACCGCTTGAGGACCTGAAGACCCTGTTCGCATGGCAGGTAATCGATGGTGCGGCTTCGTATCTGACGACAGAGATATACATGGCTTCGTTCGATTTCTACGGTCGCGTGCTGTCGGGTCGCGAAGAACCGAGTCCGCTGTGGAAACGCGCGGTAGGTACCGTGAACGGTACGCTCGGCGAGGCAGTGGGTCAGATGTACGTAAAGAAATACTTCCCTGAGGAGAACAAAGAGCGTATGTTGGCGCTCGTGAAGAACCTGCAGAAAGCCCTCGGTATCCGTATCGAGAACTTAGCATGGATGTCCCGCGAGACGAAAGACAAAGCGCTTGAGAAACTGAACGCGATGACCATCAAGATTGGTTATCCGGACGAATGGCGCGACTACAGCAAACTGGATATCAATGCCGAAGACACCTACTACGCCAACCTCCAACGCGCAGCGCGTTTCGAACTGGACTATAGCCTGAGTTTCCTTGGCAAGCCGGTGGACAAGAAAAAATGGTATATGACACCGCAGACGGTGAATGCCTACTATAACCCCTCGAGCAACGAGATCTGCTTCCCCGCCGGAATTCTGCAATATCCGTTCTTCGATATGAATGCGGACGATGCGTTCAACTACGGCGCTATCGGCGTTGTGATCGGTCATGAGATGACTCACGGATTCGACGATCAGGGTTGCCAGTTCGACAAAGACGGCAACATGGTCAACTGGTGGACCGCCGAAGACAAAGCTGCTTTTGACGCCCGCACGAAAGTGATGGAAGAGGCGTTCAACAAGATCGAGGTAGCTCCTGGTGTACATGCCAACGGTGCGTTCACGCTCGGCGAGAACATCGCCGACCACGGCGGCCTGCAAGTATCGTTCTTAGCATTCACACTCAACGAGGAGTCGAAGCCGGAAGCAGAGCGCCTGCAGACCCGCGACGGCTTCACGCCGCAGCAGCGTTTCTTCCTGGCCTACGCTAATGTATGGGCAGGCAATATCCGTCCGGAAGAGATACTGAACCGCACGAAAAGCGATCCTCACTCCTTGGGCCGCTGGCGCGTCAACGGCGCACTGCCGCAGATCGGCGCATGGTACGAGGCATGGAACGTCACTCCGGAGAGTCCGCTCTATATCGCTCCTGAAAACCGAGTTTCTATTTGGTAAGGAATTAGTGAATTAGTGAAGAAGATTCTTATTATATTGATTTGTGCGGTTGGCGTGAGTGCGTACGCGGATGACGTGCGCAAGCCGGCGATGCAGATAGAGGATAACACCTTCTTCGATCCCACAGCCAAACAACGGGAAGAGAGTTACAAGTTTGGCGTGGAGTATCGCCTGGAGGTGGGCTATGCCCAGCATCAACAGCGCACGCGGAACCTGAGTTATCCGGATATGTTCCTGCATGGCGTACGTGTAGGTGCCACTTTCGATTTCCTGTTGCCGTATCATTTCAGTTTGCAGACAGGTCTGCTGTACACGCTGACGTACGGCAAGAACGAGCAACACTGGCGCAGCATGAATCCGCAGACGACGCAAACGGAGTATATCACCCATCGCGTGCTGGAGCATAATCTGACTATACCCGTGCGCGCTTACTACACGATCACGCTGTGGAAACAGTTACGTATGTTCTTCTACACCGGTCCGCAGTTGCATATCGGTCTGGCTGAATACGACTATCTGCAGACGCACCTGAGCACCGCAGCGCAGACATGGCTGGAGACCAACGGCGTTCCGACGAGTCCGTACGACCGTTTTGCCGATGAACTCATCCGCGCGAATATCCAATGGGGCCTCGGCGGTGGTTTGGAATGGGATCGCTATCGTCTGCAAGCCGGATATGACTTCGGATTGAACAACCTTGCCCGCCCGCGGGGGTTAGACAACCGCCACATGGTGGAATGGGGATGGTTTATTAGTTTCTGCTATCGATTTTAGCAGAGACTTTTGACATTTTATATTATTAATCATTCGGGGAGCTATCGCTTGTGCTATTACTCGCGCGACTCGCGACCACGTCGCTCAATGGCGCTACGTAATGCCCTACGCTCTCCCCACCGCAAACGCTAACGCTGGTTTACGTTGGGGACCCTAGGGAAGCAAGTTTTGGGCTGAGAAACTAACCCGTAGAACTTGGGCAGGTAATGCTGCTAAAGAAAATGAAAAAAATTCTCTTTGTGAGCGCTTTCGCGCTCGTTGCATCTGCGCAAATGAGTGCGCAGGAAAATGCGGACACACTGTCCGCGAGTGATTTCAACCTTCAGGAGATCGTTGTGAGTGCCCCTGTTATGCAAGTGACCAACAGCAAACAGGAGATGAGTCATGCAGAACTGAACCGTGATAACACGGGTCAGAACTTGCCGTACCTGCTGAGTACCAGTCCGTCTATTGTAGTGACGAGCGACGACGGTATAGGCGTAGGTTACACGTATTTCCATATTCGCGGAACGGACCAGACGCGTATCAACATGACGATGAACGAGGTGCCTCTAAATGACGCGGAGAGTCAAGGCGTCTTCTGGGTCAATCTCACAGACATGGCGAGCGGCGTGAGCAGTCTGCAGGTTCAGCGCGGTATCGGAACAAGCGCCAACGGCGGCAGTAGTTTCGGTGCGAGTGTGAACCTCCGGACCTTGGACGCGTCTATCCCCGAGAGCGCACACCCCGGTCCCATACGCGGCGAAATCGACTTCAACGGCGGTATGTACAATACCTTCCGCGAGATGGTGAAGATAGACGGTTACTGGGGGGACCGGACTTCCAAGAAAGGCGCATGGCATCTCGGCGGACGATTCTCCAAAGTAAACTCTGACGGCTACATCGACCGCGCCTGGTCTGATCTGCTCAGCTATCAGGGTGAGTTAGGCTGGCAGAACAGCAAGACAGCCGTTACTCTCACCGCTTTTGGCGGAAAAGAGAAGACCTATATGGCTTGGTACGGCGTGGATGACGCCCATGCCTACAGTCAGAACGAAGCCGAGCGACGCTATAATCCCGCCGGCGAGTACATCGATAAAAACGGCAATATAGCCTATTACGACAACCAGACAGATAACTACCAGCAACATCACGTACACCTGCATGTGGGTCACCGCTTCAATATGCACTGGACGCTTTCCGCCACAGCGCACTACACCTACGGAACCGGTTTTTACGAGATGCTGATTACTGATTGGACTACCTACGAGGCAGATAACATCACCCAGAAAGGCTTGCGAAACCATTTCTACGGAGGAATATTAAGCACGAAATATGTGCATGAGAAAGTGGATGTGCAGATGGGTGTTGCCTTCAACCAATACCGCGGCCTTCAATACGGCAACATCGATACCACTCTCTCGGTTCAACGTTGTTTTATTCCTTACTACGAGGGCCACGGCCTGAAGACAGACGCGAATATCTATGCCAAAGCCAACTGGCGCGTACTGCACCGCGGACGCGAGAAACTGAGCCTCTATGGCGATGTACAATATCGTCTTGTGGACTATCGTATCTGGGGCGATAACGAAGAGACCAGTTATCTGGATGCCAGAGATGCTATTAACAAGCATCACACCTGGCATTTCTTTAACCCGAAAGCCGGTTTGACATACGACAACAAGGGTCACCGTCTGTCTGCCACTTTTGCGATGGCGCATCGTGAACCGACGCGTAATAACTTCGTGACCAACACGGCGCCGGAAGATCCGAAGCCGGAAGTACTGTTTGACTATGAGTTGGGATACAGTTTTTCTTCGCCGGGCGTGCTCAAGAGCGGCTATGCTATGCCTTGGACCATCGGATTGAACCTCTATTGCATGGACTACGACAATCAGTTGATCGCCACAGGCGATGTGAGCAGCGTCGGTTACCTGAACACGACGAACGTGAAGGACTCCTATCGCTGCGGTGCTGAGTTCCAATTCGGTGTCGATTGGACCCCTTGGTTTGGCTGGAGAGGCAATCTCACGTGGAGTCGTAACCGGTGGAGAGACGGCAATACCTGGCGTACCATCTCTTTCTCACCGGACTGGACAGCCGGCAACACCTTCAGTTTTCACTACGCCGGCTTCAATGCCGATATCCAGACACTGGTGGTCAGCAGCCAGTACCTTGGCAATTACGAAGATGCCAACGCACAGTTAAAAGCCTACACGGTGACCAACCTGCTGCTTACATACGCACTTCCGATAAAGAACAGCAATATACCTGACATCACGCTCAAATGCCAGTGCAATAATCTATTCAACACGAAATACGTGAACAACGGAGGTACAGACGGTACGTACGTATGGTTTTTCCCGCAAGCGGGCATCAACGTACACGCAGGGTTTGTCGTACGATGGTAGAGCCGAGCCACGCAAGCAAGATAGCGCCCAAGGGTATCCACCCGAGGGCGTTTTCTAATGCAAAGAAGTGCGCCCAAGGATTGGCTATCCATCCGAAAAAGATGAATACAGCCGCCCATATAGCTACCACGGCATAGCCCAGGAACGTAGCCAGCAACGAACGGCCGCTAAAAAGATTTTGGTAGATGAGATATGCCCACACGGGTATCGTCAGAAAAACCACCGTAGGCAACCAATAGGAAGCGACGCCCAAGAGCAACGCCATCCCGAAGCACTCTTCTACGGACGAAGCATGGCGCTTGATGCGCCCGATAAAGAGGATGACTATCAACACTATGGCGGCAACCCAATAGCCGCTATAGTAGTTGAGTGTTGAGAGTTTAGTGTTTAGAGAAGGCAACGCAGGAACCAAGCTACCGCCTATTGCCAGCAGCCAAAAGACTGCCGGCAACAGATGGTATAGAAGTGTTTGAGTGCTACGTTTCACAAAGATCAGAAATTAGAAATTAGAAATCAGTCAATAAATCCCTTTCTTCTCAACAGATTCTTGGGATCCGCCTCTTTACCGCGGAACTCCAGGTAGAGCTCCTGTGCGTCACGCGTACCGCCTTGCTCCAGCAAGTGACGGAAACGAGCGGCTGTCTCAGCATCAAAGAGGTTTCCTGTCTCTTTGAACGCCGCAAATGCGTCTGCATCCAGCACTGCAGCCCAAGTATAACTGTAATACCCGGCCTCATAACCCGTAGTGAAGATATGATTGTAGAACGTTGGACGATAACGCACAATGATCTCATCAATCATACCCATCTTCTCCATGCTCTGTTTCTCAAAAGCATTGACATCGAGACCTTCCGCAGTCGTCAACTCATGAAAATCCATATCAAGAATAGACGCAGAGAGCAGTTCTGTCGTCACAAAACCCTGGTTGAACTTACCAGCCGCATTGATTTTCTCTATCAACTCATCCGGAATCACCTCGCCCGTCTGATAATGGAAGGCATAGGTCTTAAGCACCTCCGGTTCGTATGCATAGTTCTCCATAAACTGCGAAGGCAGTTCCACAAAGTCGCGAGGGGTATTCGTACCGCTGAGCGATTTGTAATGCGCTTTGGACAGCAGTCCGTGCAGCGCATGGCCGAACTCATGGAAGAGGGTCTCTACATCATCCATCGAGAGAAGGGACGGATTGCCTGCGGTCGGCTTGTTGAAGTTACCCACATTGATAACTACCGGACGATGATCTACACCTTCCGCATCGATATACTGCGGCAGGATCTGGTTCATCCATGCCCCCGGACGCTTACCCGCACGCGGGAAATAATCGGTGTATAGAATACCTACCAGCGAGCCATCCGCTTCGGTAACCTTAAAGACCTCTACTTCGGGGTTATACACCGGCATGTCCTCTAATTTCTCAAATTGCAGACCATACAGTTTGGTAGCTACGCCGAACGCACCTTTGCGGACGTTGGAGAGTTCGAAATAGGGCTTGATCTCCTCTTCATCGAGGTCATATTTCGCCTTACGCAGTTTCTCTGCATAGAACCACCAGTCCCAAGGTTGTAGCAACACCTGATCATCGGTATGCGGGTCTTGCGCCATTTTCTCTGCATCCATCACTTCCTGCAAAGCCGCAGCCTCACGCTTGGCAGCCTCTAACGAGGGAGCCCAAACGGATTGAAGGAAAGCGTCCACTGTCTGATGGTTCTTCGCCATGCAGTCCGCGAGGATATAGTCGGCAGGGTTGTCATAACCGAACAAGTTGGCGCGCTCGATACGCAATTGCATCTCGCGGACGATGACGGCTTTGTTATCAAACTCGTTGTCATGATTTGCGCGGGTGGTATAGTCCATAAGGAGCTGTTTGCGCAGTTCGCGGTTCTCGCAGTACTGGAGCACCGGCGTGAAAGAGGTGCGTTTGGGTGTAAAGAGCCATTCGCCCGGATGTCCGGCTGCCTCCGCTTCCTCTGCAGCAGCGGCTTTGGCACTCTCCGGCAGCCCCGCCAGTTCCGCCTCATCGGTGATGAAACGCTGGCAGGAATTGGTCTCTGCTACCACGTTGTTGCCGAACTTAAGAGAGAGTAGACCGAGTTCCTGGTTGATCTCTTTGAGACGCTCTTTCTTGTCCTCCGGCAGGTTTGCTCCGTTATCCGCAAAGTTCTTGTAGGTCTCCGTCAACAGACGCATCTGCTCGGGGTTGAGACCCAAGTGGTCGCGCTGCTCATAGACGAACTTAACACGCTGGAACAATTTGTCATTCAAGATGATACCATCGCTCAGTTCGCTCAGCATCGGACTCACTTTCTCTGCGATCTCATTCATCTCATCGTTGCCATCCGCCTCAAGGACATTGAAGAAAACGCCTACTACGCGGTCCAAGAGCAGACCGGAACGGTCCAGCGCCACGATAGTGTTTTCGAACGTCGGCTCGGCTTCGTTATTCACTATGGCATCGACCTCCGCTTTGTTCTGCTTGATTGCTTCTTCAAAAGCAGGCAGGTAATGCTCGATTTTCACTTGATCAAACGCCGGTACACCAAACGGGGTGTTCGGCTGATCCAACAACGGGTTGGATTGGGGGTGGTTGCAAGCCAATAATGTCATAGCAGCAATTCCTAAAAGGAATAATTTGTTGTGTGTCATTTGTGATTTGTTATTTTGGGGTTATTGGATACGTACGTTCTTCTCCATCGATTGCTTGATCAACTGACGCAGTTCCCTTGACTGCGTGTCGGCTTTCTGATACCAATGCGGTTTGAAGTCCTTGGCGTACTTGCATTTCGCCAACTTGATTTTCAAGTTGTCCATGCTTCCTCCTACATGCACGCCGAGGTAAATCGGGCTGAGTACATTGATATCGTAGTCGAAGGTCATGTCCGTCTTATGCCGTCCTCCGAGAGCCACCATGTAATTATCCATCTGCACGCAGAGCGGATATACATCAATCTGGTCTTTATAAACAGTCAGTTCGGCATTGATTGAATCGATCTTATTCTCCGTCTTCTTTTTGAAGAGCAGCAGTTTGCTTATCTTCGAGAAGGTCTTGCTATCCATGACTACGAGGTCTTTGCCGGTAAGCGAAGCGGCGCCGCGAAGGGTGCTGATCTTCGGCTGGTACTGGCTGTTGAGGTAGGTCTCCGCCGCCAAGTGGAACTGCGCTGCGCCCTTGAAAGAGCTGAGCATCGGAACCATCTGCTCGAGGTTCGGAATCATCGTCAGCAGTTCGTCTATATCGACGTCTATCATGTGGTAGTCAAAGCCCAGATAGAGGTGGTTCTTACGCGGCGTACGATAAATCGCCGTAAGTTGCAGTTTGGCGGCACGGCATACAAAACCCATTTCATCGAGAATCAGTTTGCCGTCCTTTACATACAGTCCGCCTTTCAAGTCTTTCGCCACCTGATTGAATATCTCTACCTCGCGCATATGCGTGTTGAGCGCCAGATCCACATCCGTAGGAACCAAGAAGGGTTCCTTTTCATTTACCATTTGGTCATTCTCCCCTCCTTTTAGGGAGGGGGCGGGGGTAGGCTCTTCTTCCGCCGAACCCTCATCTGCGCTGAACCACGCCAGCAGTTGGTTCGCATCGCAGTGGTCGGAAACGATATCCAGTTGGCCTTCCAAAATCGCCTTATGTCGGAACCATTTGCCGATATTGCGTACATTTCCTTTGAGGTTCAGGTCCGAATTGCCCAATTCGACCCGTGCGTCGGCTATATTCATCTCCCTATTCGAATAACTGAATTCGATCGAAGGTATATACACGGGTTCGGGCAAGCGTTCCGGCATATTCATTTCTCCGTTCTTGAGGTTGATCTTCAGACGCGGATTCCATTTAAGGAGTGCGTTTTCACCCTTGCTGTTATAGCGAGCAGAGGCATCCAGCGCTAAATCTCCTGTCTTCGCAAACAATTCTTCCCCCATTTGTGCATTGAGTGCCTGCGTTTTAAGTTTGGCTTTCAGCGACTTGCCGGCATTCATGGTTGCGCTCAATTGCGATGCTTTCAGGTCGGCTTTGATATCCTGGAAGAATCCGTCAAGACCGTCGAAGCTGATATCCGCCTGCGCCTTCTCCAAACCTGTCTCGGACTTGGTGTTGTACTCCACGTATGCCTTGAGGTCCGGTGCGTCCACCGTCCCCCCCATCGAATCCATCTCTACCTCTACCGGCCGGTCAGACTGCAGCCCTACAGCGGCATAAAGGACAGGATTGTCGGAAAGCACGTTACCCGTCTCAAGTTGGATTGCAGACGCTTTGAGTGCGGCCGTCAATGGCGTTGCCATTGTGAAATCCACTTTATCGGTCTCCAGATCGATACGTGCCCATTTGAGAGTGGGTTTGGAAGGTTGCGGATTCGGCATCTGAATGCGGGCATGCGTCATCGGCAGGTCCGCCTCCATGCTATCCGTAGCATAGCGGATATCCGACAGATTGAGGTCCGCGTCTATACGTCCTTTGTCCAGACGCATAGCCGTGAGATCATCCAGACGTATCCGTGCATCGGCTTTTCCTTTCGCGCGACCGGCAAGGGTCATTTTCTCCGGGTAGAAATACGCAAAATCCGGCAGGTTCGCGTCAAGCGTCAGATGCAGATCCATCAGCATGTCGCCCAAGAGGTCTTCCACTGTACCCTTGGCTGCTAATGCACTCTTCTTTGTCTTCGCCTCGAGCGTGCGAATCGTCACGTTGGACTGCTCGCCTTTATTCATTCGCAAGTCTGCCTCGGCATCCAGTTTCACATCGCGCAAGTCGTACGGCAGCGGTTTGTATTTACCTTCGCCGTCTTTCAAGATAAGATGCGCTTGAACATGCGGCATGACGGAATCGGCATAATAGCCTTGTGCTGTTGCTTCCAGTTGAACCGTACCATCTACATCGAGGTCCGAGAGCGACTTGGTGAATTTCTCCGGCACAAGTGCCAGAAGTGGCTTTATCTGCCATTTATCAGTCTCTATTTTGGCATCCAAGGCAATACTGTCTCCGATGGTCGCTTCTCCTTCGAGTCTCAAGTTAAAATCGTTTACCGCAAGTCTGGCTCCATCCATCGCGAAATGCATGTCATTGAGATTCATCGCCAGAGGTGCAATTAATTCCACATGGAGACTGTCGGCGTAGGTATCTCCTTTGAGGTGTGCACATACATTGTTGGCCTCCAGCGCAATCAACATGTCGTCCCAACTCTCCGCTTTCGCGCTCAGTTCGGTGATGCCCAGCGAGGCATCGATAGTATCCTTGGCATCGACGAAAGTGATGGCGCGTGCTTTGATATGCAGACCATCTACGCGCAACTCATTGAAAGGCAAGGAGAAAGCGGTAGTATCGGTGGTGTCAGGTGAAGTAACGAAGACATCCGTGAGGTTTGTCGTTCCGTCCGGCGCAATGAAGAAATTCACCGATGCGTCATCCAATATCGCCTCATGAATGACCAGGTTTTTGTTGTTCAGAAACTCCATGAGGTTCACCGTAACTGTGAATCGCGGGGCAGACACGACCGTATCGTTCTGACTGCCGGCTTTAGGATTGATCAACAGCAACCCATCGGCACGCAAGCCAAAACGCGGGAAGGTAGAGAAGAACGTGAGGTCCACCTCCCCTATCTCATGCTCACAGGTGATATACTCCGCCGCTGCCTGACGCGCGATAGGTGTCAATCGGGCCGGAGTGAAAACTACGTATATCACGATGAGCACTGCCGCAATAAGTACCAGCAGCAAGGAACCCAAGGTGATACCGGTGATGATCAATGCACGTTTCATTCGTTCGGTTCCTTCGGTTGTTTGGTGAAACTTTGTTTCTCGCTGGAATAACCTTTTTTGTAGTACGTCATCTTCTTACTTGTCAGCACTGTGATGACATACTCCTGCGGGATTTCTGCCCAGCCATAGTCTGTTTGATGAATCTCCAGCAGTTCATCGTTGTCCAATCGATACATGAACCAGCCGTCCCCCTGCGGAACCAGGTCACTTTCATGCACATCCTCGTCTTCATTCCATTCCCAGCCCCAAAGGTAACCGGATCGTAGGGCCGGGTCAGTAGAGAAAACACGGTACTCATGTACTCCATCTTTACACCATTTCCCCTGCAAATCACTTAAGTTGTAGTCGGTTTTCTTGTTGAACATATCGCATCCGATGAACGCGATGCTCACGAGAGCCATCAGTACTAATCGAAAATACTTCTTCATACTTATGCTTTTTTGATTTGAATATTTACATTGTAACCATCCATCTCGAGTTGCTGATTGCTTGCCACTGAAGGCTGAAGGTTGATTGCCGTAGCTAGTACTTGCGAAGCGATGTAATCGCCGCAGTGGAGCACCGCGTTGTGAATCTCCGGACGGTCCTCGAGTTCGATCTCGATGCGGTCGGTTATCTCGAGACCGGAAGACTTGCGAAGGTTCTGGATGCGGTTGATGAGTTCACGCGCAATACCTTCTTCGATGAGTTCATCGGTCAGTTCGATGTCGAGGGCGATAGTCAGAATACCGTTATTGGCTACGAGCCATCCCGGCATGTCTTCCGTCAAAATTTCCACATCCTCGGGCACTATCGTGTAGTCTAAAGTTGAAAGTTGAAAGTTGAAAGAACCTTCGGTTTCCATCTTCGCGATGTCGTCTTGGGACATGGCATTGATAGCGGCAGCGAGGGCTTTCATGTTCGCGCCGACTTTCTTACCGAGCACTTTGAAGTTCGGTTTAATCTTCTTGACCAGACGAATCTCCGATTGCTCAGCAGGAACGATGACGAGTTCCTTGACGTTCACCTCGGATTTGATGAGGTCAGCCACGTGCAAGAGCGCATCGGTTGTCTCTTGATCCGGTGTCGGGATGACTGCTTTCTGGAGCGGCTGACGCACGTTCTTCTCGGCGCGTTTGCGGAGAGAGAGGATGGTGGAAGTCGCTTGTTGCGCGAGGAACATCTGACGCTCAAGAGTCTTGTTGATGAGCGCTTCGTCGGCTTTGGGCCACGTGCTGAGATGAACCGTTTCGCCCGTGAGGTCACGGTAGAGACGATCTGCATAGAACGGTGCGTTCGGCGCCATGAGTTGGGCAACAGTCTTGAGACAGGTGTAAAGCGTGTCGTAAGCCGCTTGTTTGTCTGCGTTCATCTCACCTCCCCAGAAACGCTTGCGGTTCAGACGCACATACCAGTTAGAGAGGTCGTCCTGCACGAAATCCGAGATAGCACGTCCGGCTTTGGTGGGTTCGTATGCTTCGTACGCTTCTGTGACCTCTTGGATGAGGGAATTGAGCTTCGAGAGGATCCATTTGTCAATCTCGTGATCTCGTGATCTCGTGATTTCGTGATCTCGACCGGGTTGCCAATTATCGACATTGGCATAGAGCGCAAAGAAGCCATAGGTGTTATAGAGGGTGCCAAAGAATTTACGGCGCACCTCGTCCACTCCCTCGGGATCGAATTTCAGGTTTTCCCACGGGCTGGAGTTGGTGAGCATGTACCATCTTACGGGGTCGGCACCATAGGTGTCGAGCGCACCGAACGGGTCCACGGCATTGCCGAGACGTTTGGACATCTTGTTGCCGTTCTTGTCGAGAACCAGACCGTTGGAGATGACATTTTTGTATGCCACAGTTCCTTCTATCATGGTGTGAATAGCATGCAAGGTAAAGAACCATCCGCGCGTCTGGTCCACGCCTTCGGAGATGAAGTCCGCAGTACGCGGTAGATCGGCGTTCTCGAAGGGATAGTGGTTCTGCGCATACGGCATCGCGCCCGAATCGAACCATACGTCGATGAGATCGAGTTCGCGCTTCATGGGCTTGCCGGACGGCGAGACGAGAATGATCGAATCCACGTACGGACGATGCAGATCTATGACGGAAGGATCATAGTTGGCTTTGGAATAATCTCCCACTTTATGCTTCGGCCAGGGATTCTCTTTCATGAAACCGGCCTTCACGGACTTCTCTATTTCCGCGAAGAGTTCGGCGATAGATCCGATACATATCTCTTCGCTACCATCTTCCGTGCGCCAGATTGGTAATGGCGTTCCCCAATAACGCGAACGGGAGAGATTCCAGTCGTTGAGGTTGTTCAGCCACTGGCCAAAACGTCCTGTTCCGGTGGATTCCGGTTGCCAATTGATAGTCTTGTTGAGAGCAATCATCTGCTCGCGGGCTTTGGTGGATTTGATGAACCATGAGTCGAGCGGGTAGTAGAGGACGGGTTTGTCGGTACGCCAGCAGTGGGGGTACGTATGCACGTGCTTCTCGCTCTTAAGCAGACGTCCGTCGGCTTTCATCTCCAAGCAGAGATGCAAATCCAGACTCTCTGCTTTTGCCGCAGCGGCTTCGTCGTATTTGCCGTCAATAGTGAACTGCGGATCATAGGCGTTCTTCACCCATCGACCGGCATACTTGCCATAGAGTTCCACATTGACGTTATCTTTTACCCACTCCGGGTCCAAGTCTTCTATCTTCCAATATTTACCGGTGAAATCGACCATAGGACGAGGTCCGTTGTTCTTGGTCTGCATGTAGAGCCCCGGAACACCGGCAGCGTCCGCCACTTTCTTATCGTCCGCACCGAAAGTCGGGGCGATATGTACGATACCCGTACCATCTTCGG